>DATKQH010000208.1:0-34772 GCA_035532775.1 Streptosporangiaceae bacterium
CAGGACAAGCTCAGCCACATCTTCGGCCTGCACCGCTACGCACCCAGGCGCTGACCTGGGTAATACACCGCACCAGGCCGTCACGCCTGCTGACCAGCGGAAACAGGCCGAAGATCAACTTATCCCGGAAACTCCGGCTAGCCAGCGCTGCCCCGCCGACGACCGGGCGCAGACTGCCACGGGCCGGCTACCGGCTGCCGCGAGACAAGCTCCGCTCGCCAAATCTATGTGGAGGACTACCTCCATTAGCACCATTGTGGATTAGCTTAGACACAGACCAACCGAAAACCTGAATCCCCGATTACCGGCGATCACCATTAAGGGCACCACTCATCCGGTAACGCTCCAGGTGCAGAAGTACGGGGAGTTCAACGACCCGATGATGGGCCACAGGATCGCCTATAGCGCCCGCACCCAGATCAGCAGGAAGGACTTCGGCCTCAGCTTCAACATGATGCTCGACGGCAGGTTCGTCGTCAGCGACGAGATCCAGATCATGATCGAGGGCGAACTCGTCGAGCAGCAGGAGGCCGCGCCGCCACTACCTGACGGGCCCGCGAGCGTGGTCAGGACTCCGTGGCCCGGCGCTGGACGAACTCGAATCCGAACCGGCCCTTCACGCACAGGTGCCCGCTGGTGACATCGTGGTCAAGCGGCGAGGTCACCTTCACGATCCGGTTGTCCTGCACGTGCAGTTCCAGGTTGCAGCCAACACCGCAGTACGGGCAGATGGTGGTGGTGACGGCCTGCTTCGACTCATCCCAGTCCCCTGACTGCCGCAGGTTGTACTCGCTGGCCGGCATGAGCGCGCCCGTGGGGCAGACCCCGATGCAGTTGCCGCAGTACACGCAGGCTGAGTCGGGCAGGCTGACGTCGAACTCGGTGGAGATCCGGGCGTCGAATCCCCGGCCGGCTACCGCGATGGCGAACGTGTTCTGCGCGTCCTCACCGCATGCCTCGACGCACTTGTAGCACAGGATGCACCGCGAGTAGTCCCGGACGTAGCTGTCGTTGTCGTACTTCACCGGCTGGGCGACCGTCTCGGCGTCCGTGCCGTCGCTCGCGTGGTGCTCGCCGGGCCGGGCCGCGTCACGGTCCCCGGCCGCATGCGCCGGAGCCGCCTCGCCGTAGCGGCCGGGGTCCGCACCGTACTCCTCGATCCAGCGGCGTACCTCAGGCGCGGTGAGCGTCAGGTCGACGGAGGACGCCAGGAACTCGAGCACCATGCGCCGGCTCGTCCGCACCCGGTCGGTGTCGGTGCGTACGGTCATGCCGGGCTCGGCCTTCCGCGAGCAGGCCGGCACCAGCGTCCTGGATCCTTCTACCTCCACGACGCAGACCCGGCACACGTTCACGGGGGTGAGGTTCTCCAGGTAGCACAGGGTCGGCGTGTCGATCCCCTGCTCGCGGCAGGCCTCCAGCAGTGTGCTGCCCTCCGGGACGCGCACCGTCTTCCCGTCGATCGTCACATCGACCAGTCGCTGAGGCGCCTCGAGGTACACCGCGGTCATGTCGGCTCCTTCCCGTTAGCTCCGGGCACCGCCGCGCCGATCAGGCCCAGGTGCACGGCCGAGATGGCGGCGCCGACCGCGGTCTGGCCAAGGCCGCAGATCGAGGCATCCCGCGCGACCGCGGCGATGTCGTCCAGCAGGGCGAGCTCCCGCTCGGCCGAGCCGAGCGGAGCGCCGCTGGCCAGCCGGCCGAGCAGTTCCTCCTGGCGGACCGTGCCGACCCGGCACGGCACGCACTGCCCGCACGACTCGTCGCGGAAGAACCTGGCGATCCGCTGGAGCAGGCTGGCCACGTCGACCGTGTCGTCGAGCACCAGGACGACGCCGGACCCCAGCGTCGCGCCGATCGCCCGCACTCCCTCGAACGTGAGCGGCGTGTCCAGCGCGTCGGGACCGACGAAGGAGCCGGCCGCGCCACCGAGCAGCACCGCCCGCAGCAGGCGGCGGTCGCGCACCCCCCCGGCTGCGTCGATCACCTGGCGCAGCGTGACCCCGAAGTCATGCTCGTACAGGCCGGGTCGCTCGACACAGCCGGACAGGCAGAACAGCCGGGTGCCGGTGGAACCCGACGTACCGATCTCCGCGAACGCCGAGCCGCCGATCCCCAGGATCTCGGGCACGCAGAGCATCGTCTCGACGTTGTTGATCGCCGTCGGCTTGCCGAACAGGCCGGACTGCGCGGGGAAGGGCGGCTTGTTGCGCGGCTCGGCCCGCTTTCCCTCGATCGAGTTGACGAGCGCGGTCTCCTCGCCCGCGATGTACGCGCCGGCACCGCACCTGACCTCGATGTCGAAGGCAATGCCCGAGCCCATCACGTCGGAGCCGAGGAAGCCGCGGGCGCGAGCCTGCTCGACGGCGTGCCGCAGCCTGTCTTCCGCCAGCGGGTACTCGCCCCTGATGTAGATGTAGCCCTGCTCGGCCCCGCAGGTGCAGCCCATGATGGTGAGGGCTTCGACCAGGGCGTACGGGTCCTCCTCCATCAGCACCCGGTCCTTGAAGGTGCCGGGCTCGGACTCGTCGGCGTTGCAGACGACGTAGTGCGGCCTGACCGGGTTGGTAGCGACGGCCTCCCACTTCACCCCGGTCGGGAACGCGGCGCCGCCGCGGCCGAGCAGCTTGGCGTCCTTCAGTTCCCTGATCACGGCCTGGGGCCCGATCGCGATCGCCCGCCTGAGCATCTCGTATCCGCCGGCTGCGCGGTAGGAGCCGAGTGAGCCCGGGTCGACCAGGCCCACCCGGCGCAGCAGCCGGAGCGCGGAGCGGTCACCCGCTGCCTGCGGGACCAGCGGGGCGGACGCAGCGGCGGCCTGGGCAGCCAATCCGGGCTGGGCGGCCGTGGCGAGCGCGGGCCTGACCTGGTCCGCATCCGCGGGTGCCAGCACGACCCTGGCCCGATCCGCGCCTGCCTGCTGGATCAGCACCGCCGAACCCCGGTCACACTGACCGAGGCAGGGACTGCGCTGCCAGGTGACGCCCGAGCCGTTAGCCCCGGCTGCCGCGCCCTCCGTACCGAAGCGACGTTCCATCTGCTCGCAGACCTGCTCGGCGCCGTTTACCCGGCACGCCAGGTCATCGCAGACGTGCACGACGGTCGACGGGGACGGGCTGGTGCGGAACAGGGCGTAGAACGATGCCACCCCGTACGCCTCGGCGGGCGGGACCGTGAGCCTGGCGCAAACGTGGTCAAGCGCACCAGGACTGATCCAGCCGACCCGCTCCTGCACCGCGTGCAGCACGGGCAGCAGCAGGTGCCGCTGCGCCCGCGCGGCGTGACCGCCGATGGCGGCATGCCCGTCGGCGGCCGTGCGCTGCCCGCCCTCCCAGCCACTGCCCGCCGGCCCGAGCACCGAGGCGACGGCGGCCTGCTCCTCGTCGGTGGCTGGCGTGGCGGCCCCGAGCCGCAGATCCACTAGGAACCCACTTTCGCGCGCTGCATCGCGCCGCCATCAGGGACGGGGACATCCAGCTTGTCCACCCGGATCGCCGTTGCCTTGAACTCGGCGGTGCCTGACTTGGGATCCCAGGCGTCCAGCGTGAGCACGTTGGTCGCCACCTGGTCGGGGAAGTGCAGCGTCATGAAGGCGAGGCCCGGCCGCAGCGACTGATCGACGTGGACCGGCACCTCGAGCGAACCCCGCCGCGACGACACTCGCGCCACCTCGCGCTCCGCCAGGCAAAGGCGGACCGCGTCCTCCGGCGACAGGTTGAGCGTCTCGGGCCGACGGATCGGCGTCGAGTAGTGACCCGTCTGCACGCCGGTGTTGAACGAGTCGAGCCGGCGCCCCGTAGTGAGCCGGATCGGGAACTCAGGCGACAGCTCGTCCAGCGGCGGGTCCTGCTCTACGGGCGTGAAGGGGGCTGGCGCCCCGCGCTTGGCTGGATCGTCCTCCCATAGCCGCGCGTGCAGGAACAGCTCGCCGGGATGCTGCTCGTCCGGGCACGGCCACTGGATGCCGCCGAGCTCTTCGAGCCGCTGGTAGGTCATCCCCGCGTGCATCGGCGAGAGGGCGCGCAGCTCGTTCCACACCTCTTCGGCGGACGGCGCTCCCCAGTCGGAGCCGAGCCGCCTGGCGAGCTCGCAGATGATCTCGATATCGTCGCGGGCGCCGGGCGGCGGTTCCAGGGCCTTGCGTACCCGCTGGACCCGTCGCTCACTCGAGGTCACGGTGCCCTCGGCCTCGCACCAGGTGGCCGTGGCCGGCAGCACGACATCGGCGAGCCTGGCGGTGCCGGTGAGGAACATGTCCTGCACGACCAGGTGCTCGAGTCCCTCGAGAAGCTTGCGTGCGCGGCCGGTGTCGGCCTCGGAGCGCAACGGGTTCTCCCCGATGATGTAGCAGGAAGTCAGCTCGCCTGCCTCCATGGCATCGAACATCTGCGACAGGTGCCAGCCCCGCCTGGGTGGCAGCGGCACGCCGTAGACGGCTTCGAATCTGGCCCGGGCGTCCAGGTCGTTCTCGATGTCCTGGAAGCCGGTCAGCTTGTTGGGGATGGCCCCCATGTCGCCGCCGCCCTGCACGTTGTTCTGGCCACGCAGCGGCACCAGCCCGGACCCGTACCGGCCGACGTGCCCGGTGAGCAGGGACAGGTTGATCAGAGCGAATACGTTGTCGGCCGCGTTGTGGTGCTCGGTGATGCCCAGGGTCCAGCAGATCTGCGCGCGGTCGGCTCTGGCGTAATCGTGTGCCAGCCGGCGGATCAGCTCGGCGGGCACGCCGGTGTCGCGCTCGGCGCGCTCCAGCGTGTACGGCTGCACCGCGGCGGCGTAGGCCTCGAAGCCGGATGTAGCCCGGCGCACGAACTCCTCGTTCACCAGGCCGGCCTCGATAATCTCGCGGGCAACGGCGTTCGCCAGCGAGATGTCCGATCCGACCTCGATGCCGAGCCAAGCGTCCGCCCACTGCGCTGACGGGGTTCGACGCGGGTCCACCACATACAGCCGGGCACCATGCCTGATCCCCTTCAGCACATGGTGGAAGAAGATCGGGTGCGCATCGCGCGCGTTCGAGCCCCACAGGACGAGGAGGTCGGCGTCTTCCGCCTCCCGGTAGGAGGTGGTGCCGCCACCCGCTCCGAACACAGCCGCCAGACCGACGACGCTAGGAGCGTGTCAAGTTCGGTTGCAGCTGTCGATGTTGTTACTGCCCATCACGACCCTGGCGAACTTCTGGGCCATGTAGTTCATCTCGTTCGTGGCCTTGGAGCAGCTGAACATCCCGAACGACTTCGTCGCGTCCCGCTGCCTGGCGACCGAGAACCCGGCTGCCGCGCGGTCGAGTGCCTCATCCCAGGAAGCCGGGCGCAGCCTTCCGTCGTCCCTGACGAGCGGCTCCGTCAACCGTACCTGCTTGCTCATCGAGCACCTTCCTGACAAAACCCGGCGATGGCCCGAGCTTAACCCGGGCGCCCTGACGGGGTCTACCTGGCTTCACCCTGGCCGCAGCCGCTGAAGCTGCGCACGGAAGCCCGGATTCGGGTCGGCGATCGGCCGCCGTGCCCTGACCCGGGCTACTGCCTGCTCAGCGCTGATTCCCAGTGCCTGGCAGTAGACGGCGAGCCGCAGGCGGTCGGTAGCCTCCGCTCACATGCAACTCGCATGGAACTCATGCCAGATGCCGGCCTCGGTGTGGTGCGATCGCGGTGGGGTGCAGGAGAGAGGCGATGGGCAACCAGGTGCTGAGCGGCTCGGCTGACCAGGGCGAACTGCTCGTCGTTGACGACGAGCCCTTCCTGCGCGACGCCGTCGCCGCCTCGCTGCGGTTCCTCGGACTGCCAGCCGGGCTTGCCGCACGGCGGGTCAGGGAAGTCGCGGCGGGAGACGGCGCCGACACCATGGCCATCCCCCGCACCCCCGCCCGGGGCTGACCACTGGCCACTGACCACTGACCGCTGACCACCCGCCCGCTGACCACTGACCGCCCGGATCAGGTCACTGCTCGGCCAGAATCGCCTCGAGCTCGGCCAGCGGGTCACGCACGACCGGCCCTCTCGTCTCGACGCTGGCCCGGCGGATGGTTCCGGCGAAGGAGAAAGGCGCGGCGTAGCCGGTGCCGACTGCCGGTCCCCACTCATAGCCGCAGGTAAGCCCGGCGCCGACGCCGTTGAAGCCGGATGGCGTGAACCGGGGGATCGTGGCCCTGGCGACTTCTCGCCCGTCGCAGCTCAGGACGCCGACGCCGCCAAGCCCTTCGTCCTTGGTGAAGACGAACTCGATGTGGTGCTCTCCTGGCGCGAGCGTCTCCGCCGACTCGATCGCGTGCCGTTCCTTGCCGTACAGGTTGTGCACGTAGCGGATCTTCGCGTCGAGGATGTGCAGAGACCAGCCGCCGAGCGCCGAGCCGAGGGCAAGCAGGACGCCATCGCAGGCCCCGCGATCGGTGACCGCGACATCCACGATCAGCGCATGCGACCGGTTCCGCACGTTCACGGCGACAGGCTCAGGCACCTGAGCGCCGCCTGGGAAGTACCGGAACGCCTCCCGCGGCCGGCGGTGATCTGGCTTGGGATGAACAAGGGCCCACAGCACCCTGTTGTCCAAGGGCAGGACCTGGTTCCGCCGTGCCTCGTCCCACCAGAGCCCGATGAGCTCATTCAGCAGATCCGGATGCTGCGCCGCGAGATCGGCCGTCTCCGACAGATCGTCCCGCACGTTGTAGAGCTCCCAGACGTCCTCGTCGAACGGCGCGTTCGGGTCCTGGTCATCGTAGAGCGGGCCGACCGGGTGGAATGTCACGGCTTTCCAGCCCTGGTGGTAGATCGCTCGCGAGCCGAACATCTCCGCGTACTGCGTCTCGTGCCGTTCGGGTGCCGACGCCCCGTCCTTCCCCAGGAGATAGGCGAAGCTCACGCCGTCGATGGCGCTCTGCTCGATGCCCTCGATCTCGGCGGGCAGCTCAAGGCCCGCCAGCTCGGCGAGCGTGGGCAGCACGTCGACGGCATGGGTGAACTGGAGCCTGATGCCTCCCGTATCGAAGGCGCTCCTGGGCCAGGAGATGATGCACGGATCAGCGATCCCGCCCTCGTGAACCTCGCGCTTCCACCGGCGGAACGGGGTGTTGCCCGCCATGGTCCAGCCCCAGGGATAGTTGTTGTGGGTCAGCGGGCCGCCGATCTCATCGATCCTCTCGTGCATCTCGTCGTTCGACGCAGGGTCCAGGTTCAGCATCCGCACGTCGTTGATCGACCCGGTGGCACCGCCCTCCGCGCTCGCCCCGTTGTCGGAGACCACCACGACGATCGTGTTGTCCCGGTCCCCGAGCTCATCGAGGAAGTCGAGCACCCTGCCGATCTGCTCGTCGGTGTGGGAGAGGAAGCCGGCGAAGCATTCCATGAACCGCGCCGCCACTTTCTTGTCCCGCCCGTCGAGCGAGTCCCAGGCCGGAACCCAGTCGGGCCGCGCAGAAAGCGCGGTAGAGGCCGGGAGCAGCCCGGCGGCCACCTGGCGCTCGTAGATCTGCTCCCTCCAGGCGTCCCAGCCGAGGTCGAACCGGCCGCGGTAGTGCTCGCGCCACCGTGGCGGCGGCTGGTGCGGCGAGTGGCACGCACCGGTCGCGAAATACAGGAAGAACGGCTTGTCGACGTCGACCGCCCGCAGGTCGGACAGGAACTCGATCGCCCGGCCGGCCAGGTCGTCGGTGAGGTGATAACCGTCCTGCATCGACTCCGGGGATCGCACCGAGTGGTTGTCGTGGTACAGCGCGGGGGCGAACTGATGGGTCTCACCGCCGTGGAAGCCGTACCAGCGGTCGAATCCCCTGGCCAGCGGCCAGGTCGCGCGCGAGGCCGCCATGCTGGTCTCGTCCTCGGGAGACAGGTGCCACTTCCCGATCGCATAGGTGGCATACCCCGCGCCGCACAGAATCTCGGAGAGGTAGCCGTTCTCCCGCGGAGGCTTGCCCCAGTAGCCCGGAAACCCGACGGCCAGGTCGGCGACCCGGCCCATCCCGCTGCGGTGATGGTTCCTGCCGGTCAGCAGGCAGGCGCGGGTGGGCGAGCACAGGGACGTCGTATGGAAGTTCGAGAGCCTGACGCCGTTCGCCGCGAGCCCGTCGAGTACCGGCGTCTCGATGTCGGAGCCGTAACAGCCAAGCTGGGCGTAGCCGACATCGTCGAGAACCACCAGGACGATGTTGGGTGCCCCGGGAGGCGGGGCCGGCTCCGGCGGCCACCAGGGCTCGGAATCCCGCCAGTCGCGCCCGATCCGGCCACCGAAGTCCTGTCCCAATTTCCCCAGCCCCTTCTATGCCTGATCTGCAGCGGTACTCGGTAGTTTGGACCCGTGGCGGACGAGATCGCGATTCGACAGACCGGCCGCCATTTCCGGGAAGTGGTCCGCTACGTCCTGGGCATCAGCGTAGGGATCGTGGTCCTGCTGCTGCTCTACGGCAGGCGAACGGAGTTCGTGGCCGCGTGGCATCAGCTCAGCCACGTCGCCGTCGGGTGGGTAGCTGCGGCGGTGACGTCCGAGACCGCGTCCCTGTGGACCTATGCCTACCTGCAGCAACGGGTGCTGCGCCGGAGCGGCGCGAGCATCGGAATGCCGGGCCTGTTTCTCCTGACGCTGGCCAACGATGCCATCGCGAACACCGTGCCAGGAGAACCCGCCGTCTCCGGTGCCTATCGCTACCGCTATTACCGGCGGCGCGGGGCAACCGGCGCGAGCGCCGGATGGACCATCTTCACGATCCTGATCGCGCAGGCGATCGGCATGTCACTGCTGCTCTTGCTCGGCGTCGTCGTCGCACTCGCCGGAAGCACGAGCACTCAGAACACCGGCGCGGCGGCCATCGGCCTGATCATCGTCCTGGTGGCAGGCGCGATCCTGCTCCGGCGGGATCTGGTCCTGCGGCTGGCCGGTGCGCTCGTCCGCGCGGCGCGGCGCGTCACGGGGCACCCGCGCGGGAGCATCGGCGCCCGGGTCGAGTCGACGCTGGCGCGGATGCGGGAGATTCCGCTGAGCAGGCGATCGACGGCCGGGATCGTCGCGCTCGCCGCCTGCGTGTGGTTCTGTGACTTCTTTTGCCTGCTATGCGCCTTCGGCGCCGTTCATGCGTCGGTCCCGTGGGCAGGCGTGCTGCTGGCTTACGGCGTGGCCCAGGTAGCGGGAACGCTGCCGATCGTCCCCGGGGGCATCGGCGTCATCGAGGGCAGCCTGGCCGTCATCCTGGTCGCCTACGGTACGGGCCATGCCTCGGCGCTCTCGGCGGCCCTAGTCTTCCGGATCGTCAGCTTCTGGCTCGCCATCGCCGTGGGATGGATCAGCGTCGCGGTTACCGCGCGTCACGGCCGGCAGCCGACCTCGTGAGACCGCTCTTCGCGCGGCGCGTCAGCAAGCATGACCTGACGCCATGGCGCTGACTGCCGCCACGGCGACGATGACCACGATGAGGGCCACGGTGACCCCAGCGGACATGGGGAGCCTCTTTTGTGCGCGCCTTGTGCGCGTTGCGGTCCACGACTGCCTCTGAGGCGCTAACCCAAACTGAACCCGACGATAACAGGACCATTAGTCGGAAAAGGGGCCAGCCCACCAGTGTCTGCGCAGGGCTAGCCAGCCGGGCCGACTACTGTCTGGTCCTGGCGAGTTCGCGTTGCCGGAACCGATCTGGGCTGGTCATCGCGCCTGCTGGCAGCGAGCACGCAGATGTGTCGTCAAGCTGCGGCTCAGGCGGAGGCATGCCGTCCCAGCAGCCAGTGACCTAAGTCACTGACGGGCAGTCAGCATGAAACGTGAAAATTAAGCATCATCTACGAAGGCGGGGAAAGAAGGAATGCCATGACCGGCCGCGACGGGACAGCCGATGGCCCTGCCGACGTTGCGCAAACGCCGACAGCGTACGGCGAGATGCCTCCTGACCAGGCCGGATTCAGTCATACCGCGCTGCTGTACCACGGCAGCGACGCCGATCTGGGCTGGGCGACGGCCATCGTGCGCCGCGCGGCCGAAACGGCTGCTCCGCTTCATGTCGTGGTTCCCAGCCAGACCATGCGCCTAGTCCGCGAGGCTCTTCAGCAGATCCCGCGCAAAGCAATCCTGGCCGACATGACCGAGCTGGGCCGCAATCCGGCGCGGATCATCCCGGCAGCGCAGTCTTTCGGAGAGGAGCATCCCGGCGAGCACGTCTGCTGCCTCTGGGAGCCAGCCTGGCCCGCGCGCTCATCCGCCGAGCTGCTCGAGGTGGCCAGGCATGAGGCACTCTGCAACCTGGCGTTCCGCGGCCGGGAGATGACGATCGTCTGCCTCTACGACACCTCGCGCCTGCCCGCTGACGTGATCAGCAGCGCGGAGCGGACACATCCGGCGGTCATCGCCGCCGGCCGCCAGCGCCCTAGCCCCGCCTACCTTGGTCCTGGCCAGTTCCCGCCAGGATGCGATGAGCCGCTTCCGCCGCCGGACCCCGACGCGGCGTTCGTGACCTTCGACGGGCACCTGGGAGCAGTCCGGGAGTTCTCGGCCAGCCAGGCGCGTGCCGCCGGCCTGGAGTCCACCCGCGCGGGCGACCTGGTGCTCGCGGTCAGCGAGCTCGCTGCCAACGCGATCGGCCACGCGGGCGGCGGCGGCGTGGTCCGTTCCTGGTGTACCAGCGAGGAGATGCTCTGCCAGGTCGAGGACTACGGGCACATCGCCGACCCGCTGGCCGGACGACGGCGCCAGCACGCTGACGCTCCGGGCGGGCATGGCTTGTGGCTCGTCAACCGGGTGTGCGATCTCGTCGAGAGGCGAACAGATCCAGCCGGAACCATCACCCGCCTGCACATGCGCCTGGGAGCAGCAACGGCATAGCAGGCTAGCCTGCGCCTCGCGCCGGCTCATCCTGCCTTGCGCCGCGGCCTCGCCTTACCTGACGCAGTCTTTCCGGTCGTCGCAGTCTTTCCGGTCGTCGCAGCCTTGCGGGCCGGCGCAGCCTTGCCTGGCTGCCATGGAAGACCGTCATCGGCAATGTCACGCTCGGCCCGGTTTCCGCGGCTTCGGCAAGCGGGAGGCGAACGAGAGCGCCAGGGAATGGCTCCGGGTGGTCGGCCTGGCGGGATTTGAGAACCATCATCCGCACCAGCTCTCCGACGGCATGCGCAAGCGGGTCAGCCTCGCCGCTGCGCTGATCAACGAGCCGTCGATCCTGCTGATGGACGAGCCGTTCGGGGCGCTCGACGTGCAGACCAAGGCGATCATGTCCGACGAGCTGCTCGCGCTCTGGGAGCGGACCAGGCCGTCGGTGATCTTCGTGACCCATGACCTGGAGGAAGCGATCGCGCTCGCCGACCGGGTCGTTGTGATGACCGCCGGACCCGGCACGGTGAAAGCCGTCTACGAGATCGACCTGCCCCGCCCCCGCGGCGCGGTCCAGGAGGTCCGCTTCGAGCCGCGTTTCGTGGAGCTGCACCGGCAGATCTGGGAGTCGCTCCGCGACGAGGTGCAGCGTGCCTACGCCCGGATCGCGGCGCCGGTCGCGGCCCTGGCCGGATCAGCGAACGGGGGCCGGCCATGAGCCGCGACGACGTCCAGCGCAACGTGGCGGCGCTCGCCGTCGTCCAGTCGGAGGTCGAGTCCCCGGCGCCCGCCGCAGAGCAACCGTGCACAGCCCGCCAGATGGCCGACGGACCCGCGTCATGCCTGGTCAGCGGTGGAGGTGGGATTTGAACCCACGGAAGGGTTGCCCCTTCACACGCTTTCGAGGACTGCGCTCCGTCATTCACCACTGCTCGGGAGTGTTCCTGACCTGGGCAGCTGCCTTGCTCGCCGAACTGCTCAAGCGGGCCAGTGCCGATCGTCGTAGGGGGCGCCCGGCCGCCACGGCCTGCTGAGCCGCACCGGCATACTTGCTACGCGATGCCCGTTATCGGGCGCCGCATCGGCAGGCGGAGGGCCAGCGATGAGTGACACGACGCTCTTCACCAACGGCTTGTTCCTGGACGTCGAGGCCGCCACCTACCGGGAGGGCGGCCTGCGGGTCGACGACGGGATCGTGAGTGGGGCCGGGCCTGACCTGAACGCGCCGGCCGATGCGCGGCGCGTCGACCTTGGCGGAGCCTACGTCCTGCCCGGCCTCATCGACTGCCACGTCCACATCATGGCCAACACGGCCGACCTGGCCGACCTGGTCCGGTGGCCGGTCACTTATAACGCGCACCGCACCGCGCGGCTGCTCGGGCAGATGCTGGACCGCGGGTTCACGACCGTCCGCGACATGGCCGGCGGCGACTTCGGCACCTGGCGCGCGCTGGAGGAAGGTGTGATCCGCGGCCCTCGTCTCTTCTACGCTGGCCGCGCGCTGAGCCAGACCGGCGGACATGGCGACCACCGCGGGCCCGGCGAGCACTTCCTCGACACCCACCCCGGATGCTGCGAGCTCGCCACCGTCGTCGATGGCGCCGACGCGGTGCGCAAGGCGGCCCGCGACGAGCTGCGCCGCGGCGCGCACCACATCAAGGTGATGGCCGGCGGCGGCGTCGCCTCGCCGACCGACCGCATCGACTCCACCCAGTTTTCCGTCGCTGAGCTCGAGGCTGCCGTGCAGGAGGCCACCGCGGCGAACCGGTACGTCGCCGCGCACGCGTACACGCCGGAGTCCATGACGCGGGCGCTGCGCGCGGGAGTCCGGACCATCGAGCACGGTAACCTCCTCGATGCCGCCACCGCCGAGATCTTCCGCGAGACGCGGGCCTACCTGGTCATGAACCTGGTGACCTACTGGGCGCTGCGAACCGAGGGCCGCGAGCACGGCCTGCCCGAAGCGTCGTGGCGCAAGGTCGGCGAGGTCCTCGACGGCGGACTGCACGCCCTGGAAATGGCCCACGCCAGCAGCATCAAGATCGGCTATGGGACAGACCTGCTCGGCGGCATGCACCGGCACCAGAGCGAGGAGTTCGTCATCCGCTCCGAGGTCCAGGCGCCGATTGACGTTATCCGGTCGGCAACGGTGGTTGGCGCCGAGATTGTCGGCCTGCCCGGCAAGCTCGGCACTCTGGCGCCCGGAGCCTTCGCCGACCTCGTCGCGCTGACGCGTGATCCGCTTGACGACGTCGCAGCCCTCGCCGACCCAACCGCGATCAAATACGTCGTCAAAGGCGGCGCCGTCGAACTGTCTCACGTCGGCTAGTCGCGATCCCGGCCGGGGGCGCGAGTCGGCGGGTCAGTTTCCGCGGTCCGGCCCGGTACGCTGGTTGAGCCGTGCCTTCGGGAGTCGACGAAGATTCCGCATGGCTTCGCGCAGGTCCTGTTGCGAGCCAATTCTGAGCGCCCCTTTTGAACGCGGTATTCGCGCCCTCGACATCGGCTGCGGCTTGCAGAGCCGTGCCCAGCCAGACCTCAACCGTCTCCCCGGACGATGCGGAATGTCGAGAGTCCGATGTCGGCGGCGGGAGCCACACAGCGGCGCCGCCAGACTTAACGGCCGCAGACCGCCCAGTTTGGCGGCTGGCCGGTGTGCATGTCGGTGCAGTACGAGCAGCCGTTGATCTGGCTGGCCCGGATCTTCACCAGTTCCTGCGTCGCGGCCGGCAGGGTCGAGTTGGATACGATTGCGCCCGCCGAGTTGATGTACTTCGCGAACTTCGCCGCGACGGCGTTGCTGTAGTAGGGGAATCGGGCGCCCATCGTGATCTCCTTGCGGTTCTTGCGGGTCACACCCCACTGACCTGACAGGTAGGGGACCGGCAAGATGTGACCGCCCTGCGAAGGTGACGTGCGTCAAGGGCCGGTGGCCGGAGCCGCGTGAGCATCCGGCCACCAGGTCGTCGGCTACGCGCTATCCCGACCGGACCGCCTACCCGAAAAAGCCCGCCGACTACGCCGCCTACATGGCAGCGTCACGGGCCAAGGTGCGCGAGCCGGGCCGTATGGAGGAGTTCACGAAGACCGGCAAGGCGGATCCGTGCCATGCCGATGATCACCACCCGAGACGGGCCAGTGCCCGCTTACGAGACCGGCGGAGACCCGGGCGGGGTGCCTTTCAGCGCGTGCAAGTTCGTCCTGGTCGGTCTGCCAAGGGCCCCGCGGGCCTGGCGAGATCCGGCTAAGAAGGCTCGACTTGGGGGCGTTCTACCGCGGGTGCTCCTGTCTGAGCAGGCTGCCTGATCGAGAAAGGTCTCGCTCCAGCCGGTTCCGGCTAAGAGCATGGTTCCTGCGAGTGCGGGAACTCCGGCGACCAGGCCGAATCGGCCGACCGGGTCGACCTGCCGCGCGTGCAGCGCGATCAAGACCAGGACGAGCAACATGGACGAGATAAGCAGGATCGCGGAGCTGAGCTCGAACACCGCCGTGCGGGCGGCAGCACTGAACTCACTGGGCACCGCGAACGAGTTGAGCACGGTTCCGATCAGCAGCAGCCGTCCGGTGACGATCAGCGTCGGCTTGGGCAGAGCAGACAGCGCGGTGAGCACTTGCACTGGCCGGCGGCCTCTTCCTGGCGGGCATAGCGAACCACGCCGCTCCTGACGGCACGTGTATTCCTGGTGGTACGCACGCTCGTGCGTTACGCCGGCTTGTCCGAGCGGACCAGGGTTTGCCAGGCGTTCCGCGGCACCCCTTCAGCGACTGCAAAGACATCCCAGGAGCTGAGATCATCCGCGCTCCCAGCTCGGCCTGGGACCGATCCTCGCCGCACGAGTGCTCGCCGAGTTCGGCGACGACCCCTGCCGGTACGCCAGACGCCAGATCTATCCCCGCACGGCCCGCTTCGCATGTCCGGGAAGCCAGGCTGGTATCGCGGCCGGTTCCGTGAACGCACAGGCGCACGATCTGAAGGCGTGCGCATAGTTCAGCAGTCGGAGCCGACCCAACCGGAGACCGGGAAACAGGACCAGCTTGAGAACGCGGTTGGAGCATCCGGATCTGGTCCTGCGCCTGCAAAGGCGCTTCCACCTGCACGGACGAGACAGAGGCAGCCGCCGTCAGCGACCGGCCAGGCGAGGTGTACTCGCATCGTCACAGGTCAGTGGCGGTGGAGGTGGGATTTGAACCCACGGAAGGATTGCTCCTTCACACGCTTTCGAGGCGTGCGCCCTCGGCCACTAGGCGACTCCACCGCCGCTGAGCCTACCTGAGCCGACGAGCACCGCGCCCGCCGCGGCTTACTTTCACCGCCCCCGGCGGCGCTCGAAGAATTCGCTGAGCAGCCTCGCGCACGGTTCGGCCAGCACCCCGCCGAGCACCTCCACGGGCGGCCCGAGCCTGCGATCGCGCACCACGTCCCAGAGCGAGCCCGCTGCTCCGGCCCTCGGGTCGGCCGCGCCGTAGACCAGCCTGCGGATCCGCGCGCTGAGCAGCGCACCAGCGCACATCGTGCATGGCTCGAGCGTCACCACCAGGGTGTGGCCGTCCAGCCGCCAGGAGCCTGCCGCCCTGGCGGCCTGCCTGATGGCCACGATCTCGGCGTGGGCGGTCGGGTCCACGGCCGTGAGGCACTGGTTGCGCCCGCGCCCCGCGACGGCTCCGTCGGGCGCCAGAACGACCGCGCCGACCGGCACATCCACGTCGGCTCCGGTTCCGTCGCCAGGGCCGGCCGCCAGTTCGAGCGCCAGCCGCATGCTGGGCTCGAACGAGGCCAGGTAACCGGACGAAACGCCGGCATCGGACACGTCACTGGCCCATCACGGAGGCGAGTGCCCGGTCGAAGGCCGGCCCGAATCCGGCCCGGCGGGCCAGGCTGGACAGGACCTCGTCGGGAAACAGGTCCAGGTCTCCGGACAGCGCGCACAACTCCATTTCGTCGACACCGAGATCGGCCAGGATGGAAAGCTCCCCGGCGGGAAGAACCTGGTCAAGGTCCTCGTCGTAGGGCACGGGAATGTCGAGATACTCGAGCACCTGCCTGGCCAAAGGCCAGTCCACCGAGGCAGTCAGATCAGAAAGGAAGACCGAGACGTGACCTCCGATGACCCTGGTGATGACAAAAAAGTCATCACCGACAGCCGTGAGGCCGACGACGCCGCCGATACTCGGCTGCTGGCGCAGGGCCCCGATGATCGAGTCCAGGTTCTCGATCATCGCGACCGGGAGCACCTCAGCCTCCCAGACGTTGTCCTCCCGGTAGACGGCTATACAGAAGTCGCCGCTCGTCACCTCGGCCACAGTCACTCCACCGTCCAGCATCCAGCGCGTCGAGTAGGTCGGCCGCGAGGGCCGTCCGCTCGGAAGCCGACTCGCCGCAGCAAGAACAGTAACGGCTTTCTGCCAAGAATCGGCGTGGATGGGGTGGGCTGGGAGCCAGTTATAGCTAAGGTTGCACACGCAGTTGACTGCCATTGGTCTCCAATGGGTACTGGGCTATGCTGAGGCCAGCGACGGTTGCGCGTGTCCTGCGTGCTGTAGGGAGGTGACCAGGATGATGAAGAAGGTTCTGACCTGGGCTGGCATCGCCTTCGTGATCTACTACCTCGCTACCTCCCCCGATGGCGCGGCGAACGTAGTCACCGGTGCCCTGAACTGGCTCAAGACGGCGGGTAACTCCCTGGCCCAGTTCCTCAACCACATAAAGCTGTAGGCCATGAGCCGCACGATGGCGACCAAGAATGAGCCGGCCGAGGTCGATAGGTACCTGCTCCCTCGCGAGGTTCGCGTGGCAACGGTACGGCGCCATCCGGCTGTCCTTCTCGTTCCGAGCGCCCAGGCCGTTGCCGGACTGCTTGTCGCCTTCGTGCTCACAGCGACGATACTGCGCGGCCACGGGGCACTGCTGATCTGGATCGTCTGGGGCCTGTGGGGCGTCCTGATGGTCCGCCTGGTCTGGGAGGCCGTTAACTGGGCGGTCGATTACTTCGTCATTACCTCAGAACGGATCCTGCTGACGTCAGGAGTTTTCACTCGCAGCGTGGCAATGATGCCGCTGTCCAAAGTAACCGACATGAGCTTCCACCGGTCTTTTGCCGGCCGGTTGCTCGGCTATGGCGAATTTGTGATCGAGTCAGCCGGGCAGGATCAGGCATTGCGCAAGATCGACCACATTCCCTACCCTGAACAGCTTTACCTGGTTGTCTGTGGAAGAATCTTCAAGGACGCCGCCGTCGAAGAGGAAGAGTTCGACGACGAGGCCGGCATCGGTGAGCATCTCGATCCTCTGCCCGAGGATACGTTCGTGCTCGGCGGCCCTGACGACTCCAGCGACGAGCTCTGATCTTTCCGCTCTGGCCGGCCTCCCTTCGCCGAGGTTCGTGCGGCCGGCCACTGAGCGAGACACCCGGCCGCACGAACCTGCCCCCCCGCGGCTGCTAGCCGGTCGGCAGCTAGCCGTTCAGTTGCTAGCTGTTCAGTGCAGCAGCCTGAGCGTGTTGGCCGCGTCGTCGACGTAGTACAGGCCGCTCCCGTGCGGTGCCACTGCCAGTCCGAACAGTGCGCCCGCGCCGGGCGGGCTTCCCGAGCGGTCCAGGAACCTCGAGGCCACCTGGACGCCTGCCGGGCTGGTCTCCACGATCTTCCCGTCGCCGCCGTTGACGGTGAGCACGTCACCGCCTGGTGCGATGGTCAGGCCGAGCGGAGAGTTGAGCCCGCCGCCCGAGGTGAGCACCTTGCCGGTGCCGGCCGAGGAATGCCTGAAGATCGCACCGGGGATCCACGTGATCCGGTTCTGGCCGGTGTCGGCGACATAGAGCGTGCCGTTGCGGCCGATCCCCAGGCCGGTCGGTCCGACCACGAAGGCAGCGGGGTCGGTCCGCTCGGAGAAGCCCGAGCCGACCTTGGTCACGCTGCGGATCGCGGGCGGCTGGCCGCGGCTGAATCCGAGGTCGATCCGCAGCACCGTGCCCCGGTGCACGACTGTGCCCTGCGCCTTGACCGTGCCGTTCAGCACGTTGGCGACGAACAGCGCGGCGAGGTGACCGTAGCTGACGGCAGTCGCGTCCCACGGCCCGTTAATGCCATGGCCACTGAAGATCTTCCGCACCATGCCGTTGCTGTCCAGGACGAACAGGCACCCGGGCGACGATGTCGCGGCCTGCCCGTTCTTCGACGGCAGGTTCCCGACGATGACCCAGCCGTGCACCAGGACCAGTCCGGTTGTCAGCCCGATCCCGCCCGGGCACCGCCCGGGCAGCGAGCTGCGCGTGATGTGCGCGAACACGGTCCGGTGCCCGCTCGGGCTGATCTCGACGATCGTCGAACCCGTCCCCTGCAGGTTCGTGGAGTTGTTGAAGTTGCTGACCAGGATGTCGCCGCGGTGCAGGCGGCCCTGGCTGTGCCGTACCACCACCACCCCGTACGGATTGACGTCACCGTTGGCCGGCCCGGTCGAGGCGACCAGGCTGGTGCGGTGAAAGCGCCCGATAAACGATGAGTGCGCATGCGGCGCCGCTAGGGCCGAGGCCGTTGCTGTCAGTCCCACCCCGGTGACAGCAGCCATGCCGACGGCCGCCAGGGCGAACCCGCGAGTAAATCGCATGAGATCTTCCTTTCGCTCCGAACCGGCAGATCTGGAAAAGAGGGCACGCGGCAGCTTGAGGGCGGCCTTGCCCTTTCGGGGATACGCACGGTGGCTGCGTTTGGTTCACTCCGCAGCAGAATGCGGGCAGCCGGCAGGCACAAGCTTTAATATCGTGGAACGATATTATCCTGGGCAGGCCGAGTTCATGGCCTGGCCGATCGACCCGGGCCGTCGGACGAGATCCGCGGCAGCCCCCGGGTTTCCTGCTGATTTGTATCGCGTTACGATGGAATGGATCTGCTCGCAGCTGCCCGAGGGGTGGCCAATGACATCCACGTCGAAGCCGTACGAGATAGACCGCCCAGGCGATGCACCCTGCCTGCTGCGCCGCGTCTGCCCGGAATGCGGCTCAGTCGCCGATTCCGATCCGCCCACAACGTGCCCCCAGTGCCGCGCGGCCCTGCCGGAAGGCTGAACGACCACCCCGCACGCGACCTCATCCGGATTTGGTGGCCGCAAAGCTCACAAGTCGGGTGTCCACCTGGCTCAAATGCGTAGGAGGTCGACGCTGGGGCGGCTCGGGACGCGCCCGGGGTTCAGCCGAAGGCAGGGATCGGGTCGGTGGCCAGGGCCTTGAGTCTTCTCGCTGTGGTGTGCGTCGCACCGACTCGACGCGCTGCCGTGCCGACGGCGCTGCTCAGTCCGCAGGCCTTCGATCAGCTGCTCGAGGTCGGTAAGCCTCAACGCGATTCGCCGGGCGCGCTCGGCGGGACTGGGACGCGCCGATGGTGCGCTGGCGGGCTGTCCGCGGTTCTTTGTCCAGCGCCGAACAGCGCTGCCCAGGGCTGCCCGTTCCCTGCCTCGTGACAGCGAATCATCGCCGGCCATGGACTTGGCCGCGGGCATCAGAGGTCTCAGGTCCGCTTCCTGCCGGTCGGGCGCTTGCGAGGTCCAGGGCTTGCCGACGGGGATGGCCGCGCCCCGTGGTGACTCACCCGGCGGGCCCGGGCCTGCGCGAGCAGCACGTTGCTGGCGAGCTTGCGCGTCATCCATTCGAGCATGGGCGGGACCAACGCACGCCAGGTTGCCATAGTGTGCCCGCCCTGGACGAGCCTGAGAACCACGGTCGGCTGGCGCAGCTGCAGAAGCTGCCGGAAGATCTGCGCGTCCCGCGCATCCGCCGGATCGAGCGTTCCCGCCCCGATCCAGAACTGCGGTATAGGTGCTCCGGGCGGCAGGTGCAGCACTTCGTGGGTCGGAGTGTTCCGAAGCCGCAGTATCCTGTCCCGGCCAAAGGGGCTGACCTGCCTCTCCGGATGGCCAAGCTGGTTCTTGGTCGGCTGGAAGTATCCGCTCAGGACGCCGGCGAAGCCGAAGCTGCGCCCGTATTGCAGGCCGAGGTTTGCGGCGCAGAATCCGCCCTCTGAATACCCTGCGATTCCCCAGGTACGGCCCGGCTGCCAGACCCGGAACCGGTGAGCGATGTAGGCCGGAATGTCGCCTGCCATGAAGGTCGCGTCCTGCGGCCCGTGCAATTGGTTCAGGCACTGCAGCGAGACGCCCCTGGCGCCGTTGGCGTCCGGCATCACGAGCACGGCCGGCCGGGCAAGCCCGCGGCTGATCAGCTGACGCAGAGTGCTGGTTATGTCGAGGACTGATATCCAGTCCTGCGGCTGGCCGGGGAAGCCGTGGATGAGCTCCACGACCGGGAACCGGTACGTGCGGTATGCAGGCTGGAAGTACTGCGGCGGCAGGTACACGTAGACCTGCCTGGTCAGATGGCTCGCCTGACCGTGCACATCCAGACGGAGGGTGTAACCGTCCTGCCTGGCGATGCCGAGGTAGACACCGTGGCCCAGCAGGCGGGTCACGCCCTGTGCTGAGCCGAGGTGGGTTCCGGGCGGCCCTCCTGCCGGCCCCCCCAGGTTGGTGACGTCGGCCAAGGCCGAGCCCCAGGTCTGGTAATAGCCGTAGTACTTGTTCACCAGCACCACGCCGAAGAACGCAGCGGGGATGAACGCCAGGAACGCGACGAGGATCCGCAGCACCAGGCTCTTCGCCCAGATGAGCCATGCCATCAAAGCGGCGAAGAGGACCAGCAGGAGCACGAACAACGTGGTGCTCTGCGGCTCTAGCAACGTCTCACCCTGATCCCGTGCGCCGTCAACTCGCTCCCTGGCGAGGCCAACGACCTGCGCGCAGGACGAGTTCCCCGAGATCCCAGAGAGATCCCCCAGAGGTCGGTGAAATGGCTCACAGTCACGCCAGCGGCTCTCCAGGCCGGTGCACTGGAGAAGACCGCTGGTCAGGTGGCGGAGGCTCGGGGATTTGAACCCCGGATGGGCGCGAACCCAAACCGCATTAGCAGTGCGGCGCCATAGACCGGACTAGGCGAAGCCTCCTCGGCCCTCTGCGGGAGGCCCCCAGAGTACCGCTTTGCGCGAGCCGGCACCTGCTAGCCGCCAGACTGAGTTGCCTGCGGGCAGCGGCGCCGGCCGCGGGTAAAGGGTACCGGCCGCACCATGACCGCCGCAAAGCAGCCTGACCAAGCAGGATGACGCGGCCAGGCACCGGCCGGCAGTGCGCGGCCTACGGCCTGCGGCACCCGGGACCCGGCCCGCTTAACGAGCCTCGATCACCTCGTAGTCGCCGCGCGCGTAGGAGTCCCTGATCCTGGTCTTGGCGAACTTGCCCACGCTGGTCTTGGGCACCTCGGCGATGAAGGACCAGCGCTCGGGAAGCTGCCAGCGGGGAACCCGCTCGGCCAGGAACGCGCGCAGCTCAGCAGCGGTCGTCGTCGCGCCGGGGGCCAGGACCACCGTCGCCAGCGGCCGCTCGCCCCAGCGCTCGTCAGCCACCCCGATCACCGCCGCCTCCAGCACCGCAGGGTGGGCCATGATCGCGTTCTCGAGTTCCATCGAGGAGATCCACTCGCCGCCCGACTTGATCACGTCCTTGGCCCGGTCGGTCAGCACGACATAGCCGAGCCGGTCGATGGTGCCCACGTCGCCGGTCCGCAGCCAGCCGTCCCTGAACTTGCCCGGGTCGTCGTCCTTGTAGTACGCACCGGTGATCCACGGACCCCTGACCTCGACCTCGCCGACCGCTTCCCCGTCGTGCGGCAGCACGGTGGCGTTGTCGCCGACGAGCCTCGCTTCCACCTCGCAAATCAGCCGGCCCTGGGTGTCCCGGTACTGCCAGGCGTCCTCGCCGGTCGCGCCGACCGGCGCATGCGCGACGCTGCCGAGCGGCGACGTCTCGGTCATGCCCCAGGCCTGCAGGATGGTGACGCCGAGTTCCTTCTCGTAGGCCTCCATCAGCGCGTGCGGGACGGCCGATCCGCCGCACGGGACGATCCGCAGCGAGCTGAGATCGCCGCCGTTGGCGCGGACGTGCTGGAGCAGGGCGTTCCAGATCGTCGGCACCGCGCCGGCGACCGTCGGCCGCTCGGCCTCGATCAGCTGCACGAGCGGCTCAGGCTGCAGGAACCTGTCGGGCATGATCAGGCTCGCGCCGGCCATGACCGCGGCATACGGCAGTCCCCATGCGTTCGCGTGGAACATGGGCACCACGGGCAGCACCCGGTCTCGCTCGGACATCGCGAAGACCGAGCCGGTGTTGACCGCCATCGAGTGCAGGTGCATCGACCGGTGGCTGTAGACCACGCCCTTCGGGTGGCCGGTCGTCCCGCTCGTGTAGCACATGGCCGCGGCCGAACGTTCGTCCACGTCGGGCCAGTCGAAGCGGTCGGACTGCGCCGCGAGCAGGCTCTCATAGGAATGCACCTCGCGGCCCGGGCCTGCCAGCGAGGCCAGCGCCGAGCTGTCCGTTTCGCCCTCTGAGCCCGCGACGATCACGTGGCGGATCGCCGCAGCGTGCGGCAGAACCTGTGCCAGCAGCGGAACCATGCTCGAGTCGACGATCACGATGTCATCGCCCGCGTGGGTGGCGATGTAGCCGATGACCTCGGGCTCCAGGCGGAGGTTGAGCGTGTGCAGCACCGCGCCCATCGAGGGGATGGCGAGGTAGGCCTCGAGATGCTCGGCGTTGTTCCACATCAGCGTCGCGACCCGCTGATCGCCGTCGACCCCGAGTGACCGCAGCGCGTTGGCCAGCCTGGCAGCCCTGGCCCCGGTCTCGGCGTAGGTCTGGCGCCGGATACCTTCAGCGGTATAGGTCACCACTTCGCGGTCGCCGTACACGGTGCTGCCGTACTGCATGATCCTGGTGACGGTCAGCGGAACATCCATCATCGTGCTGCGCACGGAAACCTCCTGCGAACTGCGTACCCGTACCCCGTCGCCGATCCGGTCACCTCGGCCGGATGCGCCGGAGTATCCCTGGGGTGGATAGTCCCACGTTGGCGGCGAAACGTCACCCGCTCAGCCGCAAGATCATCCCCGAAGTCACTCGGCGAGCAGATCGGCATCGGTGCGGAGCTTGGCCACGGCCCGCGAGACCGTGCTCTTGACGGTGCCCTGACTGACCCCGAGCACGTCGGCAACCTCCGCCTCGGTCATGTCCTCGAAGAAGCGCAGCACCACGGCGGCCCGCATCCGCTGCGGCAGCCGGTCGATGGCCCGCTGGAGGGTGTCGTGCAGCTCGCTGTTGCCCGACGTATCAGCGGCCGGCTGGTCCGGGATCACGTCCGTCGGGTACTCGTCCACGCGCCGCCTGCGCCACCAGGAGATGTGCGTGTTCACCATGGCCCGCCGCACGTAGCCGTCGAGTGCCTTGCGGTCCTCGATCCTGTCCCACGCCTGATAGGTCTTGGCGAGGGCGGACTGGACCAGGTCCTCGGCGTCGGCCAGGTTGCCGGTCAGCAGGTAGGCAGACCGGAGCAGCGCACGGCCGCGCGAGCTGACGAACTCGCGGAACTCGGCATCCACTCGTGCCGCGTCGAGCTGCCGCGGCACCGAGTCAGTGCTTGGCTCCGGCGCATGACGGAAGTCAGCGGGCTGCCGCCTGGATGCGTAGCCGTCCTGCTTCAGGCTGGCCTCGTGGCCGTCCTGCTTCAGGCTGGTCTCTGCCTCCACCTCGCGTTGCCGCTGGCCACCGTGATCGCCCCCGACGCTCACCCCCTAACGGTACCCACGACACTCCGCTCATGTCCCACTACCCTTGGTAACACGGCGCAGGTCAGTACGCTATTTACGGAAGGTCAGACTCGACCGGCTCCGAGGCCATAGGTGTCCTGGTCAGAGTTGACTCCCGGAAGATCATTCAAACCGCTTGACGCGGGTTCGATACCTAAGCATGGTCGGACTCCAGAATGTGATTCGCACGGGAAGGCTGGTACGAACTGTGGATGCGGCCGGAGTGTGCTGCGAGCGGTGCCCAGGCGCCACGCTGGCCAATACCCGCCACATCGCCAGGCGACGGAAGCTCAAGGCAGCGGTCTTCCAGCCGCAGCAGGCCGTGGCCAGTCATCTCGGCGCGTATCCGCCGGAACCGGGCGCCCGGTCCGTCGTCCAGGACCCGGCCGTCCAGAGTGAGCCCAGGGGTGACGCTCACGGCACGGCCGCACGCCGCAGCAGGACGCGGTCACCACTCGCCGGCGCGGTCGCGGCATCGGCTCCGGCCAGCCTCTATCGTGCGGTAACCGGTCAGATCATCGATGTCAGCCCGCACGTCATCGCGATCGGCGACGCCGGGGGAGAACGGCGATTCGCGCTGACCGCCGACGCTACGGCCTGGCGCGGCAGCCCGTTAGAACCCTCCGCGCTGAGCAGCGGAGATGAAGCCGTCATCAGGCTGGTGCCTTCCCAGCCCGGTGTCGCTGACCGGGTATGGGCCAACATCGGCCGTGTCACCGGGACCATCATGGTTCGCGACGAGGATCGCCTGATCGTCGCGGAGGGCGCCACCAAGAAACTGCAGACCGTCATCATCCCGGCGCGTACCAAGGTCCGGGTCCAGGTCAGGTTCCCGAACCTGCAGCCCGGCTACCTGATCGACATCATCGGGATCCGGCGGCGCGGCCACCTCGAGGGACTTCTTCCCGCAACCCCGCAGCCGAACTATCGCAGCGACCTCATCCACCGGGAGCACCAGGCAGGCGGGCGGCTATCCGAGACGATCACCGGGTCCGCGACGTGGCATGATTCCGCCGACGAGCCCTACGGCGTGCTCGGCGTCTCCTACCCTGCGGTCGATCCGGCGGCCGGCTGCCTCGAGGACTCGATGGCCGGCTTCGGACCTGGCGAGGCGCCGGCCTTCCGCGATCTGCCCTATCTCGCGGTCGGCACCGCGCTGAACGTCCGCAACGAGTGCACGGGCATCTCCTGCACGCTCCCTGTGACGGGCTGCGCGCCGATGGCGCGCCTGTTCAACGACCGGTGCGTGGCCTGCGCGAACTCGCCGCGCGGAAGGGTCGCTGACCTCACCATGGCCAGTTTCGTCGCGCTCGGCGGCGAGCTGGAGGACGGCTGCTTCAGCGCGACCCTCACTATCGGGCGCTGACATGCTGACCGAGCTGGGCGACATCCAGATACCGCTGCTGGCGGCCATGCTGCTCGGCGGCTGCGCGGCCAAGCTCGCGCGGGCGATCCAGCGGCGCTCGGTTGGCGCGGGGCTCGGACCGACCGCGCTGTTCCCGCTGAAGCTGCGGCCGGTCGCCGCAGGCACGCTCTGCGCTGTCGAGCTGAGCATCGGGATCGGGCTGATCCTGACCTCGGGACAGCTCGGCCAGGGTACTCCGGCCCGGCTGATAAGGCTCAGCGCGTGCCTGCTCTTCGTTGTCGCCACCTGCGCCCTGATCGAGCTCCGCAGCATCCGGCCGGACATCGGCTGCGGCTGCTTCGGCGAGTTCAGCGCTTCCCCGATCACCGGCCGCACGCTGGCCAGGTCCACCTTGCTCGCGACCGCCGCGCTCGGGACGGTCAGGCTGGGACCGATCACCAGGCTGCCGCAGACCGCGAGCGCGGCCGCGCCGATGCTGATCATGCTCGTCGCCGAGCTCGGGATCTTCGGGCTGCTCTCCCCTGAGGTGCGCGACGTCCTGGTCAGGATCGGTTATTCGGCGCCATGCGAGCTGCGGCTGCTGAGCCCGGAACAGACCATCGCCACTCTTCAGCGCAGCGCGCAATGGCGCCGGCATCACTCGCTGATCGCTGACGATCAGCCGGTGGATGTCTGGCGCGAGCTCTGCTGGCGCTACGTCGCCTACCGGAGCCGGTACAACGGCCGGGACACCGAGCTCGTGTTCGCCGTGTATCTGCAGAACCGCCGCCCCGCGGTGCTGTCCGTGCTGGTTGACGCGGCCACCGGCGCGGTCATGCCATGGCCGGTCAGCTCCGGCCGGCCCGTCGGCTGGCGGTGGCCGCACCTGCTGCGCCAGGGGTCCCACGCCGCACCGCAGCCCGAGCTTCCCGCCTGGCTCGGAGAGCTTCCCGGTACGTCCCGGCAGGCGCGCCCGGCGCAGTACTACCGCCAGGAGCAGCCGGGGACCCAGCCGGCCGAGTTCTGAAACTTTCTCGGACTCTATTGCCTGGACACTAGATAACCCAATAAAGCGACAGAGTGCTTGGTAGCAAACCACCCGCCAGCCCCGCGCGCGGCTGTCGACCGGGCTGCGCGGGATTGAGGGCCGTCATCCGGGCTGCGCGCGCAGGAAGCGCCCGAAGTGCGGGACGGTGAAGGCGATCAGACCCCGCTCCGAGCTGTAGATGAGTCCCTTCTTGATCAGGCTGTCCCTGGCCGGCGAGACGCTCGACGGCTTCCTGCCGAGTTCGTCGGCGACCTGCGCCGTCGGCACCGGCTCGTCGCCAAGCAGCGCCATCGCGCGCATGTACTCGCGCTCAGCCGGGGTGGCGCGCTCGTACCTGCTGCCGAAGAACCCCACCGCGAGCTCGCCGGCCGCCAGCGGCGCGGCGACCTCGACATCGGCGGGAGTCACCGGGCTGGTCGCCGCCACGTCCCAGGTCACCTTGCCGTAAGCCTGGACGAAGTACGGATACCCGTCGGCCGCGGCGTACAGCGCATCGAGCGCCTCCGGGTCGAAATCGGCGCCCTCACGCCTCGCCGGCGCGAGCAGGGCGAAGTCGGCTGCGTCCCGGTCGAGCCGGTCGATGGATACATAGCGGAACAGCCGCTCGGAATAACTCTTGCTCGCCGAGAGCACCGACGGGAGGTGCGGCAGGCCGGCACCCACGACAATCAGCGGCCCGCCGTTCTGCGACAGTTCGTGGCAGGCGGCGCAGAGGGCGGAAACATCGGGCGCGGGAATGTCCTGCATCTCGTCGATGAACAGCGCGATCCCCACGCCGAGGTCGGCGGCGACCGCGGCCGCGTCGGTCAGCAGTTCGGTGAGGTCGATCTCCAGGTCGCCGGAGTCTGCCCGGCCCCTGGCCATCGGCACGTCGATGCCAAGCTGGCTCAGCGCCACTCCGCCCTTGGCGGCTCGGGGATCCCTGGCCAGGAAGGCCTTCAGGACGCTGAGGAAGTCGTCGATGCGCTGCGGCGCCCGGTGCCGCGGAGCTAGCTCCCGCACCGCCATGTGCAGCGCTCCGCCGATCGGCCTGCGGATCGACTGATCCGGCCGCGCCTCGATCTTCCCGGTTCCCCACAGCCGCTGCATCGCCATCGACCGGAACGCGTTGAGCAGCACGGTCTTGCCCACGCCGCGCAGGCCGGTCAGGACCATGCTGCGCTCGGGCCGGCCGCGGGCAACCCGCTCGAGCACGACCTCGAACTGGGCGATCTCCTTGTCCCGGCCGGCCAGCTCCGGCGGTCGCTGCCCGGCTCCGGGCGCGTACGGGTTTCGCACTGGATCCACGGCATAGCAGCCTATGGCCCGATCTAGCGACTTCCCTAGATTGGCCTAGAGAGTCCTAGCCGGCGTGTCGCCGTTGCACCGTGTCGCCGTGCCGGCGGGTCGCCGTGCAGTCGCAGTGTCCTAGCGGTCGGGACCCGTCGGCGCCTGATTCAGCCGGTTCAGGTACTCGTTGTAGGCCGCAAGCTGCGCGTCGTCGTCATCGATGTCCGTGCTCGCCGACGACGCTCCTGGCGCCACCGTTGCCCGCCGGGCGGCCTCCAGCCAGCCTTGCGAGCGAGCTTCTGCCCGTGAATCGGTGCTCCACATCAGGAAGACGATCATCATCATCGCGAACATGAGCGCGTCACCCGCGACCCACATCGCCGCGCCGCCCGCGTGCAGATCGGCAGTGGCGGTCCCGGCCCAGGTCGGCCGCGGACCCGGGGGCAGGCCCGGCGTGCCGGCGTTGCCATAGCCGAGCACGAGTCCGGTGAAGGTATCGACGGGCATGATCAGGAACAACAGGGTCAGCCTGGCCGGGTAAGACAGCCGCCACCTGATCGGCTCCGAGCCGATGATCGGGAGGAAGAAGAGGTAGCCGACGAGGAGGAATACGACGTGCTCGGCGTCGTGGGCGGCCTGGTTCCGCGCGAACAAGTTCGCGACGGCCGTCAGATGCAGCACCACGATCGCCGCGGCGTAGGCGGCGAACCCGAACACCGGCCAGGTCAGGAAGCTCGCCACCGGTGAGCGCAGGAACCGATTGACCCAGGTGTGCAGCGGATTGCGGCTCGCGTGCAGCAGCAGCGTGATCGGCTGCCCGAAGATCAGCAGCGGCGGCGCCACCATGATGAGGATCAGGTGCTGGACCATGTGGTCCCAGAACAGCACGTCGTCGTAGGACCCGATGCCGCTCTGCAGCGCTAGCACGACCACGGCGAGCCCGGCGAGGAACATGCCGGTCCGCCAGGCTGGCCACGGCCGGGCGGGATGCCGTCGCGCCACCCGCACGACGCCCCACAGGTACAGGCCGGCCAGCACGACGACGGACGCCGTGACAACGGGCGCCGCCTGCCACTGGGTAAACATCGCCTGCCAGCCGAACGGGGGAAGCATCGGACCTCCTTTGCCAGCGAGCCTACCCACCGGCCCGAACTGGCGACGTCCAGCCTGCTAGCTCACCGGGTGACGCCCAGGCTGCATCCGGGACGAGTTGGGCGCCAGCCGGTTTCCATAGGCTTCCATCCGCTGCCGGGCGCCCGAGGTCTCGAACTTCTCGGCCGCGCCCCGGGCGAGCTCCCGGATCTGCTCGTAGCGTTCGCGGCCCGCTCTTGACCCCAGCACGTAACCGGCCCCGAACACGGCCGGGGCCGTGAGCTTCACGTCCCCTCCTGACGGCGGATCGAGGAGATCGCGGCGATGAGCTCGTACTTGGTCATCGAGGTGCGGACAGCTGAGCCGTGGCTACTGCCCAGGCGCAGCAGCTCGCTGTTTGTCAGCCGGTCCAGATGCACGCCGTGGACTCTGGTGACGGCGGCAACGAGTTCCGGCTTGCTCATCGCCGCATGGCCGTCGATCTCAAGGTCGACCACGAGACGCAGCAGCTCGTTCTTGGTGAGGGCATCCAGGTGAGCGTTGTCGCCGATGACGATGTCGGCGGACCTGCGCGCCCCCCGCCTCTGCGTGCTCGGCAGGCCATCGCCGGGCTTGCCAGGCTGGCCAGGCTTGCGTGGCTGGCTGGGCGGGCCGGGCTGGGCGGGCCGCCCTTTCGTGGCGCTCAGCCCGCGGGCTGAGCGCTGCCGCACTTGACCAGCCTCGGTCGCGCGCCGCTCGGCCTCGGCCGCGCGGTCCTGAGCCTGGGCGGCCAGCCGGTCGGCCACCTTGCTGGCCTGGGTGGCGGCCTGGCGGGCTGCCTTCGACGCCCGGTCCGCCAGGTCCCTGTCCCTGGCCCGGGCCACTGTCTCGCTGGCCGCCTGGATGGCCGTACGCGCGCGCTCCTGCGCCTGGTCGGCGGCATCGTCCGCCGCCCGGCCGCGGGCCGCAGCCTGCTGCTCAGCCTTCTCGACGGTCTTGCGCGCATCGGCCTCCCCGGCAAGGCGCTCCCGCTTGACGCCCTCGCATCAAGCCGGACACGGAGTCGTGACCGCCAGGAACGGCAGCCACCACAGACTCCTTCGCCTGCCTGGTCTTTCGCCGCACGCCGGACTTCGCAGTGCCGGCCGTCCCGGCCGCCGAAGATGCCGTGTCGGACACGTTGTCGGCCACGGCAGACGCGTCGCTGGATGCACCCGTCGCAGCCGACACGGCTGGCTTCATGCCCTTGGACAGCAACCACGCGGCATTGGCCGGAAGCTCTCTCAGTCCGGTCTTCGCCGCGCTCGTCAGGCGCCGTGCTGGTCGTACCTTGCCCATTTATCCGCATTAGTGGCCAGCGGCCCGTTGTGCAACTTGGTTGACTCGCCCTACCCCTGGGACCAAGGATGTACTGGCGCAGAGCCGAGATTCCCGCACCCACGGGGAGACCGGTGGCCGACCGCGTAACGCCGGCCAGCTATGAGATCTGGCGCGCCCGGCCCGGCTTTCAGCGTGCTGCCCATCGCGGTTTTCAGCGTGCGGACTATCGCGGCCGCGCTTGAGAGCGATGAGATATGAGAGGCTATGGAGGCCGGGCGGCTTGCGGCTGCCCGGTGCTTGCAACTGCGGACCAGCGGCGGGCGTCGGCGGCTTCCGCGGCCCAAGCTCTGGACGGATCCGCAGCCTGGAGGGTTCGCCTAGTGGCCGATGGCGGCGGTCTTGAAAACCGCTGTGGGGCGTGAGTCTCACCGTGGGTTCGAATCCCACACCCTCCGCTCGCCACCAGGAGAAACCGCCTCTGACCTGCACACGTTCGCGTCAGAGGCGGTCGGCTCTCGCTGCCGCTGCATGCGGTTGTATGCCGTCCGGGGTGGCCTTGTGCGGGTAGCTGTGCCGAATACGTGCCCAAGTTCGGCCGCGTCCGGCTACAGATTGGCGCTGACCGGCTCCGTGCGGCTCGGAGTCGAAGGCGCCCGCACTGCCGGCGCCGGGCCCACGGTGAACCACACTGCGAACGTGGCGATCGCGATAACCATGACCGCGGGCACGAAGAACCCCGAGACCAGGTCCGCCAGCCGCTGGATCGGGGCCTTGGACGCCTGCGCCTGCTGCACCATCTTGATGATCTGGGCCAGCATGGTGTCGGCCCCGACCTTTGCGGCCCGTACCCGCAGCGAGCCAGTGGTGTTGATCGTCGCCCCGACGACCGTGTCCCCGCCGCGCTTGGTGAGCCGGCCCAGCACGACCAGCGTCAAGATCACCCCGGTGGTCTCGAAGTACACCTCCCCCGCACGCCCGCCGGCAGCAGCCCGGGCACCAGCGTGACCGTCACGCTGTAGCTGTACGCGGCGACCGTGCCCAGCGTGATCAGGCTGTTCATGTCCGCCGACCGGTGAGACAGCGCCAGCCAGCCGGTGCGGTGGATCGGCCATCCGGTGTAGAACATCACCGGCGTGATCAGCGCCAGCTGCACCCAGTGGTCCAGCAGCACGCCCGGCACCCAGCCCGCCTTGAACACCTCACTGGCCATCACCGCGAACAGAACCGGTGCCGTCAGCACTGCGCCCACGATCAAGCGCCGCGTCAGGTCGGTGATCTCCGCCCGCCGCTCCGCCGCCTGTGCCGCCTCCGCATCCGCCGCGGCAGTACCACTGGCTGCGACCCACGCGCCATCGCCAGTTCCCGGCACCATGGCCGCCGGGCGTGCGGGCGGCTCCTGCCCTCGGAAGCGGCAGGCAACCCAGACGGCTCGGCGACCAGCGTTCCGTGGATCATGTTCATCCCGCACGCGAACCCGAACAACCCGGCCTGAGCGGGGTCCAGCCGCACGGTCGTGCGCCCGAATGCCGGCAGCGCCGCGCTCACGGCCAGGTCCGGGAAAACCACGCGGGAGGTACAGTCACCGGACTCCTGCCGGTCAAGCACTATCTCCAGCGGTACGCCCTGGCGGACGCTGATCACATCCGGGCTGTACCCGCCCTTCACCGTGACCACCACTGCACCCCGCCCCGTCAAGTTGCGCGGAGCGAGGCCGACGGGGGCCGAAGAAGAACCACACCGGGCCCCCGATGGCCCCTGCGGCAGCCAGCAGAACACTGATGTCGGCGACGCTCATGACGATCTCCCCTCAACAACTTGTATTGGTATACCCCCTAGGGGTAAGTGTCCTTTGGCCGCAGGCTGCGGGGACGTTCGACCTCCGCGTGGCGAGGCCCAGGCGCGAGTACTAGTCGCGATCATGTTCTCGAGGGGGTCAGGACCTGGGTTCCCGTGCGGGAACGCCCGCGGCCGGCGATGCGCAGGTTGTGAAACATGACGGTGGCGACGGCGGTGGCTGCGGCGAGCCATGCGAGGGCGACCAGCAGTGATCCAGGCTGGCTGAAGCTGGGGGTCAGGGTGGCGCTGGTCAGGACGCGGAAGCCGCCGTAGCCGGGCAGGAAGTGCGTCCAGGCGGGCGGGCTGGCGCGGAGCATGGGTCCTGGGCGATGCCGAGGTCGAGGAACGGGACGAGGAAGGCGATCAGGATGCCTGCGACCCGGCGAACACCGGGGCGATGATCACGCCGATCGTAGGCGTGGCCAGCCGGCCACGCAGCGCGCCCGGGGTTGATCTGGTTCCAAGCCGCGGCACCGCCACAGACGGCGGCGCCGCCTGAGCAGGCTCCGTCAGGTCTGAAGTGTCCGTTCCCGCGCCAGGAACTCGGCACGCGCCCTGCGGTAGCCGGTTTCCTTGCTGCGCGCCGGCGATCTCAAAGCCGGATCACCTGCCGGATAGTGCCCGCAACCTCGGCCAGGGCCGCCTCAGCCTCGGCGTCGGACCTGCGGGCCGCGCTGGCGACGCGGTGCCCCAAGTGATCGTTGAGCAGACCGACCGCGACTTCCTGCAGGGCCCGGGTGGCCGAGGCCACCTGGACCACCACGTCCGGACACCAGGCATCAGCCTCGATCATCCGCTGCAGGCCGCGGACCTGGCCATCGATCTTGCGGAGCCGGGCCAGATAGTCGTCCTTGCCCGAGGCATAACCCCGGGCCGGGCGCGGCGCGGAGCCGGTCCGCCGCGACGGGCTGCACTGTCCACCCCGCCGGGCGGAGTTTACTGTGACGTCGGTCATCGCCTGCTCCCAGCGTCCGCCGGAGCCCGCCGGTCATCGCTGGTCGTGATCAGGTCGCGCAGCCGCTGGTACTCCGCGGCGTCGATCTCGCCGCGGGCCAGCCGCTCGTCCACGATCCGGCGCGCGTCCGAGCCGCGGCCTTCCCTGTCAGGCCTGCGGGTCGCGCCGGCAACCAGGGCGTAGATAGCCCAGATCACCAGGCCCCAGAACGCGATCATCCCGACCCACATCAGCGCTGCCTGCCAGAACACCAGGTGGCTGCCATACCAGAACATCATCGTGACCATCTCCCTCGGCGGCCCGGTCTCGCCGGGACTCTGCCTCCAGCATCCGTGTCCGATACCCGTGGGGGGTAGGGCCATCAGGCCTCGCCAGAAGGTGACGTTCGGCCCGGCCCGGCAGGGCGGCTTGGCCCTGCCCCGCCACCCGTATAGGGGCGCATCGTGGAGATAGGGCGAGACCAAAGGCGCTCTCGCCCTATGAAGGAGGGCCAAGATGGCCGACACACCAGCCGCCACCAGCAGGGGCATCCCAGCATGGCCGAAAGACGCCCTGCGGATCAGCTTCGGCATCATCTGGCTGATCGACGCGATACTCAAGTGGCTGCCCGGGTTCCGGTCCGGCTACATGGGAATGATCATGGGCGAGGCGCAGGGCCAGCCCGGCTGGCTCCACAGGTGGTTCAGCTTCTGGATCAACCTGCAGCACTCCGAGGTGGCGTTCTTCGCCTACCTGGTGGCCTCGCTGGAGACGCTCATCGCCGTCGCGCTGATCGCCGGGTTCGCCCGCAAGATCACCTACATCTCCGCCGCGTCGTTCAGCCTGCTGATCTGGGCGACAGCCGAAGGTTTCGGCGGTCCCTACACCTCCGGGTCGGCCGACATCGGCACCGGCGTGATCTACGCTGTCGTCTTCGCCGGCCTGCTCGCGCTCAGCGCCTACGCCGGCCCGGCCCGTTACAGCGCGGACCACTACCTGGAGGAGAAGATCTCCTGGTGGTGGAAGTACGCCGAGGTCCACCGCCCCGTTCATGACCAGTCAGCCACGGCCGCTCCGGCCGTCACCGCCGAGGCAGCAGCCATCCCGGCTACCGTCCCCGAGCCCAGGACAGCCGAGCCGCCAGCCGGCGCGGCCGCGTGCGAAGCCTTTCCGCCGACAGCAGGACCGGCAGGAACCACAGGACCCGCAGCGTCGGATGGGCAGGTGCTCACAGGACCGCGCTCAACCTGACGACGGCATAGTCCCTGATCCAGCAACGACGACAAGAAAATCCGGAGGACCTGATGAAGAGCACACGTCTCGCCGCGGTGATCGGCACCGTCGCCATCGCCGCGGCCGGACTGGCAGCCCTCGCCGGCTGCGGGACCACGACCACGAAGGCGCCCGCAGCCGCTGCCACGCACAGCGGCCCCGCTTATTCGTACTACCGGTCGATGATGGGCCGCCTGTATGGCGGCGGATCGATGATGGGCGGCAGTTCCTACGGCTGGATGATGGGCGGCACCGGCTACCGGTGGATGATGGGCGGCCTCGCCGCCCCGGCCTGGATGCGCGGCCACACCCTGCCCGGGTTCATGATGGGTACCACGCGAGACCCCGGAAAGATCATGGGCTCGCTGTTCGCGAACGCACCCGGCCCCCGGGTCAGCGCAGCACAGGCCACCCATCTCGGCAGCAAGGTCCCGGCCGGCGCCACACTCGACCGCACAGCAAACCGGATCACCTTCACCGGCACCAGCGTCCGCCTCGTCGTCCTGGCCAGCCCTCGCGGCGGACGCGATGAAACCTTCCGCATCGCCGAACTGGTCAACCCGGTTATCACCGTCAAGGCCGGCGCCCGCGTCAGCATCGAGATCATCAACGCCGACCCCGACACCGCGCACGGCCTCGTCATCACCGCCAGCCACGCCACATCGTCCTGGATGCCGATGATGACCACTCGCACGGCCTTCCCCGGCGCGGCGCTGTGGTTCCTCGGCAACCCCACCGCCGCGGGCATGCACGCCGGGACCCTCACCTTTACCGCCAGCCACCCTGGCACCTACCGGTACCTGTGCCCCGTCCCCGGACACGCGCAAAAGGGCATGGCCGGGACCTTCACCGTCAGCTGAATCAGCAACACATCGTGACCGCGCTGATGACAGGAGAGGCTCAGATGTCCAGCGCCGGCGCGAACAGGCACGAACCCGCGCGGTCGACGGGATCGTTGAATGACCCCGACCCGGCGCGCCACTCGCCTCACGCCAGGGCAGGACGGCCCAGCAGCAGGCCCGGACCCGGCAAGCGCGGCACCCGGGTGAGCCGGTGAGGATGCCGCCGAGGTTCTCCATGGCCACCCACCCCGCCAGGGCGATCAGCGCGCTCAGCGACAGGGACAGGCGTGGCAGCACGCCGAGGAAGACCGTGAACCCGACGGCCAGGCACGCCACCCCGGAGGATGGTCGCGTTCCCGACCGTGAGCAAGCGGA
>DATKQH010000209.1:0-53242 GCA_035532775.1 Streptosporangiaceae bacterium
TGCCCGGCGATCATCCCCGCGTCCCACAGGTCCCGGTCCTGCCGTGATCTTCCCTGCATGAGAAGATCATCCCAGATCATCGAACACAGTGCCGGCAGAAACGCCGAGCCGGGCGCACGGGTTATTCAGTGCCGTCCTAGCGCACCTTCGGGCTGTGCTGGCCTAGCGCACCTTCGGGCGGGGGGGCTTGGGCATCCGGCCGGTCCGCGGCATCGGACCCCGCGGCGCCTGCAGCGACGACGGCAGCGCCTTGAGCCGGCTGTTCAGGTCGTTGACGGCCGCGGGCTTGAGCGTCCTGGGCATCTTCATCAGCGTGCGCTGCAGCTGGCGGACCGGAATCTGGCCCTTCTCGTCTCCGACCTGCAGCTCAGTGATCGGCACCGCGTAGGCGATCCGCGCGATCTTCTTCTTCTCCGCGCTCAGCAGGCTGGCCAGCCCGTTCCGCGAGCCCTCGCCGATCAGGATGACCCCGGGCCTGCCGACAACCCGGTGCACGATGTCCATGTTCCGGTTGCCCGCGATTGCCGGGGTGACAGTCCAGTTCCCGCGCATCGTCTGCACGATCGCCGCGGCCGCGCCAGGCTGGCCCGCGATGGCGGCGTACTGGGCCGACTGTGCATAGCGCCCGAACAGCAGCACGGAGGTCATGACACCCATGAGCACACCGAGCGGGATCAGCAGCAGGGTCAGGCCGGTCAGCAGGCCGACAACGACGAGCACAGCGAGCACGGCCACGCCGCTGCCGATCACGATCGGCAGCGCCTTCGGGTCGGACTTGCGGATAATTCCCGCGACCATGCCGATCTGCTTCAGACGCCCTGCCGAGGCCGGATCAGCTGGTACCTTCTTCGCCGCCTTGTTCGATGCCTGCGCCGCAGCGCCGCCGGGCTTCTTTACCATGCACGTGAGGATACGAGCATGCGGTCCTGCGCGCGAAACCCGGTCATGGTCTGGCCGCGTGCGCCAGGCTGACCTGCGGATGCGCGGGCGGCCCGGCTGGCGCGGGCTGGCCAGCGCCGAGCTGGTCGAGCGCGGCCCGGTACAGCTTGCCGGCCCGGTAGGACGAGCGGACCAGCGGACCCGACATCACGCCGGCGAACCCGGCCGCGAGCGCCTCGTCGCCTAGCTCACCGAACTCCTCCGGGGTAACCCAGCGGTCGACGGGATGGTGCCTGGGCGACGGGCGCAGGTACTGGGTGATGGTCAGCAGGTCACAGCCGGCCGACCGCAGGTCCTTCATCGCCGCGGTCACCTCGCGCCGTTCCTCGCCCATCCCGAGAATCAGGTTCGACTTGGTGATCAATCCGGCGGCCTCGGCCGCCGTCAGCACCGCGAGCGACCGCTCGTACCTGAATCCCGGCCGGATCTGCCGGAAGATCCTCGGCACCGTCTCGATGTTGTGCGCCAGGACCTCAGGGCGGGCCGCGAAGACCTCGTCGAGCAGCGCGGGCTCGGCGTTGAAGTCGGGAATCAGCAGCTCGACGCCGCAGCCGGGAACGGCATCGTGGATCTGCACGCAGGTCTGCGCGTACAGCCAGGCTCCGCCGTCGGCCAGGTCATCGCGGGCCACGCCGGTGACCGTCGCGTACCGCAGTCCCATCGCGGCCACCGACTCGGCGACGCGGCGCGGCTCGTCGGTGTCGAGCGGGCCTGGCTTTCCCGTGGCGATCTGGCAGAAGTCACACCGCCTGGTGCACTGGTCCCCGCCGATCAGGAAAGTCGCCTCGCGGTCTTCCCAGCACTCGAAGATGTTGGGGCAGCCCGCTTCCTGGCAGACGGTGTGCAGGCCCTCGCGCCTGACCAGCTGCTGGAGCTCGGTGTACTGCGGGCCGGTACGCAGCCGGGTCTTGATCCACGGCGGCTTGCGCTCGATCGGAGTCTGGCTGTTCCGTGCCTCGATCCGCAGCAGCCGCCGCTCTCCTGGTGCGAGTACCACGGTCTTAGCTTATGTGGCCGCGCGCGGGCCGCGGTCCATCCGGGCCCGTGGTCCTGGCCCGTTGCCTGCGGGCCGCGTAGACCACGCAGCCGGCCAGCCCGGCCGCGATGCCGCCGATTCCTGAGACGACCAGCAGGCCGCGGGCACCGAGGACGGTCAGCAGCCAGGCGGCGACCGCCATGCCCGCCGAGATCCCGCCGAACAGGACGCCCGAATAGACGGCGAAGACCCGGCCCGCTACCTCGGCCGGGGCGCGGTGACCGATGAAGCTCCTGGTAGCGACCGTCTCGAAGCCGTTGGCGAGGCCGCCAGCGGCGTAGGCGGCCACGGCCTGCCACAGCACGGCCGCCAGCCCGGCCAGGGTGACGCCCACGCCGGTCAGCACCGTTCCGGCCAGCGCCCCGATCACCAGCCAGCGCTGCCGTAGCCGGCCGCCCGCCAGCGTGCCCACCACCATTCCCGCCGTCCAGCCGGCCACCAGCAGGGAGTACCCGGCCGGCCCTGAGCGCAGGACGTCCTCGGCGAAGACGACCTCGGCGACGACTGCCATGTTCGCGAAGGCCACCATGATCCCTACGATCAGAACGAGCATGCCCGCGTCGATGTCGGACCGCAGGTAGCTGTATCCGGCCCGGAGCTGCGTGCCCAGCGTCGGCCTGGCGGGCTGCCCGTGGGCCGCGACCGGCGGCGTCGGCTCCGGGGCCAGGCGCAGAGCCGCGAGCCCGGCCGCCGCGAGCGCGTAGAGGGCCGCGTTAACCGCGAGCGCAAGACCCGAGCCGCTGACCGTGATCAGCAGCCCGGCCAGCAGCGGGCCGACGGTGAAGCCGATCCAGGTCGCCGCCTGGAGGTAGCTGTTGGCCGTGATCACCATCGTCTTGGCGGCCAGGCGGGGAACGATCGCGCCGAGGCCAGGCTGCAGCACGGCCGCGCACACGCCGAACCCCGTGGCGAGCACCAGGGTCGCCGTCAGGCCGGTCGCCAGCACCAGGGCGAGGGCGATCGCGGCCTCGACGGCCGCGGCGATCACCAGCACCGTCTTGACGGGCAGCCGGTCGAGCAGCAGGCCGGCGACAGGCGCGAGCGCGCTGATCGGCACGGTCACGGCCAGGAACACCGCCGCGACCGCCCAGGAAGCGTGCGATGTCTGGAATACCCGGTTCGCGAGCGCGACCATCGCCAGCCCGTCGCCGGCCGCGTTCACGGCCTGCAGCACGATCCCGAGCGGCAGCGCCCGGGCACGGTCAAGGCGGCGAGAGCGCTCAGCGCCGGCTTCGCCGCTGGCTGACCTGGCTGACTGCTGGCGAGCGGGAGCCCGCGGCGGTGACAAGGAATGGCCTCCTGACGATCACCTGATCCAACCGGCGGCCTGCGCTGAATAGTCCTTCAGCCGCCAGGCCGTGCCGCGGCGGGTGCGATGGTGCCGCCGGGCCGGCTAACCGAGGTGACGCGGGGCCGGCGCGTCAGGGATCATGGATGCCATGCCAACCCAGTTCGATCCGCCGTCGGGGACGCGCGACTTTCTCGCGGCCGAGTACGCCAAGCGCGAGTGGGCCTTCGACGTGCTGCGCTCGGTCTTCGCCAGTTACGGCTTCGAGCCGCTCCAGACGCCGGCGTTCGAGCGCCTCGACGTGCTGCTCGGCAAGTACGGCGACGAGGCGGACAAGCTGGTATTCAAGATCTTGCGGCGCGGCGAGCACGAGGCGTCGGGCGAGGCCGACCTGGCGCTCCGCTACGACCTGACGGTGCCGCTGGCCAGGGTCGCGGCCGCCTACGGCAGTCAGCTGCCGACGCCGTACAAGCGCTACGCGATGGGATCGGTGTGGCGGGCTGACCGGCCTGGCCGGGGCCGGTTCCGCGAGTTCACCCAGTGTGACATCGACACGCTGGGGTCCACCTCACCGCTGGCCGACGCCGAAGTGCTGTGCGTGCACCACGACGCGATGGCAGCACTCGGCCTGACCGATTTCACGATCCTGATCAACTCACGCCAGGTGCTGTCCGGTCTGCTCGAGGTCTTCGCCGTGCCGCCCGAGCTCGGTGCCGGCGTCCTGACCTCGCTCGACAAGCTCGACAAGCTGAGCCCGCGCGACGTGATCGAGGAGATCGCCCGACGCGGGCTGGCCGAGCAGGCCGCCGCCGAGCTGGTGGCCACGATGACCGCGGACGACGCCACCGACCGGATCAGGGCGGCGCTCAAGCCCAGCGAGACGGGGGCGGCGGGGCTGGAGGAGCTGGACCGGCTGCTCGCGCTGGTCGGCGAGCAGATCCCCGCGGAGCGGATCGCCTTCACGCCCCGGATGGTCCGCGGCCTCAGCTACTACACCGGGCCGATCTGGGAGCTCGTCGCGTCGGGGGTGCCGGGGTCGATCGGCTCGGGCGGCCGGTACGACCACCTGATCGCTCAGCTCGGCGGGCCCGACGTGCCCGCCACCGGAAGCTCGCTCGGCATCGAGCGGGTGCTGATGCTGCTGCCGGATCAGGTGGCCGGGAAGCCGGGCAGGCTCGACGTGACCGTGACCGTGCTGGCCGATGATCTCGCCGCGCAGTCGTTCGCGCTCGCCGCGCAGGCCCGGGCAGCTGGGCTACGGGCCGGCGTCTACCTGGGCTCCTCGGGCAAGCTTGGCAAGCAGCTCCGCTGGGCTGCCGACCAGGGGGCGCGATGGTGCCTCATCTACGGCGCCGCCGAGCGGGAAGCGGGCACCGTGACCGTGCGTGACCTGGTCAATGCCGAGCAAGAGGCGGTTCCGGCCGCCGAGGTCGCCAGCTACCTGGCCAGCAGGAAGGCGGCGGCCCTCGATGGCTGAGGCAACCTTCACCGATCCCGATGCGTGGTATGCGGGCCTGCCCGGCGTCGTGGTCGCGGCCGGGGCACTGATCACCGACCCGGCCGGGCGGGTGCTGCTCGTCAAGCCGAACTACCGCGAGCGGTGGGCGCTGCCCGGCGGCATCTGCGAGCTCGGCGAGCCGCCGCAGACCGGCTGCGGCCGTGAGCTCGCCGAGGAACTCGGCATGGACATCCCCGTCGGCAGGCTGCTCGCCACCGATTGGTCCCAGCCTTACGGCGCCGACGCGAGGGCGATCATGCACTTCGTCTTCGACGGCGGCGATCTGGACGACGGGTCCCGCATCGTGCTCCAGGAGGCCGAGCTGGACGGCTTCCGCTTCACCCCCGCGGCCGAGCTGCCTGCCTACCTGCCCGACTTCGGGCTGGCCAGGGTCACCGGGGCGATCCGCGCGCGGGAGTCAGGACGGAGCATCTTCCTGCCGCACGACGTGGTCTGAGCGACGGGCCGAGGGCGGGCTGACCGACCGCGTCAGCGCACCGGGCTGGCGAGCAGGTCGGTAACACTCGCCAGCTGCCTGGTCTGGCTCGCGCCGAGCACCTCGGCCAGATGGTGCTCGACCGTCTCCAGCACGTCGGCCACTGGTACCGGCCGGCCAAGCTCCGCCGACAGCGAGGTCACCGAGGCGTCGGAGATGCCGCACGGCACAATCCGGTCGAACCAGGCCAGGTCGTTGTCGCAGTTGAGCGCGAACCCGTGCATGGTCACGCCCCGCGCCACCCTGATCCCGATGGCACCGACCTTCCGGTCCTGGCCGTGGCCGGCGCCGGACCCGCTGACCCAGACGCCGCTCCGTCCGTCGACCCGCCCGGTGGCCAGCCCGGCGTCCGCGCAGGTGCGGATCAGCGCCTCCTCGATCGCCCTGACGTAGCCGATCACGTCGATCGGCTCGTCGAGCGCCACGATCGGATAGCCGACTAGCTGACCAGGGCCGTGCCAGGTGATCTTTCCGCCCCTGTCCACCTCGATGACCGGCGCGCCGGGATCTCCGACCGGCCGGTCGGCCGGGCCGGTCCGCCGTCCGGCGGTATAGACCGGCTCGTGCTCCAGCAGCAGGCAGCTGTCGGGTATCTGCTGGCTGGCGCGGCGAGCGTGCACCTCGCGCTGGAGCTCCCAGGCCTGCTCGTAGCCGAGCGCGGCCGTCCCGAAGCCGGCCCTGATAAAGACAAGCTCTCGATCCACGACGCCAGCCTATCCGGGATGGGAACCGACGGGAGGGCGGCGCAGTGGCCGGGTTATTTCGGTCAGCTAACCTTTTTCGTGTTATGGATGAGACTTTCGATGCCGAGGCGCTGACGAATCTCAGCGCTCCCGAGCGGCGTAAGCTCCTGCAGGCCCTGGTGGCGCTGGAGCAGGAGTCCGCGCCGAAGCCCGGCACCAGCTGGAAGTGGGATGCCGTGCTGGTGGTGATCGTCGCCAGCTGCATCATCCTGGCCGCCTGGATCGGCATGCTCGCGGTCACGCTGCCGAAGTTCTACCGGGCGGGCAGCTGGCGCGGGGCCTGGGTCGGGTTCGACCTCGCGCTGCTCGCGGCGTTCGCTGCGACCGGCTGGGCGGCGTGGCGCCGCCGCCAGCTGCTGATCATCTCCCTGTGGATACTGGCGACCCTGCTGCTCTGCGATGCCTGGTTCGATGTCGTCCTTGACGTGCGCACAGCGGGATTCGTCCCAAGCCTGCTGTCGGCGGTGCTCGTCGAACTGCCGCTCGCCGTGCTCGCGATCACCATGGCGAGGCGGCTGCTGAAGCTCACAATCGGCCAGGTCATGCGGTACGAGGGCCTGACGGGACCAGTGCCGCCGCTGTGGCAGATACCACTGCTCGGTCCGACCATTGGTACGCCGGTGACCCGCCTGATCAATGCCCGGGCACGGCGCAAGGCCGTCCTCGCGCGCCGCAGGCGACCGGCAGACCAGCCGCCGCCGACCGCCAGTGACGTATCGGTCCGCGACGAGTCGCCGTCCGGCTAGCCCGCCATCCGGCCAGCCCCGCAGCCTGCTAGCTGTGCAGCAGCGCGGCCAGCGCGGTCGCGATGTCGGGATGGGCGAAGCGGAAACCGGCCTCCTGGAGCCTGGCCGGCACCACCCGCGCGCTCCCGAGCAGCTCGCTGGCCACCTCGCCGAGGGCCGCCCTGAGCGCCGCTGACGGCACCCCCAGCACCGCCTGCCTGCCGAGCGCCTTCGCCAGTGCCCTGGTGAACTCGGCATTGGTCACCGGCTCCGGGGCCGTGAGGTTGAACGGGCCGCTGGCGCCGGCCGAATCGAGCAGGAATCTGATGGCCCTGACCTCATCGGTCAGGCTGATCCAGCTGAAGTACTGCCTGCCTGACCCGACCTTCGCGCCCAGGCCGAGCCGGAACGGCAGCAGCAGCCGGCCGAGCATGCCGCCGCTGGCGGCCAGGACGACGCCAGAGCGGAACGTGGCGACCCTGGTACCCGCCGCCCGCGCGGGGTCGGCTGCGGCTTCCCAGTCCCGGACGAGCTCAGCCAGGAACCCGGTGCCGCCAGGAGAGCTCTCGTCGACCGTGCGCTCGCCGGTATCGCCGTAGTAGCCGATCGCCGACGCGCAGAGCAGGACGCCAGGGGCCGGGTCGGCCGCGGCGATCGCAGAGACCAGCGTCGCCGTCGAGGCAATCCGGCTGGATCGCAGCTCCGCCTTCCTGGCCGCCGTCCAGCGCCCGGCGGCGATCGGGGCGCCGGACAGGTGCACCACGGCGTCCACGCCCGCCAGCGCGGCCGGGTCGAGGCCGGCGTCCGCCGCCTGCGGATCCCAGCCGATCTCGTCGGCCGCGCGGGCCGCGCGCCGCACCAGCCGGATTACCTCGACGCCGTCGGCGCTGAGGTCACCGGCGAGCGCCGAGCCGATCAGCCCGGACGCGGCGGAGATCGCCACCCGCATGGCGGCCTACCTGCCGAACTCGGCCTCGAAGGCGCCTTCTTCCAGCCGGTTCTTGATCGTCACCAGGAACCGGGCAGCGTCGGCACCGTCGACCAGCCGGTGGTCGTAGGTCAGCGCCAGGTACACGATCGAGCGGACCGTGATCACCTCGCCGAGGTCTGGATCATCGACGACGACGGCGCGCTTGTTCACCGTTCCGGTGCCGAGGATGCCGACCTGCGGCTGGTTGATGATCGGCGTGTCGAACAGGGCCCCGCGGCTGCCCGTATTGGTCAGCGTGAACGTGCCGCCGGTCAGGTCGTCGGGGCTGACCTGGCCCGCCCTGGTCCGCTGGGCCAGGTCGGCGATCTTGCGGGCCAGTCCGCCGATGTTCAGGTCGCCGGCGTTCCTGATCACCGGCACCATCAGCCCGCGCTCGGTGTCGACCGCGATGCCGAGGTGCTCGGCGTCGTGATAGGTCACCGTGCCGCTCGAGATGTCGATGACCGCGTTCAGTCTCGGGTGCGCCTTGAGCGCCTCGACCGTGGCCAGGGCGAAGAACGGGAGGAAGGAGAGCTTGACCCCTTCCCTGGCCTCGAACGCCGTCTTGATCCGGCCGCGAAGCCGTGCAATCGCGGTAACGTCCGCCTCGACCACCGTGGTGAGCTGAGCGGAGGTCTGCAGCGACTCGACCATGCGCTGCGCGATGACCTGCCGGGCACGGGACAGCCGCTCCGTGGTCCCGCGCAGCGTCGACGGCGCGGGTATGGTCGCCGCTTTCGGCTGCACGTCCGCGGCAGGCTGGCCGGCCGCCGCGGCCGGTGCTGCCGGTGCGGTCGAACCTGGTGCCGCCGCGGCCTGGGGCTGCTGGGCCGGGGGCTGCTGGGCCGGGGGCTGCTGGGCCGGGGCGGCACCGGGCGCGGGCCGCGGCGCTTCCCCCCCATGGCGCTGCCTGGCCGCGTCCAGCACATCCTGCTTGCGGATCCGGCCGCCGACTCCGGTTCCCATGACCGAGCCGAGATCGACATCGTGCTCCGCGGCCAGCTTCCTGACCAGGGGCGTGACATACGGGCTCTCTGAGCCGTCCGCTCCGGCAGGCGCGGACGGCGCCGCTGGCTGCTGGGCTGGTGCCTCCTGCTCGGCATGGCCGGGCTGATACGCGGGCGGCTGGTACCCGGCGGGCGGCGCGGTCTCCGCATGCGCTGGCTGGTACGGGGCTGGCTCGGCGGGCGAGGGCACCCGGTAGCTGCTCGGCTGCTCGCTGTATGGCGGATAGGCGGGCGGCTGGCCCTGGTCAGCGTAGGACGGGGGCGCCTCGTAGCCAGTAGCTGGCTGAGAGCCCGCGCTCTCGGCGGCCGGCTGCTGTGGAGCCGGCCGCTGCTCGCCATACGACTCTTGCGGCTGGTACGGCTGCTCCTGATGACCCTGAGCCTGGTAGTCCTGGGCCTGATACGCCGGAGCCTGATCCTGTGGCTGGTAGCCCTGCGGCTGCTCCTGGGCGGCCGGCGCCTGGTACTCGGCCTGCTGGTAGCCGCCGGAGCCGTCCTCGTCGATGACGGCGAGCTCCGCGCCGACCGCGACGGTCTCGTCCTCGGCAACCGTGATCCCGCGCAGGATGCCGGAGACGGGGGAGGGGATCTCAGTGTCCACCTTATCGGTGGATACCTCCAGCAACGGCTCGTCGGCAGAGACGTGGTCGCCCTCGCGCTTGAGCCAGCGGGTAACGGTGCCTTCGGTGACGCTCTCTCCGAGCTGCGGCATGGATACGGAGACCGACATGGCTTGCGCTGACTCCTTCGCTCAGGTTTCCGCCATTCCTGACATCGGATCAGGAATGGAAGTGCAACGGCTTGCCGGCGAGCGCGAGGTGCGCTTCGCCGATCGCCTCCGACTGGGTCGGGTGCGGATGGATGAGCTGCGCTACCTCGGCTGGCAGCGCCTCCCAGTTGTAGATCAGCTGGCCCTCCGCGATCAGCTCGCCGACCCGGGCACCGACCAGGTGCACGCCGAGCACGGGACCGCCGCCAGCGGTGGCGATCACCTTGGCCGCACCCTGGGTCTGCAGGATCACGCTCTTGCCGTTCCCGCCGAGGTTGTACGTGACCTCGGTGGTCTCGATCCCGCGCTCGGCCGCTGTGGCCGACGTGATGCCGACTGAGGCGACCTCAGGGTCACTGTAGGTCACTCTCGGTACGCCGTCATAGTCGATCGGGGTGACCGGCAGCCTGGCCAGCCGCTCGGCGACGCCGATGCCCTCGGCGAAGCCGACATGCGCGAGCTGGAGGCCGGGAGTCAGGTCGCCGACCGCCGAGATCGTCGGGACGCTGGTCCGCCAGTACTCGTCGACCAGGACGAAACCGCGGTCCATCGCGACGCCCGCTTCCTCGTAGCCGAGGCCGGCCGACGCGGGACCTCGGCCGACGGCGACGAGCAGCACCTCGGCGTCGATCGCCGTGCCGTCCTCCAGGACCACGCTGACGCCGCCTGCGGTCTCCTTGACCTCGCTGAAGGCGACGCCGAGGTGAAACGTGATGCCGCGCTTGCGGAAGGCGCGCTCGAGCAGCTTCGAGCTCGACTCCTCCTCCGGGGGCAGCAGGTGCGGCAGCATCTCGACGATGGTCACGTCGGCGCCGAACGACCGCCAGACGCTGGCGAACTCGACGCCGATCACGCCGCCGCCGAGAATCACCGCCGAGGCCGGCACGCGGTCCAGGGTGAGCGCCTGGTCACTGGTGATCACCCGCTCGCCGTCGATCGGCAGGCCCGGAAGCGACCGCGGCTCGGAGCCGGTGGCCAGCACGACATGTGCGCCCTCGTAGACCGCGTCGCCGACGGCGACCGCGGTCGGCGACAGCAGCCGGCCGTCGCCGTAGACGACCTCGACCTTGCGGCTGGCCAGGGTGCCCTGCAGGCCTTTCCAGAGCCGGTCGACGACCTTGTCCTTGTAGCCGTTGACGGCCGGCATGTCGATGCCGTCGAAGGTGGTCCGCACGCCGACGGCGGCGGCGTCCCTGGCGTGGTCGGCGACCTCGGCCGCGTGCAGCAGCGCCTTGGTGGGGATGCAGCCCCGGTGCAGGCACGTGCCGCCGACCTTGTCCTTCTCGATCAGAGCCACTCGCTGACCGAGCTCGGCCGCCCGCAGGGCACAGGCATACCCGCCGCTGCCGCCGCCCAGGATGACGATGTCGTAGCTGCCGGTATCGGTCTCGGTCACCAAACGCTCCTTGTCACATCAGCCGCCGCTGGCTTGATCTGCCAGGTCATCGTGCTCGCTAGAGCCGCCCGTCCGCCACGTCCTGCGCGATCTGGACCAGGGTACGAACTGCGGCGCCGGTGCCGCCCCTGGGGGTGTAGCCGTAAGGCTCGCCTTCGTGGAACGACGGTCCAGCGATGTCCAGATGCGCCCAACGCACGCCGTCCGGTACGAATTCCCGCAGGAACAAGCCCGCCGTCAGCATCCCGCCGTCGCGCTCGGCCGCCACGTTCGCGAGGTCAGCCACCTTCGAGTCCAGACCCTTGCGCAATTCCTCCGGCAGCGGCATCGGCCACATGGCCTCGCCGGCCCGGCCGGCCGCGTCGACCACGCCGTCCCGGACCGCGTCATCGTTGGCCATCACGCCGGACACCCGGTTGCCCAGGGCGATCACCTGGGCACCGGTAAGTGTCGCTATGTCGACAAGAAGGTCGGGGGAGTCTGCGGCCGACCGGGCCAGCGCGTCGGCGAGCACGAGCCGGCCCTCGGCGTCGGTGTTCAGCACCTCGACGGTGGTACCGCCGTAGATGGTGATCACATCGGACGGCCGCTGCGCTCCGCTGCCGGGCATGTTCTCGGCGAGCGGCAGATACCCGACCACGTTCACAGCCGGGCGCAAGGCGGCGATCGCCTGCAGCGCCGCGAGAACCGCCGCGGCGCCGCCCATGTCGGACTTCATGGTCTCCATGGCCTTGGGCGGCTTGAGCGAGAGGCCGCCTGAGTCGAACGTGATCCCCTTGCCGGCGAATACGACCGTCCTGGACGCCTCAGGGTGCTGATAGCTCAGCCGCACCAGCCGGGGCGGATGAACCGAGCCCTGCCCGACGCCCGAGATCCCGCCGTAGCCGCCCTCGCTGAGCGCGGTCTCGTCCAGAATCTCCAGGCCGAGCCCGGTCTCGGCGGCGATCTTGCCCGCCTCGGCGGCGAAGATCTCGGGGTACAGGTGCGACGGGCTCGTGTTGACCAGGTCGCGCACCAGGCTGACGGCGGCGCCGAGCACCTGGGCCCTGGCGACCGCGGCGTCCACGTGGTCGCGGGACGCGACCAGCGTCAGCTCGGAGGCTGGGTGGCCGTTGCTGCGGTACCGGCCGAAGTAATAGCTGCCGAGCAGCGCGCCGAGGGCGGAGGCCTCCGCGCTGGCCGCGTCGCCGGCCGGCAGCGCGAGCGCGATCCTGCGGATCTTCGGCGAGGCGAGAGAGCGCACGGCCGCCCCGGCACTGCGGCGCAGGATCTCGGCGTCGGCGCTGCCCGGCTCGGAGTCAGCCGCCCGGCCGATGCCGACGGCGGCGATAACGGGAGCGGCCAGCTTGCCGCCCGAGACCGTCCTGGTCACTTCCTCTGCCTTGCCGGTGGCACCCAGCGCGGTGAGGGTCTCGATCAGGGTGCCGCCGAGCGCGACGTCGACGTCGCCTGCCCCGGCGGCCAGCACCGGGCCGTCCGTGCCCTGGCTGACGGCGACGACGATGGCATCGGCGCTGACATCACGCGCCGCTGAATTGGTGGTCCGAAGGGTAGCTGTCACGCATCTGAGCCTAGTGCCTGCGCGCACCGGGGATTCTGCGTGCCCGGAGGATCCCGCGGCGAGGCTGCTGCCCTGTCTCGCAGCAGCCATCGGGCACTGCCCGGCAGGGCTCATAGGCTTGACTCCATGCCGACGTCGACCTGCGATCCCGCGCCCAGCCTAGCCGCTATTGCCGCCCGGCTCCGCGCGGCCGGGTGCGTGTTCGCCGAGGAGGAGGCGCAGCTGCTGGCCGAGTCGGCGCAGACGCCGGAGGCGCTGCACGACATGATCGCCCAGCGCGCCGCCGGGCTGCCGCTCGAGCACGTCGTCGGCTGGGCCGGCTTCTGCGAGCTGCGGATCGCTGTCGGTCCCGGCGTCTTCGTGCCGCGCCGCCGCAGCGAGCTGCATGCCCGCCAGGCGGCGGCGCTGACCCCTCCCGGATCGATCGTGGTCGACCTGGCCTGCGGCTCGGGCGCGCTCGGCGTGGCCATCGCCGCGATCGTCCCCGCCGTCGAGCTCCACGCGTGCGATGTCGATCCGGTGGCGGCGGCGTGCGCGCGGCGCAACGTCGAGCCCGCCGGCGGGCACGTCTACGCGGGCGACCTGTACGAGCCGCTGCCGGCCAGGCTGCGCGGCCGGGTCGCGACGATCGCCGCCAACGTGCCGTACGTGCCGACCGGCCAGGTCGCGCTGATGCCCGCCGAGGCCCGTGACCACGAGCCGCTGGTCGCCCTGGACGGCGGCCCTGACGGGCTCGACGTGCTCCGCCGGGCGGCCGCCGGCGCGGGAGACTGGCTGAGGACTGGTGGTCACTTGCTGATCGAGACGAGTGCGGCCCAGGCCGGCGCGGCGACGGTGGCCTTCGCCGTGGCCGGCCTGACACCGACGGTGACGAGCGAGCCGGATTCTGGCGCCACGATCATCATCGGCCGGCGCTGAGCAGTCTCGTTAACGCTGAGCAGTCTCGCTAACGGCGCGTCAATAATGCCCTGACCGGCGTTAAGACGGCGTCAAGATCGGCCGGATCGGCCCGCAGATGCGGTCCACTGGGCATTGCGATGACTGGTGCACAGCTACGGCAGACCCCGCGACGGCGCGGTGTCGCCGCCCACTATGCCCTTCCGGCCGGCTGCTCCGCGCTGCTGCTGACCGGCGCGATCGCGGCCGCCAGCCACGGCGTCGTGTCCGGCGGCTGGGTGCTGCTGCTCACCGCGATCATCGTGTCGGCCGCCGGCCTGATCGCCGAGCCGGGGGCGACGCTCTTCGTGGTGGCGGCCGGCTGGCTGACGGTCGCCGGGTTCTCCCGGCCGCCTTACGCCAGGCTTCAGGTGACCTGGCTGCTCGGCGCGCGCGCCGCGCTCGTGCTGAGCCTGGCCGGCCTGGCCGGCACCGCGGTCGGCATGGTAGTGCGCCAGCTCGCTTCGTCGTTCACACTGGGGGTTGTGGAAGTTCGCGGCGATGACCGGCCCAGGCTCTCGTGGTGGCGGGAACCAGGCAGAAGCGGCGGCCTTGACCGCAGGCGGCAGCTCGCCGGCGTACTGCTGGTCGCGGTCCTACCCCTGATCACGGCCGCTCTCGTGCCGGCCCAGCGCTCGCTGAGCCTCTCCGACGACCTGCTGATCTATCTCGTCGGCGTGGTCGGAGTCGCGGTCGTCGGCGGCTTCTGGCCCGCCGTCGTGGCCGCCGTCACCGCCAGCATGCTGCTCAACTGGTTCTTCACGCCCCCGGTGCACACGTTCACGATCGCCGATCCGCAGAACATGCTCGCCCTGCTGCTCTTCATCACGGTCGCCGTCACGGTAAGCAGCGTGGTGCACCTCGCCGCCCGGCGAGCGGTCCAGGCCGCGCGCAGCCGCGAGGAAGCGGCGGCCCTGCTCGCGCTGGCTCAGACAGTGCTCGGCGGTGACGACACGCCAGGAGCCATCCTGACGCACCTGACCGCGACCAGGGGCGGCAGCGCCGAGCTGGCGGAGCTGGTCAACGTCCAGTGGGTCAGGGTGGCGGCGTCCGGCACGGCGCCGCCGGGGTCAGCGCAGACCAGGGCGCGCGCCGGATCCGACCTCGCGCTCATCGTCGCCGGGCAGTCCGATGCGCTGACCCCCCGGCTGCTCGACGGGTTCGCCGCCCAGGCCGCCGCTGCCCTGGACCGCGACCGGCTCCGCACCCAGGCGGCTCAGGCCGAGGCACTGGCCGAGGGAAACCGGATGCGCACGGCCCTGCTCGCGGCGGTCAGTCACGACCTGCGCACCCCGCTCGCCTCGATCAAGGCGAGCATCAGTACCCTGCGCCAGACCGGCGTGGAGCTCGACGCTGACGACGAGGCGGCGCTGCTCGCGACGACCGAGGAGTCGGCTGACCGGCTGAATGACCTGATCGGCAACCTGCTCGACATGAGCAGGCTCGCCGCCGGCTCGCTCGAGCCGTTCCTGCGGCCCGCCTCCATCGACGAGGTCGCGCCGCTCGCCCGGCAGGAGACCGAGAGCTCGGCGAACGTGCGCCTGGTGGTGCCCGACGAGCTGCCGCTGGTGCGGACCGACCCTGGATTGCTGGAGCGGGTGCTCGCCAACCTGTTCGCCAACGCGATCGCCCACTCGCCGCCCGGCCGCCAGCCGGTCATGACCGCCAGGCACGAAGGCGATGTCGTGCTGCTCGACGTGATCGATCACGGCCGCGGCGTGGCTGACCGGCTCAAGCCGGTGATGTTCGAGCCGTTCGAGCGGCTCGACGAGCGTGGCGGCGGTACCGGCGTCGGGCTCGGACTAGCCGTGGCCAGGGGATTCCTGTCGGCCATGGGCGGCTCGGTCACGGCGCTCGACACCCCGGGCGGCGGGCTCACGATGCGCGTCACGCTGCCGGTGGCCGCGCCCGCCAGCCCGACGATGGCCGACCAGTGACTCGCGTTCTGGTGATCGACGACGAGCAGCCGATCCTGCGGGCGCTGCGGATCAACCTCGCCGCGCACAAGTACGAGGTCAGCACCGCCGCCGACGGGGCCTCAGGCCTGGCCGCCATGGCCAGGGACCGGCCCGACGTGCTGATACTCGACCTCGGGCTGCCGGACATGGACGGCACGGAGGTGATCAAGGGCGTACGCGGCTGGTCGTCGGTCCCGATCATCGTGCTGTCGGCCTGGGGCCAGGAGTCGGCCAAGATCGCGGCCCTGGACGCGGGCGCCGACGACTACGTGACCAAGCCGTTCGGGATGGGCGAGCTGCTCGCCAGGCTCAGGGTGGCGCTGCGCCGGGCCTCGCCGGCCCCCGATGAGCCGGTGATCACGACCGGGGACATCACCGTCGACCTGGCGGCCAAGCGGGTGCTGCGGGCGGGAGCGGACGTCCGGCTCACGCCGACCGAGTGGCAGCTGCTCGAAGTGCTGGTCAGAAACCGGGAGCGGCTGGTCACCCAGCGCCAGCTGCTTCAGGAGGTGTGGGGTCCCGAGTACGGGACCGAGGGCAACTACCTGCGGGTCTACATGGCTCACCTGCGGCGCAAGCTGGAGGCCGATCCGTCCGGGCCGCGGTACCTGCGGACCGAGCCAGGGATCGGCTACCGGTTCACCTGCGCAGGCTCCGAGGTCTCGCCGCCCGGCGGCCGCAGCTCGTAGACGGGGTTGAAGATGGTGCGGGCGCCGCGGTGCTGGGCGACCCGGCCCCGGACCATGAGATGCCTGCCCGGCTCGATGCCGGGGATGTGGCGGCGGCCAAGCCAGACCAGGGAGATGCTGCCCGACCCGTCCCACAGCTCGGCGTGCAGGGCGGGGCTGCTGCCGCGGGGCCGTACCGTGACCGCGCGCAGCGTTCCGGCGACGATGGCGTGCTCGCGGTCGGGGATTTCGGCGATCGGCGTGGCCGCCGCGTCGGCGACCCGTGCTTGCAGTTCCTCGGCCTGCAGCTGCTCATGCGCGGCGGCGATGTGGTGGCGCAGCTTGGCGAGCCCGTGCTCGGCGTCGGAGCCGACTGCGTGGCTTGTGAAGGGCACGGCGGCGGTCTTCACCGGAGCGCGACCGGACCGGACCGCCCCGGGCCCGGCAGGCGCATGCGGCAGGGCGGCTGCCTTAGCCGCGGACCTGAGCTGGTAGGGCACGCTCGCCACGATCACTCCTGGCTGGAGCAGCAGCCTGGCCTTCAGCCGCAGCGCGCTCTGGTTGTGCAGCACCTGCTCCCACCAGTGGCCGAGCACGTACTCAGGGATGAATACGGTCACCACGTCCCGCGGGCTCTCCCGGCGCAGCCGGCTGACATAGGACACGACAGGCTTGGTGATGTCGCGGTACGGCGAGGCGACGACGGTCAGCGGAACGGGGATGTCGGCCCGCTCCCACTCCTCTCGCAGCCGGGCCGTCTCGGCCTCGTCGACGCTGACGGTGACCGCCTCGATGTGGCTCGGCTGGGTAGCCCTGGCGTAGGCCAGGGCCCGGAGCGTGGGCAGGTGCACCTTGGAGACGAGCACGATGGCCCGGTTGCTGGCCGGCAGCGTGACGACCTCGTCGGCGGGCGGGGTGAGCTCGATAGCGACGCTGGCGTAGTGATTGCGGATGCCGCGCATGGTCAGCCAGATGGCCGGCATGGCCACCACGACGATCCAGGCGCCGCTGGCGAACTTGGCCACGAGAACAATCACGAGCACCAGCCCGGTGAAGCTGGCCCCGACCGTGTTGATCACCCTGGTCCGCTTCATGTGCCGCCGGGCCCGCGGGTCGGTCGTGATCCGCAGGTTGCGGTTCCAGTGCCGGATCATGCCGGTCTGGCTGCACACGAACGAGACGAACACGCCGATGATGTAGAGCTGGATCAGCCGGGTCGGCGAGGCGTTGAAGATCACGATCAGCAAGATCGCGAACCCGGACAGCAGCAGGATGCCGTTGCTGAAGGCCAGCCGGTCGCCGCGGTTGTGCAGCTGCCTGGGCAGGTAGCCGTCCCTGGACAGGATGGAGGCAAGCACAGGGAACCCGTTGAACGCCGTGTTGGCGGCTAGCACCAGGATCAGCGCGGTGACAACCTGCAGGATGTAGAACAGGGGCGAGCTGTCGCCGAACACCGACCGGCCGACCTGGGCGATCACGGTCCGCTGGACGATGTGGTGGCTCTGCGCGTACGCCGGGTTCAGCATGTGCACGTGGCCGATCAGCGCGAGCGCCGTCACTCCCGCGAACATCGACACGGCGATGATCCCGAGCAGGGCCAGCGTCGTCGCCGCGTTCTTGCTCTTCGGGGCACGGAACGCGGGAACGCCGTTGCTGATCGCCTCGACACCGGTGAGCGCGGTGCACCCCGACGCGAACGCCTTGAGCAGCACAAAGAACAGCAGGAAGCCACTCAGCTGCCCCTGGGCGGGCACCGCCAGGTGCGCGCTCTCCGCCTGCGGCGGATGGCCGAAGGCCACCTTCGTCAATCCCCAGACCACCAGCAGGGCCACCACGCCGATGAAGACATACGTCGGAATGGCGAAGGCGGTGCCCGACTCCCGGACGCCGCGCAGGTTCATCACCGCGATCACCGCCACGACCACCACGGAGATGACCGCGACGTGCGAGTTGAGCACCGGGAAGGCCGACGCCAGATTAGCCACGCCGGCCGAGACGGACACCGCGACGGTGAGCGTGTAATCCACCATCAGGGCGCTGGCCACCGTGAGCCCGACCTTCGGCCCGAGGTTGGTCGAGGCGACCTCGTAGTCGCCGCCGCCGGATGGGTAGGCATGCACGTTCTGCCGGTAGGACGCGACGACGACCAGCATCAGCAGGCCCACGGCCGCGCCGATGTACGGGGTGTAGTGCAGCAGCGCGATCCCGCCCACCGCCAGGACGAGGAGGATCTCCTCGGTCGCGTAGGCCACGGAGGAGAGCGCGTCGCTCGCGAAGACGGGCAGCGCGATCTTCTTCGGCAGCAGCGTGTGGCCCAGATGCTCGCTCTGCATTGGTCGGCCGACGAGCACCCGTTTGGTCAGTCCGAAAAGCATGGCCACGCCCGCATGCTAGGCCTACCAGGGCATTTTCCGCCAGAGGTGCTATTCGGGTGGCTCGGAACCAGCCGGGTAAAGCAGGCAGCCCGCCTGCTCGAGCCGGAGCCCGACGGGCTGCCCCCGGCTCGCGCGTACGTCGGCGAAGATGCCGGTCAGCCTGCCGTGACCGGGAACGTCGACCGCGTGCTCGTAGCCCCGGCCGCGGAAGGCGACGTCGGAGACGGTCCCGGCCAGATGGTGCTCGCCGTCGTCGCTGGAACAGATCCTGATGCCCGTCGGCCGGATCATCACCACGCCGTCCCGCGCGCCCGCCAGGTCAAAGGGCGACCGCGCGTGAAAGGAGCGGCCCGGCGCTCCGGCAGCCGGCCCCGCGGTGTCGCCAGCCTGCCGCACAGGAGCCGGGATCACCTCGGTCACCCCATGTCGCTGCGCGCCGAGCACCCGTACTCCGAGCTCGCCGGACAAGCCGGTAAACCTCGCGACGAACGGGCTCGCCGGGGCGGTGTAGATCTCCTCCGGGGTGCCGAACTGCACCAGCCGGCCGCGTTCGAGCACGCCGATCACGTCGGCGAGCGCGAAGGCCTCGGCCTGGTCGTGCGTGATGTAGACGGTGGTGGCGCCCGCCTCCCTCACCAGGGCGGAGATTTCCACGCGCATCCGCTCGCGCAGGTCCGCGTCGAGGTTGGAGAGCGGCTCGTCGCAGAGCATCAGGCCAGTGTCGCCGATCAGGGCGCGCGCCAGGGCGACCCGCTGCTGCTCGCCGCCGGAGAGCTCGTTGGGATAGCGCTCGACGAGCGCGCCGAGGCCGACCCGGGCCAGCATCGCTTCCGCGCGCACCCGCGCCTCCGCCCGGCTGACCCTGCGCCTGCGCAGGGCGAACGCCACGTTGTCGCGGATCCGCAGGTGCGGCCATAGCGCGTAGTCCTGGAACACCATCGACGCGTCCCGGCGGTCGGGCGGCACGTGCACCCGGCCGTCGGCGACGACCGTGCCGCCGATCATGATCGTGCCTGACGTGATCCGCTCGATGCCCGCCAGGCTGCGCAGCAAGGTCGTCTTGCCCGAGCCTGAGGGGCCGAGCAGGACCAGGAAGGTGCCGGGGTCGACGGCGAGCGAGACATCACGCAGTGCGGTGGCACCGCCCGAATAGACCTTGGTCAGCCCTTCGATCGCGATCGGCTCAGCCACGGACGGTTCCTCCGATCCGGCGCCATCCCTCCGGCGCGAGCAGCCGGTAGCCGCCGAGGACGACGGCGACCGCGGCCAGCGCGATGCCGACGGCCAGCACCGACTGGGCCATGCCGACGCCGAAGTGGTAGGTGGACAGGTTGTCATTGATGGAAACCGAGGCCGGGGGATCGTTCGGCGCATAGAGCAACTGCGACAGCGGCAGTTCGAGGAACGTGCCGCAGAAGGTCAGCAGCCAGGCCATCACGATCGGGCGGGAAACGGCCGGCAGCACGCCGCGGGCCCACGCCGCGAGCTCGCCCGCGCCATGGGCCCGCGCCGCGTCCTTCAGCGAGGGCTGAAGCTGGGAAACGGCTCCGACCAGGACCCGGGCGTTGGTCGGCAGGCTGGCTGCGACGTAGGCGATGACCAGGAGCAGCACGGTCTGGTACAGGTTGATGCCCAGCGTGGACATGATCGGCAGGTTATACGCGAAGATGTAGCCGGCCCCGAACACCACGCTGGGCAGCGCGACGGCCGCGAGCAGCATGAAGTCGAGCAGCCTGGTGGCCTTCGTCTTGCGCTGCGCCAGGAACCGGGCGGCGACGAACCCGCCGATCACCGTGATGGTGGCGGTGATCGTGCCGTAGCCAAGCGACCTGGCCAGCGGCCCGAACTGGCCGCCCTCGTGGAAGACCGCGCGGTAGTTCGCCAGCGTCAGCGAGAAGGAGCCGCCGAGGTCTCCGAGCAGGGAGCCGCTCACGGCCCCGAACCCCGGCACGCCGAGCGCGCACAGGTAGAACAGGCCAACGCCCGCTACGGCGACCACCGTGCCCGGCCGGGTGAGCTGCCGGCGCACGACCTGCCTGCTGCGCCCGGACAGCACCTCATACGAGCGGCCGCGCAGCGCCCGCGCCTGGAGCGCCAGCGGGAGCGCCACGGCCGCCACGAGCAGCCATCCCATCGCCGCCGCGGCCGGGAAGCTGGGCGGGAAGTTATTGATGGCGGCGTACAGCTGGTACGTGCCGAGCGGGAAATTGGAGCTGTAGGCGAGCGTCGCCGCCACGCCGAAGTCGCTCACCGACTCGGCGAAGTTGATGGCCAGCGCGGACCAGATGGCCGGGGCGAGGATCGGCATGATCAGCCGCAGCGCGGCCAGCCGGCCCGCGCCGTGCACGCGGGCGGCGTCCTCGAACTCCTGCCCGAGGCCCGCCAGGCCGGCGGTCACGGCCAGGAAGGTAAAGGGAACCGAGCGCAGTCCGAGCAGCAGGACGACCCCGAACGGTCCCATGATCAGATGGGTGATGAACGGGGAGCTGAGGCCGATCCGGTACAGGACGCCGTCCGGCTGGACCAGCCGCTGCCAGCCGAGCGCCGGCAGCCACGAGGGAAGCAGCAGGACCAGCCACATTCCGCCCGCCACCAGCCGCCGTCCGGGCAGCGAGGTGCGGGCCGCCAGCCAGGCGACCGGGAATCCGACCGCCAGGCCGAACGCCGCGGCCGCGCAGCTCACCCACAGGGAGTTGGTGATCGCGAGCGCCGTCACGCCGGTGAAGGTCTGACGCAGGTAGGACAGGGTGAACCACTGCGCTCCCTGGGAGAACAGCCTCGGCGCGACCGCCAGCGCCAGGAAGGAGGCGCAGGGGGCCAGGATGAAGAAGCTGAGCAGCAGCCAGAACACCGTCTTGCCCAGCCGGGCCGAGGCCAGCCGGCTCCCGGCAGTGGCCGGCCAGGCCAGCCGGCGCTGTCCGCGCCCCGGGCTGGCCGGGGCGCGGACAGCGAAATCGGTCTGATCGGTCATCAGTGGATGACGTTGCTGACAAACCAGGTGTTGAGCGCGGCTTCCTGGCTACCCCACTTGTACGGGTCGATGAACTGCACCTGCACGCCAGTCAGCGGCGGGAGCGCGGGCAGCGGCGCTATTCCGTCGACCACCGGATAGTAGAGCGAGTCGCCGGTCGGGTCGCCGCTCTGCATGACCTTCTGACCCTGCGCGGACAGGACGAACGCCGCGAACTTCTTCGCCTCGGCCTGCTCGGCGGCCGGCGCCTTAGCATCGATGCCGATGCAGCTCGGCAGCATGGTGACCGGGTCGAGGTACTTCACGACAAGCTTCTTGTCGCCCAGCGCCGCGCCGACGCCTGCGGAGCTCTGCACGAACGCGAGCTTGATCTGGCCGGTGGTGAGCGCCTGCAGGGTGGGACCGTTCGTCGGGTTGATGACCAGCCCGTTGGCTTTCAGCCTGGTGAAGAACTTCTCTCCGGCGGAGACCCCGCCGAGGTAGTTCATCATGCCCGCGATGAACGGGTAAGTCGGGCCCGACTGGGTCGGGTCGTTGGTCCCGATCGCGCCCTTCCACTGCGATCCGGTGATCTGCGCCCACGAGGTCGGCGGGGCCGTCACCTTGGTCCTGTCGTAGACCATGGCCCCGGCCAGCGTGACGCCCGTCGGCACGTAACTCTTGTCCGGCGGGATGTTCTTGGCGCCGAGGCTATTGAAGGACACGCTCGGCTCATAGCCCTTGACCAGCAGGCCCTGCTGGTCAAGGCCGGCGAACGCGGTTGATCCGTCTACCCAGAGCAGGCCCCAGTTCGGATTGTTCTTCGAGGCCTCGATCTGGGTCAGCAGGGGACCGGTCGAGTTGTCGTCAAGTTTCACCGGGATGCCGGTGGCCTTGGTGAAGGCGGCGACCATCGCCTTGTCGTACCCCTGAGCCGAGTAGACGACAAGAGGAACTTTCGCCTTCGCGCCGGACGCCTGGTCCGAGGCGGCCGACGACGTGCAGCCGGCCAGGGCAAGCGCCCCGAGCCCGGCGAGGGCCGCAACGACCCGCAGGTTCTTATGGGTTTTTGTCCAGATCATGCGAGCAGCCTGTCTCCGGCATGTGACGCGGAGGTGGCTCGATGCTGACGCGCGGGTTAACACCTGAATACTAAATAGAACTAACGCTCGTCATGAGCCGAATATGACAGCTGTTAGACTGGATGAAGCTGGCCGCGAACCGCCGGCCGTGCCGCGCGGGAGATCGCACGCGGGCCGGTGCGGCTACGATGACGTCGGCCAGGCTGGCCGGGATTGGGAGGTTCGGTTTGGGAGCCGGCGCACTGTTCATCGCGGTCTTCCTCGCCTGCGCGGTCGAGGCCGTCGAGGCGACGACCATCGTCCTCGCCGCTGGCACGGCCAGGGACTGGCGGTCGGCCAGTTCCGGCGTGGTCGCCGCGCTTGTCGTCCTCGCGGTCATCACGGCAGCCCTGGGCCCGGCCGTCAGCGCGCTGCCGATCGGCGCCCTGCGGCTGTTCGTGGGGGCATTGCTGCTCGTCTTCGGCCTGCAGTGGCTGCGTAAGGCCATCCTGCGGGCCAGCGGCCACAAGGCGCTGCACGACGAGGACGCGATCTACCGCGAGCAGCTCAGCGCGGCGCGATCCCAGCCAGGCCACAAGGCGGGCCTGGTGCCCGACCTGTTCGGGTTCACCTTGTCCTTCAAGGGCGTTCTGCTCGAGGGACTCGAGGTGGTCTTCATCGCACTGACCTTCGGCGGGAACGCGCATCAGATCCCGCTGGCAGCGCTCGCGGCGGTCAGCGCGGTGCTGCTCGTCGCGCTGGCGGGCGTGGCGGTCCGCGCGCCGCTGGCACGCGTCCCGGAGAACACGATGAAGTTCGTGGTCGGCGTGATGCTGACATCGTTCGGCACCTTCTGGGGCGCTGAGGGTGCCGGTGCCCGCTGGCCCGGATCCGACGCTGCGCTGCTCGTCATCGTGCCGGCCATCGCTGCCTTCGCACTCGCCCTGGTGGCCCTGCTGAGGAAGGTGCCGGCGGCACTGGCCGGCCAGGCCGTCCCGGCGGTCGCGGAGGTGCGCTGAGATGGCCGACCGGATCCGGGCCTTCGGGGCCTTCGCCTACGACTTCGTGATCGGCGACGACTGGTGGGTCGCCGCCGGGGTAGCGACCGGGCTCGCGGTCACGTACCTGCTCGCGCACGTGCTGACGGTTGCCTCCTGGTGGCTGATTCCCGTGCTGCTCGCCGGGCTGCTGCCAGTCAGCCTCTGGCGGGCCGTGCGCAAGCGCTAGCTAGCGGCTCTCGGCCTCCTCGGCATAGACCCGCGCGGCGTACTCCTCGAGCGTCTGATCGCATCCGGCGAGCGCCTGCTCGGCGGACTGCCTGCCGGACGAGCCGAAGACATCCCGCTCGGTGACCTTGGCGAGCCAGTTCCTGAGCTTGACGAGGTCGACCTCGTTCTCCTCGAGCTCGGCATAGGTGAAGTGCTCGGCGACGTACTCCTTGCGCACCTGGCCGAGAAAGTCCTCGCACTTGTCGACGATCTCCTCGTACTCGTCGTCCCTGGCGGCCTGGAACGCCGCCACGACCTCCTGCTCGCCTGCCAGCACGGCGCAGGAGAGCAGGACGGCCGTGCCGGACATGTCGAGAATCTCGCTGCGCAGCTTCCGGAGCGCACGCTCGGCCGTCACGCTGGCCGGCAGGGCGGCCGCCGAATTCTGCAGATAGATCGCGCCCAGGCTCTTCAGCCGACGCCAGACCGCCGCCCGGAGCCTGGTCGGCTCGGATGGCACCCGGTAAATCAGAACAAGCCAGCCGCTGCTGTCCCCGGTGACCGAGCTCATCGGGTCATTGTCGCAGCAATCACTTCGAGAAGTTCGGGTTGCGGCCCGCCGGCGGGACGATCACCGGCGCCCGCACCGCCGTCGGCGGCTGCGCGTTGAGGGTGTCGATCTTGCGCATGAGCTCGGCGTCGGCGGAGATCTCGGCCGCGGTCGGCGACAGCGCGATGGTCGCGGTCAGGACGAACGTGGTGACGGAGACACCGACGATCAGCGGCAGCAGGAACGCGGCCGCGTCGGCGCCGCCCATCGCCATCCCCGGGCCTGAGGGTGGGTAGGCGTGCATCGCGGCCATGCCGGTGTAGTGCATGCCGCTGACCGCCACGCCCATGATCGCCGCGGCGCCGAGCGTCGACCAGAAGCCGCCGAGCCGCAGAGCGGCCCATAGCGCGGCGGTCGCGGCCCCGATCGCGATCACGATGGACACGGCGAACAGCCGGGGGTCGTAGCTCATGCGGGCCGGCATCCGCATCGCCGCCATGCCGCTGTAGTGCATCGCGGCGACACCCAGCCCGGTGATCACGCCGCCGAGCAGCAGTGACCTGATAGTCGGCTGGCCCAGCCCGACGATCAGCAGGCCGATCAGGACGAATGCCACGGCGATGAGCATGCTGAGCAGGGTGACCGGGACGTTATAACGGATCGTCTCGCCCGGAATCGTGAAGCCGAGCATCGCGATGAAGTGCATGACCCAGATTCCCGTGATGCCGATCGAGATGGCCGCCACGACCAGCCACCGGATTCTCGCCGGGCCCGTGCTCGCGCGGGACCTGCTCGTGCAGCGCAGGCCGAGGAAGGCACCGAGGAACGACATCAGGTAACCGAGAGCTGGAGTTAGCAAACCATAAGAAAAGTTATGAACCGTCAGCATCCGTAAATCTCCGACTGCTTGCTTGTCCGGACAGCTTACAGCGATATGTGCAGCCATGCCTGCCGAAACGATCTACCTGACGGTAGAGGCCCTCACGTCAGAGGCCGGTCACTGGCCGACAAGAATTCTCGGATCGAGGGCAGTCTCAGCAGCGCGGCGGCCGTCGGACCGGTCCACCCGGTAGCCGCGCGCCGCCGGGCGGTCGGCCACGATCTCGGCCAGGTCGTCATCGACGTAATGAGCCGCCGCGCCGTCGTCGCACGCGATGCCGGACGCCAGGGTCCCGCCGGCGACCAGTGACTGGTAGAGCGGCCGGCGACCGGGCTCCGAGTCATAGTGCGGGCAGTAACTGGGCGAGAGCAGGCCGAGCCCGTCGGTGAACGGCCGCAGGTCGGTGCCGAACGAGTCGGTGGTTCCTCCGGTGAACCAGCAGATCGCGCCCGCGCTCACACCGGACAGGACGATCCCCGCCTGCCAGGCCGCTCGCATGATCCGGTCGAGGCCGTGCACCCGCCAGACCGCGAGCATGTTCGCGACGCTGCCGCCGCCAACGAAGATCACATCCTGGGACAGCAGCAGGTCTTCCGGGTCCGCCGTGTTCGGCATCGGGAAAAGCCGCAGGTGAGCGAGCCGGCCGGGGATCGCGGCAAAAAGGTCGTAGGTCCGCAGGTAGGCGGCGGGATCATCGCCTGAGGCCGTGTTAAGGACGCAGATACTTGGCGCCTTGCTGCCGGACAGCTTCGCCGCATAGGCCAGCAGCGGCGGCGGCTGCCCGCCAGGACCGAACTCCTCGGGTCCGCTCAGGCCGCCCATGGCCAGTACATGCCGATGTCCGTCCGCCGCCACGGGCAAACGCTACCGTGCCCTGGTGACCGACTGCACCTTCTGCGCCATCGCCGCCGGGACCACACCGGCGCAGGTGGTACTTGCCGACGCCAGCGTGGTCGCGATTCTCGACGCCAGGCCGGTGTTCAAGGGCCACGTCCTGCTCGTGCCGCGGGAGCACGTCCAGACGCTCGCCGATCTTCCCGCCCGGCTGATCGAGCCGTTCTTCGGCGCGGTCCGGCTGGTCAGCGCGGCCATTCCGGTGGCGCTCGGCGCCCAGGGCACCTTCGTGGCGCTGAACAACATCGTGAGCCAGAGCGTTCCGCACCTGCACGCGCACGTCGTGCCCCGGACGAAGGGCGACGGCCTGCGCGGCTTCTTCTGGCCGCGGCACAAGTACGAGTCAGACGACGAGGCCGCGGACTACGCCGATCGGATCCGGGCCGTCATCGAGGCCGGGCTGGCGCTTCCCTGACGCCGCGCCGGCAGACCGCGGGCCGGATGTTATGCCAACAGCGAAAGGGCAAACCTGGCCGGCGGGATTACCCTGGCAGGTATGGCTGAGTGGTGGTCGATCGAGGTATTCGACTCGCAGATCCAGGCAGCCCTGTCGTGGAAGGACTCCTATCGCTCTGCGCTCGTCGAGCCGGCGATCACGAGCGGCGCGATCGAGTGGGCCTGGATCGAGCACAGGCACGGCGTCGTCTTCGAGGTGTGCTTCGCCGACGAGGCCACATGGGAGGCCTTCCGCGGACTCCCAGGAGTTCAGGCGGCGCTCGACGCCGTGCCCGATCCGGTGAACGGCGTGCTAGTCTACCGGGGCCGCGGCGGCGGCGCCGGAGCCAGGCGGCCGAGGCGGCCGCGCCCCTCGGCCGGCGCGGGCGCGATCGAGCTGCCCGAGCCGGCCGCCCAGCGGGCCGTGGATCTCAGTTCCGCCGAATTGGCTGGCCGCGCGGTCAATCTCTGACCACCTTGCTGGCCGCCGGCACCAGACGGTGCAGGATATGAGGATGAGTACCACAGCTTCGGCCGACGGGATGCTGTCGGCCATCGAGCGGAGCGGCTACTACCCGGGCATCGTCGCTGACGCGGTCTCCGCGGCGGTCGGCTCGGAACAGGTCGTGTCCTACTTCGTGCACCATGACGCGCATTTCGATCCCGGCATGGAAGTCAGGCGGCATATGACGGTCCTGGCCCTGACTCCGACCAGACTCGTCTACTCGCACACCGACGAGTACCCCGCCGACGAGAACGTGCCTGACTCGCGTCCGCAGGCAGAGACCTCCACCGAGGCGATCCGCTGCTCCAGGATCTCCACGGTGGCAGTGACCAGGGTGATTCCCGATCCCGCCAATTACCAGCGCGGGGTGACCATGCCGTCGGAGATCGTCCTGACGATCGGCTGGAACTCACTGCGGCACCTCGAGCTCGAGCCAGCGCACTGCGGCGACGAGAACTGCGAGGCCGACCACGGCTACACGGGGGCGATGACGTCGGACGACGTGACGATGCGGATCAGCGAGGCAGCGGACGGAGCGGAGGCCGTGGAGCAGGTACTCGCGTTCGCCCAGGCGCTCTCGTCGACCACGAGCCGCTCATGACGACGCAGACGGTCGAGCCCACACTGCCGCGGTACGCGGAATCCTCTCTCGACGCCCTGGCGACGTCGGTCCTCGCCTCGCTGGGCGTACCGGACGAGCCGAACCCGCTCCAGCTCCCGCCCGCCGAGCGAGTCTGCCTGGTGCTGATCGACGGCCTTGGCTGGGATCTGCTCAGCACCCACCCGGCCGCGGCGCCGTTCCTGTCCGAGCTGGCCATGACGTCGGCGCCGCTGACCGCCGGCTTCCCGGCCACGACCGCGACCAGCCTGGCGACGCTGGGGACCGGCAGGCCGCCTGGCCAGCACGGGCTGCTCGGCTATCAGGTCGCCATTCCAGGCTCGGACCGCCTGCTCAACGCACTGCGCTGGGACGCCAGCGTCGACCCGGTCCGGTGGCAGCCAGGATCGACCATCTTCGAGCGCGCCGAGAGCGCCGGGGTCGCGGCCTTCAGGATCGCACCGGGAGCCTTCAGGAAGTCGGGGCTGTCCGTCGCGGCCATGCGCGGCGCGGACTACCGGGCCGCTGACACGCTGGGGGCGCTGGTCTCCCGGACGGTAGCCGCTCTCAGCGAGGCGTCGCCGGCGCTGGCGAGCGTTTACTACGGCGACCTGGACTCGACCGGGCACGCGCTCGGCTGCGGGTCCGATGCCTGGGAGTACCAGCTGGCGCACGTCGACAAGCTGGCCGAGCAGCTCGTGGGAGCGCTGTCGCGCGGCACGGTGCTGCATGTGACGGCGGATCACGGGATGACCGATGTCCCGGCCGGCGACCGGATCGACGTCGACGCGGAGCCGCGGCTGCGCGAGGGAGTGGCCCTGCTCGGCGGCGAGCCGCGGGCCAGGCATGTGTACTGCAAGCCGGGAGCGGCTGACGACGTGCTGGCCGCCTGGCGGGAGGTACTCGGCGACCGGGCCTGGGTGGTAACCAGGGAGCAGGCGGTCGCCGACGGCTGGTTCGGCCCGGTCGACCCTCAGTTCTCGGCCAGGATCGGCGACGTGATCGCCGCGCCATGCGGTCCGAGCGCCATCGTCGCCACCAAGGCCGAACCCCGAGAATCGGCGCTGGCCGGGATGCACGGATCGCTGACCCAGTCGGACCAGCTCGTGCCGCTGCTGACGCTGACGCTTAACTAAGCCCAGCCGCGCCGAGCTGTGCCGGGCAACCGCGGCATACCAGTCACGCCTGGGCACGCCCCGCACGCCGGGCACGCCCCGCACGCAGGTTTGTCCACAGGCCAGTTCGGGAACCCCACCGCGTCTGGCCTGCTTATGCACAGGATTCAGGAGGTTATCCACAGTGACGAGCGCTAGCCCTGACGCTGCTCCGGCCGGTCAGGGCACCGGACCGCTGATCAGCCCGGCCGAACTGGCTGCCTGGCTCGGATCTGGCGGCCCGCAGGTGCTGCTCGATGTCAGATGGCGGCTCGGCGGGCCGCCCGGAATCGAGAGCTACCTGGCCGGGCATCTGCCCGGAGCCTGCTTCATCGACCTCGACCAGGACCTGGCCGGACCTCCCGGTTCCGGCGATGGCGGCAGGCATCCTCTGCCGGCGGCCAACGTCTTCGAAGCTGCCATGCGCCGGGCCGGCCTGCGGGCGGGCCAGGCCGCGTTTGTCTACGACGATGGCGACTCGACCATCGCCGGCCGGGTGTGGTGGCTGCTGCGGTACTTCGGTCATCATCAGGTGGCCGTGCTCGACGGCGGCTTCCGCGCCTGGGCCGCCGCCGACCTGCCGGTGACGACCGACGTGCCGAGCCCGGACCCAGGCGACTTCGCGGCTGGTGCCGCTGGCGGCATGCCCGTGCTCGACGACGACGGTGCGGCCCGGCTCGCCCGGTCCGGCTTCCTGCTCGACGCCAGGGCAGCCGATCGGTACCGCGGCCAGGTCGAGCCCGTTGACCCGGCGGCCGGCCATATCCCCGGTGCGATCAGTGCTCCGGCGACCGGCAATGTCAGGCCGGACGGCGTGTTCCTCCGCCCGGACGAACTCGCGAGCCGGTTCGCCGGCCTGGGCCTGCCGGCCGCGGCCGGCCTGCCCGCCACACTCGGCGGCGCGCCGCCGATCGGTGCCTACTGCGGGTCCGGCGTCACCGCGGCCCAGGAGATACTCGCGCTCGAACTGGCCGGCCTGTCCGCGGCGCTCTATGTCGGCTCATGGTCGGCCTGGTCGTCCGACCCGTCCCGCCCCGTCGCCACTGGCGAGGAGCCCGGGTAACGTGCAGCTCCCGCATCCGGCCGCCGCGCCCGGCCCACCGTCCAAATAGGTACAAACACCCCACTGACCCGGCCGTGCCAGCGGCCTCCGCTCACTCCTCACGCGTCCTTGACGCCATGATCCCGTCCGACTTGCCCCTTATGCGGCGACCGAGAGTGCGGAGAACTGGTGTTGATGGGCGAGCCGAGGTCGTGCCCGCCGGTCAGGAGGAGCCACGTGGCGGCGCCGGTCACCAGCGCGGGGGCGGCCGGGCCATGGCCGGCTACCAGGACCGCAATCGTCGCGGCCGTCGCGGCGACGATGACGCGCAGCGCCAGCCTGGCCGGCCGCCCGCGCGTGACCCGGACGGCGACGCCGGCGATCGCGTCCGAGACGGTCGCGAGCAGACCGCCGGCGTGCCCGCGGGCAGCCCGGACGCCGACCCGAGTGCCGGCGTGCCCGCGGCCGGTCCGGGCGCCGGCCGGGCCGAGCGCGGCTCTCGCTTCGCCGCGCCCGAATCTCGTGCGCAGGTCGGTGTAGGCGGCGGCAGCGGCGGCGAATCGCTCTGGGTCACCGCCGTCGGCTCGGTCCGGGTGCGTCGCGGCGGCGATCCGCCGCCAGACCGCGCGGACCTCGTCGTCGGTCAGGTCGGCGCCGGAGTCCAGGCCGAGCACGGCAAACGGGTCGCCGGCCAGCACCCGAGCCGGCCGGCCTGGGAGGCGGGGCCGGGCGCCGAGGCGGAGGAACCGGCCGCCGAGCCGGCCGGTCATGCTCGTGGCTCCGGCCCGAAGGCCGCGTCGAGCACCGGGGAGACATCGGGCAGGGCTCCGGCCGCCCCCAGCCCAGCGGCCGCGGATCCGGCCGGGGATCCGGCCGCCGCACCGGCCGCCGCATCAGCCCGGGCTCCAGTCGCCGAGGTCCCCGCCGCTACCTCGCCGGCCGCACGATCCTCAGCCCCGGGGCGTGAACCGGCCGCACGACCCGCGGCCGCCGGCACGGGCCGCCCGCCCACGGCCGCGGGCGCGGCGACCAGCCGTTTCACTTGAACATAGGTCACGCCGCCGCGGTAGATGTAGGCCGCCTGACCGACGTCAAGGCCGCGGATCAGGGCGGCATCCACGACAGGCACCTCGCTGAGCCGGGACGTGCCCTGATGCCGCCAGACCGGGAACCGGCCGAGCCGCCTGGTCGTCTCCACCGCCTTGCGGGTCCCGGCCAGGCCGGTCAGCGGCTCGGGATGCGGTGTCCGCAGCAGCCAGATCCCGCCCTCGGCCGAAGCCGCGATCCGGTACCGCTCGTCCTGGCTGGCGGCGAGGCCCTGCCAGGACTGCGCCGACACCTGCACGGCCAGCCCGAGCGACCTGGCCCGCTCATACAGCTGCCAGATCGGCAGTCGCCGCGAGACCGCGGAGAACTCGTCGACGGCGAGCAGGATCTCGCGCCGCTGCGGCCCGCGGACCGCGAAGCTCGCCAGCAGGTCGACCAGCGCCCTGGCCTGGCCTTCGGCGACCGGGATCTGATCGGTGCCTTCCAGGATGCAGTACCAGGCGTCGGCGTCGCCGAACCCGCCCGGGCCGTCGAGCCCGGCGCCGAGCCGGCGGAACAGCGTGCGGAACCGCAGCGCCACATCACCGAGGTGCCGGGAGGCCGATCGGATCAGCGCGTGATCGGCGGCCGTTCCCGAGCCTGCGTAAGCCGTCGACAGCCACCCGGGCTCCAGCCTGATGAGCAGGTCCCGCGAGCTGGCGGGCGGTCCGCAGGGCGCCTCGACGGCCAGCGCGATCAGTGCCTCCATCACGTCGGCGTAGTACGCGGCCGAGCCCGTCCCGTGCTCGATCAGGTCGACGAGCGTGGTCGTGAGCTGACGCGACGGCAGGGTCCACAGCGACAGGCTGGCTTCGTCCGGCCAGACGGCCGTGGACCGGGCGCCTGCCTGCCGGAGCACCCGCCTGAACCGGTCGGCAACCCGGCGGGCATCCGAACCGCCCTTGCAGTCGAGCACGACGAGCAGCGGTGGCGCGCCGAGGCCTGCGGCATGGCGGCGCAGGCCCGTCGCCATGAACGCGGTCCACAGCCGCAGCAGCAGCGTCGTCTTGCCCGTCCCGGTCGTGCCGACGACGACCTGATGTGACCGCGTCCGCTGGTAGCTGACCGCGGCGAGCGGCCCGCCGCGATGACCGACCACCCTGATCACCGCGCCGACGACAAGCAGGTCGCCGCGCGTGGTCAGCGGCACGGAACCGGCCGCGGCGATCCTGGCCCTGGCCGACCGCACCTGATGCCGCCACTGCCGCTGGTCGAAGGCGACCGAGGCCGCGGGAGAGAGCCCGCCAGCGCCAGAGCGCAGCAGCCCAGTGCGGTAGGTCCAGGCCAGGCCGCCCGCTGCCAGGCCCAGCGGGATGGCCAGGGGCGCGGCCACTGCGGCCGCACGCAGCGGGGAACCCGCCCGTGCGAGGTGCCAGAAGCCCAGCCAGGCGTGGTACGGGGCCGCCGCGACGACCTGCCAGCCCGGCGCGGCGCGCGCGGTCCAGGCGAGCCAGACGGCGACCATGGGCCCGCACCACGCCGCCGCGGCAAACAGCCGGCGCGGCAGCCAGCCCTGCCGCCACGCGGCGGCAAGCGCGCCCGCAGCGACGAGCGACACGGGCGCGGCGGCGGCCGCGACCGCGGCCAGCGCCACGGCGCCGAGCACCCGGGCCAGTACCCGCAGGATCGCCTGTGCCACGACCAGGCTCAGCCGCCGGCCGATCACGGCGCCGCCTCGCCAGACGCCGGCCCGCCCAGCCCAGCACCGGCCAGCCCAGCACCGGCCAGCCCAGCACCGTCGGGCAGCAGCCGGATCTCGACCCGCGATCCGAGGAGGCCGAGTGCGTCCCTCGCCCTGACGACCACCGGCCTGGCCGCGGGCGAGCACAGGTAGATCGCGCGAGAGTGCCTCGGCGGCCGGCCAGGCACCTGAACGTCAGCGGCCAGGCAGCCGTAGTCGCCGGTGCGGCTCAGCAGCTCGCGCATGATGGCCACGGTCCTGGCCGACGTCTTCGGAGTCAGCTCGGCCTCGATCGCCCAGCACTCTCCGGCCCACGGGAAGCCGGCTCCGTCGGGCCAGTGCACCTCGCCGTCCGGCACGTGCTCGCGCAGGCCGATCCGGCCGCCCATCCTGGCCCTGAGCCGTCGCTCGCTCCGCCAGTAAGCGGCGCTGGCGGCGAACTGCGGCGCCGCCAGCAGCGCCAGCCGGACCGCGGTCACCGCGCGCAGGTGGGCCAGCCTGGATAACCCGGGAGTGACCGCCGAGTACGGCAGCCCGCAGGTCGCAAGCCCCGCCTTGGTCAGCCAGACCCAGCGGGGACCCGGGCTCAGGACCGCCGCCTGCGCATGCCCCGCGGCTCGCCAGCGAGCCGCCACCGCGACCGCGCGACGCTGGCTCACGCCGAGCACGGTCGCGAGCTGGTCGAGCTGCACGCCGTACATCTCCGCGACGAAAACCAGCCCGGCGCCCGGGCGCATCGCCGGGACGCGCTGGTCAGCCGCCGGTAACGGCGACTTCCCGTCGGCAGCGTTCACATCACCATCTCACCACGCAGGCGGCGGTCAGGACAGCGCCAGCGGCCGCAGGCTGCGCGCCGCGACGCGCCGCGACACGGCGGCCCGGTACTGGTGCCCAGCCGGTCCTTGCTGCACAATGTCGCTGGAGCACCAGCAGCAACGCCGTACCGGAAGCAGGCAGCCAGCCCGGGCTCGACCAAGGTTCGTTGGGGAAGACGCACCTCGTCGGCTGGGTGGGAGGTCTGGTGACCGTACGCGGCGTGTTGCAGATTCACTCTGCGCCCCCGGCGCTGAGCCCGCATATCGAGTGGGCCGTTGCCGGGATATTCGGCGTGCCCGTCAAGCTGCACTGGATAGAGCAGCCTGCCGCTCCTGGCTCGATCAGGACCGAGCTGGACTGGCAGGGCCGGCCGGGACTGTCAGGGGAGATCGCCTCGGCGCTCGCCACCTGGAACCTGCTCAGGTTCGAGGTGACCGAGGACGCCAGCCCCGGCTGCGACGCCATGCGCTATAGCTGCACGCCCTCGCTCGGGATGTTCTCGGCCAGCGTCGGCGCGAACGGCGACATCATGATCAGCGAGAACAGGCTCAGGGCGGTCATGACACTGGCCGCGTCTGGTGCCGACAGCGACCGGCTGGGGGCGATTCGCGAGTTGCACGGCCTGCGGCATCCGGCTCTCGGCGGGTCGCTCGAGGCCGAATTGTCTCTCCTGCTCGGCGAGGCGTGGGATGCCGAGCTCGAGCCCTTCCGGCACGCCTCGGCGGGCGCACCTGTCCGCTGGCTGCACGCCACTGGCTAGAATCGCTGTTCAAGCACGCCGCTGAACCCCTGGGAATCGCAGCGCCAGGGGTTCAGCGCTGTTCGGCGAATCGAGGATGGCGGCGAATGACTCAGCCAGTCGCGGGCCCCGGGCGCCCTGCCCTGTCGGCGACGGCCCGGACCAGGCACGAACGGCTGCGCGAGCAGGGCCGCACCGACCGCGCCCATCTTATCGCGGTCCTGCGGGCGGGCCTCATCGCCCACCTCGGCGTCGTGGTTGACGGCACGCCCATGGTGATCCCGACCTCGTACGGGTTCGACGACGACACGCTGTACCTGCACGGCTCGGTCGCGAGCCGCAGCCTGGCCGCCCGTCCGGCCGAGACCGCCCAGGTGGCCGAGACCGCCCAGGCGTGCGTGACAATCACCCTGGTCGACGGGCTGGTCCTGGCCAGATCCGTCTTCGAGCACGCGGTGAACTACCGGAGCGCGATGATCTACGGCACCCCTCGGCTGGTCACCGATCCGGCCGAGAAGCTGCGCGGCCTGCACCTGCTGTCCGAGCATCTGGCTCCTGGCCAGTGGGACTATGCCCGTCAGCCGAGCCGCAAGGAACTCGCCGCCACCTCGCTGCTCGCGCTGCCGCTCGACGAGGCCTCGGTGAAGGTGAGGACCGGGCCGCCGGACGACGCGGACAGCCCTGATGCGGCACTCGGGCTATGGGCTGGCGAGCTTCCCCTGATCAGCACCTGGGGCGAGCCGGTTCCCGATGCGGAACTGCCAGCCGGCACCGCCGTCCCGCCGCACATCACGGCACGAGCGGGCACCAGGGCGTTCGACGGCGACAGCTAGCCCGCCCCGGACGGCACGGGCCGCCGGCTCAGCGGTCACCGGCGAGCGCGAGCGGCTCGTCGTCCTCCGGCCTGTTCGCCGAGATCCACGCGTCGATGCGCTGCCACCAGTCGTAGAGCCAGCTCAGCTGAGCGTCGTGGTCCAGGTCCCGGGGCACTTCGTCGACCGGCACCCGCCACCACTTCGCGCGGATGGTCTGATCCACCGGCAGCTTCCGCCACACATCCCCGACGCTGACCAGCCGGTCGAGGCCGGCATGAGCGACGAAGATCACGTCAGCGGACGGGCACGCGTTAATGGCGGTGAACGCACCGCCGCTGCGCGGTGCCAGGAGGTTCGGCATCTCCCGCGCCCGTGCGGCCAGATCACGCCGCCCGAGCTGCTCCAGGCGCATGATGCCGCGCTCCCACCGGCCCGGCGTCCAGTTCCCGCCCTCAGGAAAGATCACCAGCGCGCCGGAATCATCAAGGCCGCTCGCCAGTCGTCCGATTTGCTCAACGAAAAGGCGCCCGCCGGTCTTGGCATGATGGATGAACACGTTGGGGAGCCGGTTTGCCACCACGTCGAGGCCCGGGTCCAGCTGCAGCGTTGCCTTCATCACGACCCGCGGCCGCCGTCCGTACACGCTGAGCAGGTGATGGACGAGCAGGAACGAGTCACCGGGACCGGCGTGGCGGCTCAGCACGATGACCGGGCGGGCCAGCCGGGCGGCCAGCTCGTCCCCGGTGAGCTCGGGCTCGTCGATCTCCACCCGCAGGCCGAACGCGCGGGTGGCCGCCCCGTATACCCGGTCGAGGAACCACCTCATGATCGCGTAGTGGCGTGCCTGGTAGGGCTCGGTGCGCAGCCGACCGCCGAATCCGCTGGCGATCCACAGGCCAAGGCACATGAACACCGCGGCGGTGTCAGCGAAGAGCCAGACCAGGGCGAAGAACAGCAGCCGCAGGGCCCGCTTGCGCCTGGGCCGCGGCCGCCTGAGCAGCCCGAAGATCCAGGTCAGCACCGCCAGCAACGGGAACAGCACCGCCACGGCGACCGCGATGACGATCGTCAGCGGCGCGAGTACCAGCCGGCGGATCAGCCTGGGCGGGAGCATGGGCCTCTCCTGGTTACTCGGCGCCTCCGGCGCTGCGGGCCGGTCAGTTCTCGCTCACATCGGTGTCCAGCTCAACGGGGCCGTCGAGCGCAGCGAGGTAGCGCTGCGACGCCGCATAGGCGCGCTCGATACTGGCCCCGACCATAGTCTTGTCGCGGTAGCGCAGCTGCGACAGATCCGGCGCGCGGGGATTTCCGCCGCTCGGCAGCAGATGGACGTCGACACCGTCCGGCAATTCCGACATCTCCTCGTGGTACCGGTGCCGGCGCGCGATCTCGAAGGCGACGAGACCGACCTCCCACGGTCGCCTCGGCACGGTCAGCGGGCTCTCGATCCGGCCGACCTGAAGGACGTAGACCGTTGTCGCGCCGAGCGCCAGGGCCCGGCCCACCGGGATCGAGTCGACCAGCCCGCCGTCGAAGCAGTGCTCGTCACCGACCTTGACGGGCGGCAGCAGCCCGGGAACGGCGCAGGAGGCCAGGATCGCCGGCACCAGCGGGCCGGCGCTGAACCAGCGCGCGCTCGCCCGCTCGATGCTCGCCGCGACGCAATGGAAGGGCAGCGTGAGCTCGGCGAAGTCGCTGGCCGGCAGCTTGGCGGTCAGCATGTGCCGCAGCGGCTCGATGGAATGCAGGTGCGTTCCCGAGCGGGCCAGCCGGACGGCCCGTCCCCACAGGTTCTCGCTGAATGCCTGCCTGATGGCCTCGCCATGCCAGAGCTCGCTAAGCCGGTCGGCCGCATCAGCCGGATCGGCGGCCACGAAAGCGCCATTGATCGCGCCAATCGAGGTACCGACGACCAGGTCGGGCGTGACGCCTGCCCCGGCGAGCGCCCGCAGCATGCCGACCTCGTGAGCGCCGAGCAAGCCCCCGCCGCCCAGCACGAACGCCGTCGTCACCGCAGACACCCCCTTGCCGCCAGCACTACGGTAGCCGGGCGTCAGCGGCCGCCTGGCGGGGCGGGCAGGGCTTCCGGTGCCTGCGGCAGCCTCGAGATCTGCCGTGCCGCCGACTTCGGCCAGACCGACCTGGCCCCCGGAACCAGGGCACGGTTGATGACCCAGGCGATCTTCTCGATGGTCCCGATGCCATACGACAGGCCGGCGGCGGGGTTGTCCTGGGTCAGCACGACGATCGTGTAGCCGAAGGACTTGTGGATGAAGCAGCCGATGCTGTTGACCACCCATGGGCTGCTGCTGGGGTCGGGCAGCGGCGCCCAGCCATTCTTGATGTGCCAGGTGACGTACTTCGGCGACCCGGCCCGCACGCCCCAGGCCTCGGACCTGATGACGTGGTTCATCAGGTACAGCTCGTACCTGCGGGACGGGGTGGTCAGGACCTGCCCGGGGGACATCAGCAGCCGGAGCAGCAGCGTCTCGTCGTGCGCCGTGATCTCGGTCAGTCCCCAGGCGCCCCACGTGTTCAGCACGGTCTGCTTCATCTTGGCGCGGTCGAGGAAGTGCTGCAGGCTGGCCATGCCCACGTGCGCCCACAGCGCGCTCGCCGCCGCGTTGTCGGACTGGGTGATCATGAGCCAGGCTTCATTCTTCTCCCACGAGTCCAGGCTCCGGTGCTCGTCCTGGGCCGTGAGCAGCAGCGCGGCGAGGATGGTCGCCTTGACCGCGCTGGCCGAGTAGTTCTGCCTCGCGGTGCGGTACCAGCAGCTCAGCCCGAGCGAATCGTCGGACACGGCCACGCTGACGTCGTCGAACGGGTTGTAGGACGGATCCGCGCTGGTGAACCGGCTGCGCATGGCCGCGCCGATCGCGCGGGCCAGCTTGTGCGCCACTAGCTGGCGGGCCCTGGCAGCGTTGCAGCGCGGCACGCTCGCGCTGACCGACGCGCCCGCCGACGGCCCGGACCTCGCCAACGGCACGCCGGTCGCTGCCGTCGCGCTCGTCGCGGTGAGCACCGAGGCAGTCTTCCAGGGTCGCCGAAAACGCCTCGTGAGCATGAGTTGTCCTATCGTGCTACGTCAGTAGTGACGATCAGCAGACGCGCACCGCTTATTGCCGGTTGCCGCCGCAGAGGCGAATTCGTCCGGTTGCCGCCGGATCGTGACCTAGCCGGCGTTCGGCCGCGGATAGCCGCGCGCCACGGTCCTGGCCAGGATGCCGAGGGTGGCCCGCAGCGCCCCCTCGGAGATGACCGGGAAGATCCCGGCCTCCCGCCAGACCGGATCGATGGCGGCCCAGTCGTAATAGGACGTGACGAGTGTGCCGCCCTCGGCGGCCTCAGGCCGGTAGCCGTACACGTGGCCGATCGGCGGCTTGATGTTGCCGAGTATCGTCCAGGCGATCTCGGCGTCGGGGATGAAGGTCGTGATCGTCACGGTCACGTCGTAGCGGCCAAGCGGGTAGTCGTTCAGCGCCTCGCGGTCCATGTGCACGACAAAGCTGTCGCCGGCGACGCTCACCGGCTCCCCGCTCGCGTCCATCAGCATCCCCGCGCTGTCGATGGCTACGTGGCCATGCGGGTCGCAGAGCACGCGGAAGATGTCCGCGGGCTCGGCCCCGATGGTCCGCTGCACTTCGATGCGCTCGCTCGTCATGGGGTCAACCCCGTCGACGCCGGCAACCGCGCCGACGGCGGCTGGGCCGGGCTGAAGGCTTTCCTGACGGCGCCGGCGGATACGCCGAGCTTGCCGTCGTCGACGCTGACCTGGTCGCGCCGGTCGGGCCCGGCGTGTCGTTCCAGCAGGCGGCCGCCACCCCGCTGGCCGCCGGCACCTGTTCCTGCTCCAGCTCGCGGCGCGCCTGGGCATCGCGCCCACGGGCGTGGGCCGCCGGGCCATGCACGAGCAGATGCGCGCCCTCGGCGCCGCGGGCTGCATCGATTACGCCGGCGGCGACGTCGCCGGACAGGCCGTAGCGCTAGCGGGCGGACCCGTGGACGCCATCGCCGACCTGGTCGGCGGTCCGAATGCGGCCGCGGCGCTGCCCACCCTCCGCCCGGCGGGCAGATCGCCTCCATCGCCACGCCCGAGCTGGACCTCGATCCGCTGGTCGACGCCAACATCACCTTCCACGGCGTCCTGATCGGCGACGACGGCCAGCGGACCAGGCAGCTGACCGCCTGGAGTCGCGCCATCCGGGCGGCAGGATCGTTCTGTCCGTGGCCGGCTAGCGGACGCGCCGGCCAGTCACCGGCGTCAGCATGCCGCAGTTTCGCGGGGGTAGATTCAGTAGGTGCCGCTCCGCGATCTTGTCTACCGGCTCTACACCCGACGGCTGCGCTCTCAGCTCGCCGGCCAGCCCATGCCCAGGCATGTCGGCCTGATCATCGACGGCAACCGGCGCTGGGCTCGGCAGATGGGCATGGCCAATCCGAGCCTCGGCCATAAGCACGGCGCCGAGCACATCGATGACCTGCTGCGCTGGTGCGAGACGGCGGGCATCAAGCACGTGACGGTGTTCCTGTGCTCGACCGAGAACCTGATGCGTCGCGGAGACGCCGAGGTCGCGTTCCTGATGGACGTCATCGAGCAGTTCGTGGCGGACAAGCTGACCAGCGAGAGCTCGGGCTGGCAGGTCCACACCGCGGGGATGCTCGACGTCCTGCCCGACAGCACGTCGCTGGCGCTGAAGGAGGCAGTCGCCGCGACCCGCGGCTGCGCGACCGGCGCGCACGTCACGCTGGCGATCGGCTACGGCGGCCGTCAGGAAGTAATCGACGCGATCGTCGCCCTGCTCTACGAGCAGGCCGCGGCCGGCTCCACGCTGACCGACCTAGCGCAGACGCTGACCACCCAGGATGTCGCCCGGCACCTTTACACGGCCGGCCAGCCCGACCCTGACCTGGTGATCAGGACCAGCGGCGAGCAGCGCCTGTCGAACTTCCTGCTGTGGCAGAGCGCGTACTCCGAGCTGTACTTCTGCGAGGCGTACTGGCCCGCGTTCCGGGAGGTCGACTTCCTGCGCGCGCTGCGCAGCTACGCCGCCCGCGGGCGACGCTACGGAGCCTGACGCCGCTACAGCGGGATGTTGCCGTGCTGGCCGCGGACGTGCGCGGCCGACGCGATCGCCTCGGCGAGCGCCTGCCTGGTCTTGGCGGGCTCGATCACCTCGTCGATGACCCCCAGCTGCTGCGCCCGCAGCAGGCCGCCTGCCTCGCGCTCGTGCTCGGCAGCCAGCTCGGCCTCGACCTCGTGCCGCTGGTCGGCCGGCGCCGCCGCCAGCGTCCTGCGGTGCAGGATCCGGACCGCGGCGACCGCGCCCATCACCGCGATCTCAGCACCTGGCCAGGCGAACACCCTGGTCGCGCCGAGCGACCGCGAGTTCATCGCGATGTAGGCGCCGCCGTAGGCTTTCCTGGTCACCAGCGTGACCCGCGGCACCGTCGCCTCGGCGAACGCGTGCAGCAGCTTTGCGCCGCGGCGCACGACGCCGTCCCACTCCTGGCCGACTCCGGGCAGGTAACCGGGAACATCCACCAAAACGACGAGCGGCACGCCGAAGGCATCGCACATCCGCACGAACCTGGCCGCCTTCTCCGCGGACGTGGCATCCAGGCAGCCGCCCAGCCGCAGCGGGTTGTTCGCGATCACGCCGACTGTCCGGCCGCCGAGCCGGCCAAGCGCCGTCACGACGTTCGGTGCCCAGCGCGGGTGCAGCTCGACACCCGGTCCGTCGAGCACGCCGCTGATCAGCGGATGCACGTCGTAGGCCCGTTTCGGCGATTCCGGCAGCAGCGCGGCCAGGTCGGCGTCGGCCAGCGACGGGCTGTTCGCCTCGTCGTCATCACCGACCTGGCTGCCGAGCAGCAGGGCGAGCTCGCGCGCCGTGGCGAGGGCCCGGCTGTCGGTCGGCGTGACCACGTGGACGACGCCGGAGCGCCTGCTATGCGGCTCGGGGCCGCCGAGCCGCTCCATGTCGACATCCTCGCCGGTCACGCTGCGCACGACGTCGGGGCCGGTCACGAAGATGCGGCCCTGGTCGGACAGGATCACCAGGTCAGTCAGGGCCGGCCCGTAGGCCGCGCCGCCCGCGGCGGCCCCGAGCACGACCGAGATCTGCGGCACCTGGCCGGAGGCACGGGTCATGGCGGCGAAGACCAGGCCGACCGCGTGCAGGCTCTCCACGCCCTCGCGGAGCCGCGCGCCGCCGGAGTGCCAGAGCCCGAGAACCGGAGCGCCGATCTCCATCGCCCGGTCGTAGGCGGTGACGATCGCCGCGCAGCCGGCGCTGCCCATCGCGCCGCCCTGAACCCGCGGGTCATTGGCGAACGCCACGGCGGGCATGTCGTCGATCAGGCCCTCGGCGACCAGCACCCCGCTGACATCGGCGGGCAGCAGCAGCCGCACCGTCCCGGCGTCGAAGAGCGCCTCGAGCCTGGCCATCGGGTCGCGTCCGGGCTCGGCCGGTGCCCCGCTGCCTGCCGGGCCGCTGCCTGCCGGGCCGCTGCCTGCCGGGCCGCTGCCTGCCGGGCTGCTGGCCGGCTGCCCGGCCGCGCCCGCTGCCGGCTCCCGCGCCGCCTCGCCGCCAGCGGGCTGGCCGGCCGCGTCGCGGCTGAGCTGGGGGAGTCGGCTGTCGAGAATAGTCACGTCAGGCTCCTTGTCTGCGATGGAAATAGCCCCCTCAGGCTGCGGTGAAGACGACCGCGACATTGTGTCCGCCGAATCCGAACGAGTTGTTGATGACGGCCATCGGCTCAGGGCCACGGGGGTGCAGGTCGGTCGGCTTGACCGCGATCTCGACGCCGAGGTCATCCTCTAGGTCGTCCATGTTGATCGTCGGCGGCGCGGTCCGGTCATGCAGCGCCATGATGGCCGCCACCGACTCGACCGCGCCGGCCCCGCCGAGCAGGTGGCCGGTCATGGACTTGGTCGCCGAGACCACCACGCTTGCCGCCGCGTCGCCGAGTGCGGTGGCGATCGCGTGAGCTTCGACGACGTCTCCGGCCGGGGTGGAGGTGGCGTGCGCGTTGACGTGCGTGACCTGGGCCGCCGCGACCCTGGCATTCTCGAGCGCGCGGCGGATCGCGAGCACCGCGCCCGCCCCGTCGGGATCAGGCTGCGCGATGTGGTGCGCATCGGCGGAGTAGCCGGCCCCGGCGGCGACCGCGTACACGCGCGCGTTCCTGCTGGCCGCGTGCTCCTCGGACTCGAGCACCACCATCCCGGCCCCCTCGCCGAGCACGAAGCCGTCCCTGCCCTTGTCAAAGGGCCGGGAGGCCCGCTCGGGCTCGTCGTTGCGCAGCGAGAGGGCACGCATCGCCGCGAACGCGCCGATGTTCAGTTCCATGATCGCCGCCTCGGTGCCGCCGGCCAGCACGATGTCGGCGCGCCCGGACCTGATCATGTCGATCCCGTAGCCGATCGCCTCGGCACCCGACGCGCAGGCACTGACCGGCGTATGCACCCCGGCGCGGGCGCCGAGCTCGAGGCTGATCCAGCCCGCTGAACCGTTCGGCATCAGCATCGGCACGGTGAACGGCGAGAGCCGCTGCCAGCCCTTCTCCTTCAGCGTGTCGTAGGCGGCGAGAACGGATCCGATCCCGCCGATGCCGCTCGCCACGACCACGCCGAGCCGCAGCGGATCGACCTCAGGCGATCCCGCGTCGGCCCACGCTTCCCTGGCCGCCACGAGCGCGAACATCTCGCACCGGTCGAGCTTCCTCGCCTGCACCCGGTCGACTACGGTGGTCGGCTCGACCGCGGCCCTGGCCGCGATCTGGCAGGGCAGCCGCTGCGCCCAGTCCTCGGTCAGCGTGCTGACGCCGCTGCGTCCGGCCAGCATGGCCTGCCAGGTGCTGGGAGCGTCCCCGCCTACCGGCGTGGTCGCGCCGAGTCCGGTGACGACGACTCGGGTCGGATCGTTGGGCACTTGTGCGGTCTCCTCTGATGCTGCGGCCTGATCGGGATCACGCGGCGCCGGGCCGCGCCTCATGCGGCCCGGCGCGGCGCCGCGCGCGCTGCTGGCTGTCCCGTCAGGCGGATACGGAGGCGCGCCCGACGTAGTCGATGACGTCCTGCACCGTCTTCAGGTCCTTGAGCTGGTCGTCGGGGATTTCCACGCCGAACTTGTCCTGCGCCGCCACCGCGATCTCGACCATCGAGAGGCTGTCGATGTCGAGGTCGTCGACGAAGGTCTTCTCCGGGGTGACTTCGTCCGCCGGGACGCCGGCGATCTCGTCGATGATCTCGCTGAGCCCGGCGAGGATTTCCTGCTGGGTCATAGCCATTCCAGTTTTCTCCCTTTGTTGTGTTTCAGTTACCTTTGTTGCGATAGGGCGGCTGCTGCCTGGCCGGCCGGTACGCTTCCCGCCGCACCGCGCGACGCCGGTCAGGGTAGCGTGATCACCTGCGCCGCGTAGCAGACGCCCGCGCCGAACCCGATCAGCAGGGCCTTGTCGCCTGAGGCCAGCTCGCCTCGCTCGATCATCCTTGACAGGGCCAGCGGGATCGACGCCGACGAGGTGTTTCCCGCGGTGACGATATCGCTGGCCACCTTGGCCTGCGGGGCGCCGATCTTGCGCGCGAGCGCCTCGATGATCCGCAGGTTCGCCTGGTGCGGCACGAAGACGGCGAGCTCGGCCGGGTCCACGCCGGCCTCCGCGCAGGCCTGCTTGGCTACCGGGTGCAGCGCGGTCGTCGCCCACCTGAAGACCGCCTGGCCTTCCTGGATGATGAACGAGTTGCGGTCCTTGATGAAGATCTTGTCCGCCATATCGCCGTCGCTACCCCACACCACCGGGCCTATCCCGGCCTCCGGCTCCTCCGCCTCGGGCTCGGGCTCGGCCGGGCCGACCACGGCGGCGCCGGCCCCGTCGGCGAAGATGATGCAGGTCGAGCGATCGGTCCAGTCCACCCACTGGGAGAGCTTCTCGGCGCCGATGACGAGCACGTGCCGGGCTGACCCTGCCCTGACCGCGTCATTCGCGGCGGCGAGCGCGTAACAGAACCCCGCGCAGGCCGCGTTGAGGTCGTAGGCACCCGGCGCCATGATGCCGAGTCGCCGCGCAACGATGGCGGCCGTGTTCGGGATCATCACCTCGGGCGTGCAGGTCGCCACGATCACCAGGTCGATATCGGCGGGGGAAAGCCCGCTGCCGGCGAGTGCCTTGCCAGCCGCGGCGACCGCCATGTCAGCGACGGTCTCGTCTGGGCCCGCCAGCCGCCTGCTCGCGATCCCGACCCGGCTGCGAATCCACTCGTCGCTGGTCTCGACCGAGGCGGCAAGCTCCTCGTTGGTGACGACTCTGGCCGGCTGGTATCCGCCGAAGGCCAGGACCCTGGCGCCGGCGGAGCCTTGGTGGGTTCGCATCAGTTAGTGCCCTTCCTCGGTAGCCGCGTGCGTGGCCGGATCGAGCCTGACAAGCGGCTGGCCCGGGCTCACCGGATCACCGTCCTCGACCAGCCACTCGATAATCGTCGCAGGGAAACCTGCCGTCACCAGGTGGCTGTCGCCGCGCATCTCGACCCGGCCGAGCTCCGCGCCGCTGACCACCGACACCCCGGGCCCCTCGGGCGCGGGCGCTGACCGGAACGTCCCCGCGAGCGGCGCGACAAGCAGGCGCCACTCCGGCGCATGGCTGTCGGAATGCAGGTCGTGCTCGGCGAGCATCGCCCTGGCCGCCTCAAGATCGTCGGGCGTCTTCACGGCGAGCAGCTGGATGCCGGGTAGCGCCCGGCGGGCCAGGCCGACAAGCGTGCCGGCCGGCGGCAGCTCGAGGAACGCGGTCGCCCCGAGTCTGCTCATCGTCGCCATGCAGCTGTCCCACCGCACCGGGGTGCTGACCTGGCCGCAGATCCGCTCCAGCCAGTCCGCGCCGGTGCGCACCGCGGCGCCGTCGCGGTTCGACAGCACGGTCAGCACCGGGTCCTGCACGGTCACCGTCGCGGCCTCCGCGCGCAGCGCCTCGACAGCGGGTGCCATATGCGAAGTGTGGAAAGCACCTGCTACCTGCAGCGACCTGAGCCTGGCGCCGGCCGGCGGGTCGGCGGCGAACGCCGCCAGCTGGTCGGCCGTTCCGGCTGCGACGATCTGGCCGGCGCCGTTGATGTTGGCCGGGGTAAGCCCGTGCGCCTCGATGGAGCGCAGGACCGCCGCCTCGTCACCGCCGAGCACGGCGGTCATCGAGGTCTGCTCGGCCGCGGCGGCGGCCGCCATTGCGCGGCCGCGCACGCCGACCAGCCGCAGCGCGTCCTGCGACGCGAGAACGCCTGCGATCGCGCCGGCGGCCAGCTCGCCCACGCTGTGGCCGGCCGCGACGCCGGAGTGGTGCCCGTCGCGGTGGCCGGGCTCCTGCGGCCCGTCCGCGCGGCCGTTCTCCCCGTCCGCCTGCTCGCCCGTCAGCGACGGGCCGATGCCCAGCACTCCGGCGGCGGCGAGCGCGGCGGCGACCAGCAGCGGCTGGGCGACGGCGGTATCCCTGATCTCGTCGGCTGTGCCGACGGTACCCGCTTTGATCAGATCGCAGCCCACCAGGTCGGACCAGGCGCCGAGCCGGTCGGCTACGCCAGGGAACTCGAGCCACGGCGCGAGGAAGCCAGGAGTCTGGGCGCCCTGGCCAGGCGCAGCGATGACGAGCATCTTCTAACCTTGCACTGTAGGAGTCCGCCATACGAATAGAGGAGGCTACGAACTTTTCTCACGATCAGCTGTAGGTATTCTACAAACTACGTTTGCTTGTGAGACAGCCGCCCGTACACGATGGCGAGCCACAGGACGAATCCTCCGCGTCCGTCACCTGGATTGAAGCCGGTCAGCTCGGCCGCCCGGCGCAGCCGGTACCTGACCGTGTTGGGGTGCACGAACAGCATCCGCGCGGTCGCTTCCAGCGAGTTGCCCTGCTCCAGGTAGGTGGTCACGGTATCGAGCAGGGCGGCACCGCCACGGTGCAGCGGCTCGTAGATGTGCTCGATCAGCTCGACGCGCGCGCTGTCGTCGCCGTCGAGGGCTCGCTCGGGCAGCAGGGCGGCTGCCGGCACCGGCCGCGGCGCGTCCGGCCATGCGGGCGCGGACCGCAGCCCGGCCAGTGCCGCCCTGGCCGAGTCGGCCGCCGACTCCAGGTTCGCCGCAGCCGGGCTCACGACCACGGGACCGGGACCGAACCTGGCCGCGAGCTGCCTGGCCACCGGCATCGGGTCACCAGGCCCGCCGAGTATCACGACCAGCCGGTGCCCGTGCACCCCGGCCAGCAGGTCGAACTTGGCCCGCCTGGCGAGCATGCGCAGTTCCTCGATCAGGCCCTCTGGCTCACCGCCGCCGGCGTTGCCCGCGACGACGGTCACCGGGGCCGATGACCAGTTCAGTGCCGAGGCCCAGGACTGCAGGCTCTCGTCGATCTCGCCCCGGACCAGAGAGTCGACGACCAGCGCTTCCAGCCGCGCGTCCCAGGCGCCGCGGGCTTCGGCGGACCTGGCGTAGATCTGGGCGGCAGCGAACGCGACCTCCCTGGTGTACCGGAGCACGGCCTCGCGCAGCTCGCTCTCCCCGCCCGGCGCGGCGAGGTCGTCCACCCGGCTCTCGACCACGTCGACGATGATCCGGACCATCTCGACGGCCTGCTGGAGGCTGACGGCCCTGGCCAGCTCGCGCGGCGCCGTCCCGAAGACCTCGCCGGCGACGGCCGGCCGGCCTCGCTCCGGGTGCTTCACCCAGTCGACAAAGGCGGCGACACCGGCCTGGGCGACCAGGCCGAGCCAGGACCGGTTCTCTGCCGACAGGGCACGGAACCAGGGCAGCCGCTGGTCCATCGAGATCATCGATGCCGCGCCCAGCGCGGACATGGACTGCTCGAGCCGGGCGATGGTATCCGCCCGCACTCGTCCGCCGTCTGGCCTCGCCGGCTTCGCCTTCGCGCTCACGTCATCAGGGTGCCATGCCGGGTGGACGCCAGGCACGGTGGCTAGCCCGGCCTACCGCGCCGTCCTGGCCGGCCCGGCGACCGCATGCGCCAGGTCGTACGCCTCGAGCGGCAGATCCGCGTCCTCGGCCGCGGACAGGGCGGACCGCAGGGCGGCGCGGAACGTGTCGGCCGCCGGTGACCGGTACGCGCCCCGGCGGGTGGCGATGAAGGTGACCCGCTCGATGACGGGCTCGGCGAGCGGGAGCACGATCACGCCGGGCCGGCGCGCCATCGCGACCGCCAGGCGCGGCATCACCGCTATCCCGACGTCGGCGGCTACCAGGCCCTGCATCGCCATGTAATCGTTTGTCTGGGAGGCGGTCTCGGGGAAGAAGCCCGCGTTCCTGCAGGCCAGGATCAGCGCGTCCCGGCACATCGACTCGTGCGGCGTGATCCACTGCTCGCCGGCGAGGGCCTCGATCGGCACCGCCGCCAGGCCCGCCAGCCGATGCCCGGCCGGCAGGGCGACCGCCATCTGGTCGCCGAACAGCGGCTCAAGCTCGACGCCAGGCTCCGGGCCGGCGCCGAGCGCCGGGTAGTCGTAGACGATCGCCAGGTCGTAGTCGCCGGCGACCAGGCCGGGCACCGCCACCAGCGGGTCGGCCTCGGTCAGGCTCAGCTGCACCTCAGGCCGCCTGGCGCGGAACGGCCGGGCGGCGGCGGGAAGCAAGGTGGCGGCCGCGGTGGGGAAGGCGGCCAGCCGCAGCCGCCCGCCGCCCGATTTGACGGTCTCCGCGACCTCCCGCTGGGCATCGGCGAGCTGGACGAGCATCGGCCGGGCGTAGTCCAGGAAGACCTGGCCTGCCTCGGTGAGCTGGAGGCGCCTCGGCTGCCGGTCGAAGAGCTGGGCGCCGAGCTCGCGCTCCAGCTGGGCGATGTGGTGCGAGATGGACGGCTGGGCGTAGCCGAGCATCTCGGCGGCCCTGGTGAACGAGCCGTGGCTCGCCACTTCGCAGAACACCTTCAGCCTGGTCAGCTCTAGCATAGAAGGATTCTATCAGCCCTATCCGAAACATCTACTTGTATCTATTGGTAATTGGGCGCACAGTAGGTGGACGCAACGAGAGGAAGTACAGATGATCCTGACCCCCCATGTCCGCACAATGGCCGTCGTAGGGGCCGGAGCGCTCGCGGCCGTCTTCGCCGCGGCCGTCCCGGCCGGGGCGGCCACCCACGCCCCAGCGATCACGTACTCCTTCAAGACGCTCAACAACAGCAACGACCTGACCTTCAACCAGCTGCTCGGTATCAACAACCATGGCAAGATCGCCGGCTATTACGGCTCAGGCGCGCAAGGCCATAAGAACAAGGGCTACCTGCTGCTGCCGCCGTACCATCAGTCAAGCTACCGGGTCGAGAACTTCCCGCATTCCGCGCAGACTCAGGTCACCGGCCTCAACGACACCGGCGTCACCGTGGGATTCTTTTCTCATACGAACAAGGCGAATCCGGCCGACAACGCGAACTTCGGCTTCTGGGCGCTCAAGGGCCATTTCCACGAGGTGGTATTCCCGGCCTCGAAGGCACCGGACGGCAAGTCGACGCCGCCGGTGGACCAGCTGCTCGGGGTCAACAACGTGGGTGAGGCGGCCGGCTTCTACCTGGACTCCGCCGGCAACGCCCACGGGTACCTGTACAACGTCTTCACCCGCAAGTTCATCACCATTCCGCTGCCTGGCTCGGTCAGCGTGACCGCGACGGGCATCAACAACAAGAACGCGGTGGTCGGCTTCTTCAGCCAGTCAACCGGCCCGGTCAAGTCCTTCCTGGTGACGCAGGGCAAGCACCTCCACGTGCACATCCTGGCCGTCAAGGGCGCGGACATGACCCAGGCCTTCGGCGTCAACGACAAGGGAGAAGTGGTCGGCGCTTACACGGTCGGCGCCAACTCGTTCGGCTTCACCTGGACGGCGGGCGGTGGATTCCACAAGATCAGCGACCCGAAGGGTCCGGATGCCACGGTCGTTAACGGCGTCAACAACGCCGGTGACCTAGTCGGTTTCTACACCGGCAAGAATGGCAACACCGACGGGATGCTGGCCAGGCCGTAGCGGGCAGCTGAGCGCCGGGGCGGGCCTGTTCGGCTCACCCCGGCGCTCGCCTTTCCGGCCGGATTGAACGCCGGGCCGCTGTCTCCCGTACGTCGGCGCCGCTGGCCGGGCGAACCGGTTCCTCGCGACCCCGACGGCCTGACCTCTGCTCGGCCGCTTCAGCTGAGAGCTTCGCTCACGTCGAGGTCCAGGCGGTACCTGGTGATCGCCTCGGTGAGCACCTCCGGCTTGAGGTCGCCCTGGCGGACCAGCTGGGCGAGCGCGGCCAGGGTGATCGACTCGGCGTCGACGTGGAAGAACCTGCGAGCGGCCGGCCGGGTGTCGGAGAAGCCCCAGCCGTCCGTCCCGAGCGAGGTAAAGGGCGCCGGCACCCAGCGGGCGATCTGATCGGGCACGGCCCTGATCCAGTCGCTGACCGCGACGACCGGGAACGGGTGCTCGTTCAGCATCTGGGTCACGTAAGGTACGCGCGCCGCCTCGTCAGGATGCAGCAGGTTCCACTCCTCGCAGGCGAGCCCGTCCCTGCGCAGCTCGGTCCACGACGTCGCCGACCACACCTCGGCCTGCACGCCCCAGTCGGCGGCGAGCAGCCGCTGAGCCTGGAGCGCCCAGCGGACCGCCACCCCCGATGCCACGACCCTGGCCCGCAGCCCGTTGCCGTTGGGCTCGCCCTCCTCGGACTGGGCCGAGTACCGGTGAAGCCCGCGCACGATGGCCTCGTCCAGAGCCTGCGCTCCGCCCGGATAGTCCTGCGGCTGGGCCGGCTGCACGTACGGCTCGTTGTAGAGGGTGAGGTAGTAGAAGATGTCCTCGCCGTGCGGGTGCTCATCCGACAATCCGTACATCCGGCGCAGGCCGCTCTTGACGATAGCGGCGAGCTCGTAGGCCCAGGCGGCGTCGTAAGAGACGCAGGCGGGGCTGACGGAGGCGAGGAGCTGGGAGTGCCCGTCGTTGTGCTGCAGGCCCTCGCCGGTCAGCGTGGTCCGTCCCGCGGTGGCTCCGAGCAGGAAGCCGCGGCCGAGCTGGTCGCCCATCGCCCACATCTGGTCGCCCGTACGCTGGAACCCGAACATCGAGTAGAAAATATAGATCGGGATCATCGGCGTGCCGTGGGTGGCGTACGACGTGGCCGCGGCGATCGTGGAGGCCATCGCTCCGGCCTCGCTGATCCCCTCGTGCAGGATCTGGCCCTGCTCGGATTCCTTATAGGACAGCAGCAGTGCCCGGTCCACCGCCTCATAGGACTGACCGTGCGGCGAGTAGATCTTCGCCGTCGGGAACAGCGAGTCCATGCCGAAGGTCCGCGCCTCGTCCGGGATGATCGGCACGAACCGGTGGCCGATCTCCGGGTCCTTCATCAGGTCCTTGAGCAGCCGGACGAACGCCATCGTGGTGGCGATCTGCTGCTTGCCTGACCCGCGACGCAGCTCGTCGTAGCTGCTGTCCCCGGGCAGCACCAGCGGCCGGGACCTGACCACCCGCTTGGGCAGGTAGCCGCCGAGCGCCTTGCGGCGCTCCTTCATGTACTGGATCTCGTCGGACTGCTCACCCGGGTGGTAGTACGGCGGCAGCTCCGCCTCCAGCGCCGAGTCGGGGATCTCCAGGTAGAGCCGGTCGCGGAACTCCTTCAGCTCGGCGACGGTGAGCTTCTTCATCTGGTGCGTGGCGTTCCTGCCCTCGAAATCGGGGCCGAGCGTCCAGCCCTTGATGGTGTGGGCGAGGATCACGGTCGGCTGGCCGACGTGCTCGGTGGCGGCCTTGAACGCCGCGTAGACCTTGCGGTAGTCGTGACCGCCCCGGGACAGGTTCCTGACCTGATCGTCGGACAGGTGCGAGACGATCGCCCGCAGCCTCGGGTCGCTGCCGAAGAAGTGCTCGCGCGTGTAAGCGCCCGACTCGACGGCATAGGTCTGGAACTGGCCGTCGGGGGTCGTGTTCATCTTGTTCACCAGCACGCCGTCGACGTCCTGGGCGAGGAGCGGGTCCCAGTCCCGGCCCCAGATCACCTTGATCACGTTCCAGCCCGCGCCGCGGAAGAACGCCTCGAGCTCCTGGATGATCTTGCCGTTGCCGCGGACCGGGCCGTCCAGCCGCTGCAGGTTGCAGTTGATCACGAAGGTGAGGTTGTCGAGCTCCTCCCGGGCCGCGAGCCCGATCGCGCCGAGCACCTCGGGCTCGTCGGTCTCTCCGTCGCCGAGGAAGGTCCATACTCGCGACCGGCTGGTGTCCTTGAGCTGCCTGGCCAGCAGGTACCGGTTGAACCTGGCCTGGTAGACGGCGTCGATCGCGCCCAGGCCCATCGAGACAGTCGGGAACTCCCAGAAGTCCGGCATCAGCCTGGGGTGCGGGTACGAGGGGAGACCGCCGCCTGGGTGCGACAGTTCCTGACGGAACCCGTTGAGCTGATCCTCAGAAAGCCGTCCCTCGAGGAATGCCCTCGCGTAGATGCCAGGTGCCGCATGGCCCTGGATGAACACCTGGTCGCCCGACTCGCCGTGGTCCTTGCCGCGGAAGAAGTGGTTGAAGCCCACCTCGTACAGGCTCGCTGCCGACGCATACGTCGCGATATGCCCGCCTACGCCGAGGCCCGGCCGGTTCGCCCTGGACACCATGACGGCAGCGTTCCACCTGATGTAGGCCCTGATCCGCCGCTCGGTGTACTCATCACCGGGGAACCACGGCTCACGCTCGGGCGGGATGGTGTTGATGTAGTCGGTACTGCGCAGGCCGGGAACGCCGACCTGCTGCTCGCGCGCGCGTTCCAGCAGCTTCAGCATCACGTACCTGGCGCGGGTCCGGCCGCGGGTGCGGACCACGTGGTCGAATGACTCCAGCCACTCCCGGGTCTCGTCGGGGTCGATATCGGGGAGCTGGGTGGGCAGACCGTCGCTGATGATCGAGTAGCGCTGGCGTCCTGAGGGCACTGGGATGATCCTCGCTCTGATAGCTGGTGACACTTCTATCCTCACCTGCTGCGGGCAGTAGTGCATCCATGGCCCCGCCAATGTCACCCCGAGGTTCTTGTGGCCGACCTCAGTTACCGGGACGTAACCGTGTGAAACGGAACGTTTACCCGGCAGAGTAAGCGGGCCGCAGACGGGGAAGATCGAATGATGACCTTGGTTACCTCGCTCTGTACGAATTGTGACTTGCGCAGGGCGGCTCCCCATAGTGGACTGTCCCAGCAAGAAGTACAGACACTCGCGCGGGCCGTCGCCGGCCTGTGGCAGTGACACCGACCGGGTGTCGCTTGCCAGGTCCGGCCTGGCGCGGGGAAGGGATGGGAGGACGTACGTGAGCGCGACCGCTGGCCAGGCGGCCGACCAGCATGACCTGGCCGAGCGGCTCGGCATCAAGCCGGGCCATGTAGTTCAGGAGATCGGCTACGACGATGACTGCGACGAGCCGGTCCGCGACTCCGTCGCGGCCGGCGAAGGTGTCGAGCTGGTCGACGAGGACTACGACGATGTCGTGGACGGGGTACTGCTGTGGTGGCGGGACGAGGACGGAGACCTCGTCGACGCGCTAGTCGATGCGCTGACACCGCTCGCCGACGGCGGGTACATCGTGCTGCTGAGCCCGAAGGCGGGCCGGGAAGGCCATGTCGAGCCGAGCGAGATCGGCGAGGCGGCGCCGACCGCCGGGCTGTCCCAGACGTCTACGGTCAGCGCGGGAAAGAACTGGTCGGCTACCCGCCTGGTCGCTCCCAAAGCACGACGCTGACGCGCCGGGCGGCGCGATGCACCTTCCGGTCGCGCGGTCATGGCAGACTCGGTTTCGTTCCCGCGCTCTCTCATGGCGCTCACGGGCGGATGTGCGGATGTGCGGATGATCTTCCCTGCCGCAACCTCGGCGGTTGCTGCGCGCGATCAGGAGAAAGGACCCCGTGAATGGCGGTTGAGATCGGCGACGTGGCGCCGGACTTCGAGCTCAAGGACCAGCACGGCACGCCCGTGAAGCTCTCGGATTTCCGCGGCAAGAAGAACGTGGTGCTCGTGTTCTACCCGCTGGCCTTCAGCGGCGTGTGCTCCGGCGAGCTGTGCGAGATGCGCGATTCCTTTCCCGAGGCCGAGCGCGAGGACGTCGAGGTCCTGACGGTCTCGGTGGACTCCGTGCACGTGCACAGGACCTGGGCGGAGCTAGAAGGTTACGAGTTCGGCCTGTTGTCGGACTTCTGGCCGCATGGCGCCGTCGCCAGGTCGTACGGTGTCTTCGATGAGGAGCGCGGTCTCGCTACCCGCGGCACCTTCATCATCGACAAGAGCGGCGTCGTGCGCTGGAAGGTAGTCAACGCCATCCCGCAGGCCCGCGATCTTGCCGACTACCAGAAGGCACTTGCCGAACTCAGCTAGGCGGACGATGCCCTGTTATCGGTGCGGTACCAGGCAGGTCGACCCTGACCGGGGGAGCAGCCCGTGGCTGCGCGGGGTCAGGGCCGATCGCCAGGT
>DATKQH010000210.1:0-5460 GCA_035532775.1 Streptosporangiaceae bacterium
CCGGGCACCGGGCACCGGGCACCGGGCACCGGGCACCGGGCACCGGCGGCGAGGATGGACCGCACGTCGGCGGCGCGCCACCGGCTGAACGCGACCGCGCGGTCGAGGGCGGCGTTGCGGTCCGACCCGCCATACCCCGCCGCCCGGCCGGCCGGCAGCAGCCGCTTCGCCGAGATCCGGCCCTGTGTCTTGGCCACGCGCTCCGCGACCGGGGCGGCCACGCTGTCGTAGTTATGCCCCCGCGGCGCCCGCTCCGGCGCGGCGCCGGCGGCCTCATGCCGGACGATCACCCGCTTCACGGTCCTATGCGTAGTCCCCGCGATCTGAGCGGCCCCACGGTAAGCACCTGCCTCACGGTAGGCAGCGATGATGTCCATCCGTTCCCTCGCAGACTTCAATAGGAGTTCCCCGGGCGGTGCGGTGACTGGGTGGCACCGCCACCGTCACCGTCCGGGGCCCGAACTCCTGGCCGACACGGCGAACGAGGGATGGGGACTTTAAACTGGCCCACCAGTGGGGACCTAGACCTGGCCACACACGGGGACTTTCTCATGGCCTCGGACACCTCGCGCCAGGCCTACGGGCAGCCACGGCGTGATCGCCATGGGCACGCGCCGGAAGAAGGGTTGAAGGGTGTACCTGAGCCGCTTGGCGGTCCGCGGGTTGCGCGCGAGCGCAGGCCACGAGATTGAAGTGTCCTTGCCGGGACGGTTCGCGGTCGTGCTCGGCGCGAACTCGGCTGGCAAGACCACCGTTACCGACGCGGCCTATCTGGCGCATGGCAGGACATTCCCGCGCCTGCCACGGCCGTCAGCGGCGGGGCTTGGTGACGGCGACCGCTTGGTCGATGTCGAGTACCGCTTTGCCGAAGACCCGGCGGGCGAGGGCCCCCTGGGGCGGCAGATCCAGGCGCAGAGCGGCCGGAACGCACCTGGGACCGTGGCGGCGGTTTGGACCAAGAGCCTTTACCGGGATCTGGGCAAGATCGCGACGAAAGTACTTGTGCCGAGCGATCACATCAATGCCTTCCGACTTGTGTACCTGCCCGCGTGGCGCAACCCCGTCGACGAACTCGCCCGCCGGGAAGCGCGGATCCTCGTTGAGCTCCTGCGCGCGCAGCAGCAAAACCTCGGCAAGGGGCGCAACCTCGCCGGGCTGCGAGCGCGGGCGTCCGGGCTTCTTGAGGCGCTGGCCAGCGATGAACTTATCCAGGCGCTGGAGAGCCGGATCGGGGAGCATCTGCGCGCCTTGTCCGCGGGCGTGACCCGAACGTGGCCGTACGTCCGGGGCCAGGTGATCGACGATGCTTACCTAGCGCGCGTCCTGGAGCTGATGCTCGCGGTCCTGGAAGGCCGCGAGAACGCCCGGCCGCTTGAAGTCTCTGGCCTTGGATACGTGAACTTGCTGCACATCGCGGTGACGCTCGCTGCGATCCCCGACCCCACAGCCAAGGCGGCGCACCCACCCCAGCAAGGGACGGTGCCTAAGGCGGAGCCCGCGGCCACCCCGGCCGACGCTGTCAGCGGCGGGCCGGGCGTGGATGCGCAGCCGGCGGCAGGGGACGAGTCAGGTGAGCTCGCTGACGCCGACGAGCTCCTCAGGCAGGCGCGCGCGGAACGCGACAGTGAGGAGGATTCTTTCTTCCCATCGGCACCGTTCCACGTGACGGTGATCATCGAGGAACCGGAGGCGCACCTGCATCCGCAACTCCAGCACTCACTGGTGAGATACCTCCGCCGGACGGTAGCGAACCGCCCGGAGCTGCAGGTCATCCTGTCCAGTCACGCAACCGACGTGATCACCTCCTGCGACCCCGAGGACCTCGTTGTCCTTCGCCGCGACCATGGCGGCCGGCCGGTGTCCCGCACCATCGCGAAGATCCCGTTCGAGGACAGGGATGACGTGCTGCGGAAGACGCGGCTTCACCTAGACGCCAGCCGTTCCGCAGCGCTGTTCGCCGACCGCCTGCTCCTCGTCGAGGGCGTCACCGACGCGGCCCTTACACGGGAGTTCGGCTGGGTGTGGGCCGGCCAGGACCCCGACCGGCAGGCCTTCATCGACGCTCTGAGCATCGTTGCCGTCGGAACCAAGGTTGGACCCTGGTCAGTCCGCCTGCTGGCGACCCGGGGACACGAACTGTGCACCCGCGTGGCCGTACTCCGCGACAGCGACCTGGAGTTCGGCGAGCAGCCTGCCCAGCCCGGATGGTCTACAAGCCATGACCCAGACGTCGTGCTCGTCGAGCACAGTCACCCCACGCTCGAACCAGAGGTCACCAGGGGCAACGAAGCGCTGGTCGAGACCGCGCTCGGCGACATCCGCCTCACCCTCCCGGCGGTGACAGAACAATCGGTGCACGGACTGTTCCGCAGCGCGCGCCGGGCGGCTAACGGTCAGCCGGCGATCCCGGCTGGCCCTGGCGCCCGCCGCAAGGGCGAGTTCGCCCTCGCGCTCGCCGCCCGCATCGCCGAAATCCGCCGACGGCCGGAGGTCTCGGTGGCTGTCCCAGCACCCCTGGAGCGCATCTTCGAGTTCCTCTACCCGGCGGGGCCTACCGCTTCCGGTTCCCCCGCGCTACCTACGGACGCCACGCTGGAGCCGGTAGTGGAATCCTCTCCGGCCGGCTCGGCTGGGTCCGTAGGAGCCGGGGAACCTGCTGGCGCCCCGGGCGGCGGCCCATGAGTGGCGGTGCCGCGACAGCAACAGCTCTGGTTGCGCCCGGCGCAGAGACCCAGGACGCTGTTGCCGAGGGCCTCACGGCAGAACAGCGGCGCGCCGCGGGTACCCACGCGAAGAACCTGTTCATCGAAGCTGGACCTGGCACCGGCAAGACCACGGTCTCGGCCTACCGCTTCGCGGTGCAGCGGTTCCACCCCGCGGCCCGCAGCGATAACCGAGCTGTCGTCGCGGTCAGCTTCACCAGGTCAGCCACCTGGTGTCTCTGGCGGCGAGTTCAGCGGATCTGGGGACCTTCCGCCATCGCCTGGCCGCACCGCATCGTCACCCTCGACACCATCATGTGCGACCTGCTACACGATCTGCTTGGCTGCGGCCTGCTGCATTGGCCCAACGGCCATACCACCCTCGACGTCCACGACAGCTGGGCATCATTCAGCGGCACGCTCTGGACGCAGACCACATACGCCCTGCGGGTCCGCGATGGCAACGTAGAGGTCATTACCGGGCTCACGAGCTCCAGTGTCCGGGTCCCGACGACGGTCATCGTGCCGCGGCTGGTGGCCGGCATTTGCACCCACGGGGATGTCCGGCGCGTCCTAGAGCAGGCGCTCACAAACCCCACCTGCGTTGATCGTCTCCGGACGCGGCTCGCGATGACGATGCGCGCCCTGATCGTCGACGAGGTCTTCGACGCCAACGACCTCGACATCGCCGTCATTGAGCTGGCCATTAACGCAGGTGTCGCGGTCACCCTCGTCGGAGATCCCTGGCAGGCGCTGTATGTGTTCCGTGGCGCCCGCCCCGAGGCGGTGCCCGCACTGCTGGACCGGACCGGGGTACGCACAGTGCCGCTCACCCGCTCATTCCGATGGCAGACCGACTCTCAACGAGACGTCGCCGACCGCCTGCGGAATGGCATGCCTGTGACGCTCCGGGCCGATGGGCCCGGCGGGGCCGACCCTGGTATCGACGTAGTGCTCGGGTTGTTCTGGAAGCCCCTATGGGAGATCGGCAACCACGTCCTGCCGCTTGCCTACCACGCCTTCAAGGGCGGCACCGAGGAGGCAGCCGCGACGCTGCTGCTCAATCACCTCACCCGGAACGTCTTCAGCGAGGACGCCACCTACCTGCGGGACGCGCTGACCGCCCTTGCGATCACAGACCCCGACGTGCCCCGGCAACTGGAGCCGGAATTGCAGGAAATCGCCGAACTGCTGCGCATCCCCGGCAAGGCCGCCCTCAACGCCGCTTACGGCAGGCTGGTCGAGGTAGTGGCCACCGTGTCTCCCCGACTGCTAAGACGCGCCCATCGCGCGCACACGAGCAGGCTCGCGGCTCTTGGAGAGCGGATCGTCTACCATGGCCGGCTGGTGCCTGGCCTGACAACCCACCAGGCCAAAGGACGCGAATGGGACGCTGTGGGAGTCCATCTCACACCCAGTGAACGGCAGACACTGGCCGATGGCCTCACGGTGAAAGAGGACACCCATCGCAAGCTATACGTCGCGTGCACACGCGCCAGGAGTGCCACTGTCGAGGTATAGGGCGGGAACTCCACGTATGGAGACGATGCTCTCCGCGCCGCACGCGCATCGCCGACTCTCGCGCCCCGCGCGGACCGGCAGCTCAGCCCTTCATGACCTCTTTGGCCCCGGTCAGCGCTGCAGTGCACCGCGGGCCCCCCGAGCGTTACGCGGACCGCTTTGACCGCGCTGCCGATCGGCTCTGTTGTGGTCAGGATTGGTGATTAGTCCGGCCCGGGCGTCAAGGTGTGGCCTTCGGTGAATTCGCCCGCTATACGGTAGTAGTCAAGAACCTGCTCTCCAAGCGCAGTTGGCGACCAACTGGGAGATTCCAAAATGCTCCTAACGGCGTATTCGGGCAGACGTGGAAGTGTCGGACGTGCGGGAGTCGCCTCAAAATCTCCCAAGAAGTAGGCAAGTTTATCCGCGTATGACGCCAGGACCCTGTCAAGGTTGTCATCTTGGACGATTAGGCCATGACGCAGCAGCGTTCCGATCAAGCTGGTTACCACTGAATCCAGCGCTGGCCTTGCCTTACTGATCTCGTACTCCCCCCATGCCCGGTTAGGGCTCCCCGCATCTGGCGTGCGGTCGTGCGAATACGGGATTATTCGAAGGTGCCCAGCGCTGGATTCCGGCATCCACTGGACGAGTAGTTCCAGCAGAGAAACGTGCGGGCGGTCCATGTCGGCCATCGCCGGGAGTACCAAATCCGCGATATTGATCTGGTCGTCGTCCGTGATGAGCCCGTCTGCTAGGGCTCTCCCCAGAGCAGATACCTTAGGTGGCCAAGCGGTTCCAGCGGCCCCCGTCATCGCGATGCCGGTCAGCAGCCGTGTGTGCTCTGACCGGCCGATCATGCCTGCAAGACCTGCGAGGTCTTGGCCTCCCGCCTCGGCCGCCGCTCCCAGCATTGCGCCCTGGCGCCGCTGCGCGTCAGGCCTGATTTCGTCCCACGCCGCCCTGGCGAAGTCCACCAGGTAAGGTCCCGCCGCCGCCGCGGATACTGCCCCGACTGGGCCGAGCCCAATGCCATGTAGATAAGCGTCTTCGGGGGTTCGGGGCTGGGGCCGTGCTGGCTGCCGACGGCGGCCGGGTGTTCAGCGGAGAGTGACGACTGCGGGCGGGTGGTCAGGCGGCTATGGCATAGCAGGTGCCGATCGGGGCGGGTGCCGCCTGGGGGGCGGCGGGGCCGCAGACCGCGATCTGGGCGGGTGCGGTCCGGGTTGGCAGGCGGGGGCCGCCGGCGGGGAAGCCG
>DATKQH010000211.1:0-2965 GCA_035532775.1 Streptosporangiaceae bacterium
GGATCGACGGTAATGGCGTTGCGCCAGTCGCCGATGGCGCCCGGCGGGTCGCCGGCCCCCATGTCGGCCCAGCCCAGGAAGAACGCCAGCCGGGCATCCTTCGGGGCGAGCCCCAGGGCCGCCCGCAAGCGTTCGGACGCGGCCCGGTAGTCGTGCCGCGCGATCGCCGCCAGCCCGCGCAAGGCGGCCGTGCGGCCGCCGTCGTCGCCGGTGGCCGCAGCCGGCAGGACCGCCTCGATCTGGTTCCAGTCGGCCGACAGCGCCAGATTTGCGGCCCTGGCGATCGGCGTGTCGGCTGGAACCGCGGCCCGGACGCTCTCGAGATACTGCTGGACGATCGCCCCCTTCAGCACGTCGGCCGGATCGACCGTCCCAGGTGCGGACGCCGCCGCGACTTCGAACGCCGGCGCCGCGCCGGACCGCACCTCGACCTCGCGCGCGACCTCGCCGACCGTCTCGCCGTCGGCCCGGACGCGGGCGCGCGCGAGATAGGCGCCCGGCGGGACGCCGTTCAGCGGGAGGGCGAACTCGACGGCGCGCGTCGGTCCGGCCAGTGTCTCCATGACCGGAGCGTCCTGACCGCGGATCGTCACCGCCGAGCGCTCGCGGCCGTCGAGCGGCGACAGGGTGAAGTCGACGCTGGCATCCTGGAGCTGCGCCGGGACCCGCGCGTACAGGTCCACGAAGCCCTGCAGCATGTCACTCGCGTACGCCACGGCCTCCACCGGCAGATGCCCGACGCGCGGCACGCCGAGGATCAGGTCGCTGGCCGTCACGCCCGGCCCGCCGAGCGGCCGCACGCTGAACCGGCGGTCGGCGCTCCCGACGAGTCCGTCGGGCGACCGCACGATCACGCGCATCAGATAGTCGCCCGGCGGCACGTCGAACTGCACATGGTAGCGGCCGATGCCCCGCGTATCGCCCGGCTCTGCCCGGGTGGGCAGCGGGAAGGTGTCGGTCCCGCTGGCGGCCACGCGACCGTCGGTGGCATCGCGGACGACGAAGACCACGTCCGCGCGGCTCTTCGCCGGCGACGCCAGCGGCAGTTCGGCGGAGACGCTCAGGACGACGCGCTGGCGATCGACCGAGGAGCCCCGCAGCTGGTACGTCGTGTAGCGGATCGGCACGTCCTGTTCGGGAAACGGCGCGTCCAGCACGGCATTGATCGCCTGGCGCCGGTCACCCGGCGCCGGCGGCAGCGCCAGCGCGAACCCGGTGCGGGTGCTGACGTGCGCGCCGGGTCGCGTCACCTTGACCGTCACCGGGTAGTACCCGTTGCGCTGTCCCGTGGCATCGGCTGCCGGCTCGAACCCGACCAGGTAGTAGTCCTGGGATGGCGCGGCAAGGCTGTCCAGCGAACGGTCGATCCAGCCTGCGGCGTCCGGATAGAACCGGCCGTCGGTCGCGACGGCGAGCGCCGACAGCGGCGCAATCTGGTCGGCGACTTCGAGCCCTCGATCGTTGCCAAGACCGCCCCCCACGCGGGTCGCGGAGATGGTCCGGTTGTTCATGTCCATCGATTCGATGACGGCGTACGACCTGGCCGCCGCCGCCGAGACCCGCTCGAGCTGGTCCGAAACGTTGTCGTCGAAGAAGCCGTTCGAGAACAAAATGACCGTCTTGCGGCCTTCGATCAGGCGGAGGCTCGAGAAGAGATCGACCAGCGAATCCAGGAACTGGCGTGTCTGCTGATCCGCCTGCGACACGATGGTCCTGGCGTTCTGGACGACCAGCTCGCGGAACACCGTCGGGTTGTCCACCGTTTCCCGCGGCACGTCGAACAGCAGGTTCTGGTTGCTCCCGGCCGCCTTCGAGTTGCCATTCGCCACCCGGTTGAGCACCATCTGGTCGCCGCGCAGGATCTCGTAGGCTTCGGCCACCCGGATGGCGCCGAGGCCGCCCATGCCGACGCTCTCGGCGCCGCCGTGCACGCCCATCAGCTCGCGCTCGGCGAGCGAGACGTCACCGGTGAACGTCAGATGGGGACCGGGCGCCGGCAGGCCGTACACGGCCACGCGGTCGCCGGGACGGAGCTTGGTCCGCAGGAAGCGATCGGCCGCCTTGCGCGCCAGCAGGGCGCCCCCCGGCGACAGATGACTCTGATCGAACACCAGCACGTACAGATGGCCGCGCGGCGCCCCCTGATTGGTGGAGACCTCGCCGCCGATGGTGTGCTGGGCGGCGTCGAGATACGGCGCGGCCTGCGGCTCGATGTGCTGGAAGAACAGGACCGGCCGTGGCTTGCCGCTTTCGAAGACCTGGACCTCGCCACGGCGCAGATCCCGGATCGGCTGCCCGTGGCTGTTGGTCACCTGCACGTCAAGGCGCACCAGCTCGACGCCTGCCTTGAATGTCGCGGCCGGCGCGGGCGCGGGCTGAGAGGCCTTCGGTGGCGCCGCCCCGGCGCCGGCAACAGCCAGCACCTGCACGGCGACCAGACACGCGGCACATGTGGCGAATTTCATGGTATTTCCGCCCGCAAGTCAGGGTTGAGTCAACCCCGATTTTACCACGCGTCCGGCCGCGGAGCGGCGCCGCAGGACCCAGGGGGAGACACCGTCCAGAGGGGCCCGAAGGGCACTACGACTGGGCTTGCGCGCGCGCCAGCCAGGCGGAAAACGCCCGGATATCGTCGGCGTACAGGGCGGGCGGCGCGGTTTTCACGAACCGCTCGACCCACGGCCGGGCGGACGCGACGTCGCCGCTCCGCACGAGGGCGGCAGCCAGATCGTAGAGCGCGTCGAAATTGTTGGGGTCGAGCGCGATCGCCTGCTTCCAGCTCTTGATGGCGGCCTGCGTGTCGCCCAGCTTGAGCTGAACCACTCCGAGGCCGGAATGGGCGCGGGACGACCGCGGGTCGGCCTGGACGGCCTGCTCGAACGCCTGCCGGGCCTCGGCGATCCGGTTCTCGGACAGGTAGACGGAGCCGATGTTCTCGGTCGCCATGCTGTCGGAGGGATCGAGC
>DATKQH010000212.1:0-2703 GCA_035532775.1 Streptosporangiaceae bacterium
CTTACGCCGCGATGCGGCTGCCGAGACTCCGGTGCGCCTGCTCGCGATGGATCGGGCAGTCACTTTCGGCCAGCCAGGTGACGGCTCGGGCATTCGGGCATTGTTTGGGAATGCATGGTGATGTTCGTTCAACGGTGAGCCGCACGCAAGGGGTACGTTTGCGCGCCCAGGGGCTGATCGGCTCGGCCTCGAGACAGTTTACTGCCTCGCCTCAAGCGCGATCGAGCCGGGCGCTTAACCCGGACTGGGAATGAATCGGAAGGTCAGCGTCGAGCTGCCGGCGGTCACGTTGGCACACCCTAGCGCGCTCAGGCTGGCCGCCCAGCCGATAACGCCCTCGTAGTCGCCGATCTCGCGGACCTCGGCCAGCATCGAGCTCGAAGGTCTGAAGTCCATGGTGCCCGTGTAGTTCTGCATGTCGCCGCGGAACCCACTCAGGACGATCAACACGCCGGCTGAACCGGCCGGGTCTACCGGCCCTCCCCGCCCGTTGGTCTCGGTGAAATGGGCCGTTGACTGGCGCGTCACCGCGAAGGCCGGCGTGCCTTGATCAAATGTCAGGGTCAGTGCGTCTCCGGAAACGCTCGCCAAAACAATCGGCGGAGTCATCATTGTTCTCATATCGGGCGCCGTCCATGTCGCGGATGCGACCCCGCTCGCGGTGCAGCTCAGTGGCGTCGGGCTGAGCGTCGGAGTTGGTGATGCCTGTCCGGTCGCCGGCGAATTGCCACATGCGGCAGTGAAACCCATGAGGACAAGGCACGTGGCCAACCACACCGTTCTCCGGCTGCGCACGGAGCACATGGTGAGTGCCCCAGCGCCAGTTGAGGGTCGGAAGACCGTCATTCTTCGGGCCATCCGGCCAACTCGCGGATGACGAGCGTCCGGTTTACGACCGCCGCGTGGTCTCAGCCCTCTCCACGGCCAGCCGACCCGGCTCGGGCCCGCCAGGATCGGTAGGCGGCTCCGAGGAGCCCCGACCTGGACCGCCCCGCGGTCCGGGCGGCTCATCCCCTTCCGGCTTGTGGTGCCAGCGCATCTTGGGCGGCCGGTCCCGCCGGTAGTCACGGGCCCGGTCCGCCGCGATCTCGAAGTTCTCGCAGAACTTGTCGTTTCCCGTTTGCATCCTCAGCGACCCGACATCCTCCCGCAGCTCGTCCCAGTAGAGATCGAACGCGAACGCGTCGAACAGCAGCGCTTCGGGGATCAGGTGGTGCAGTGCCAGCACGCTGATCTCCTCGAACAGGTGCGCCAGGTGCACATAGTCGTCCGGCTGAAGGCTCTTCTTCAGGAGGCGGCCAAACGCCGGTGCGACGGGTTCACTGTGGAGGATGGCCATGATGCCCAGCAATGCGCCGGCCTGGTCTGGGGCGACGCGCCCGAAGTCAGGCCCTGGCAGACGTTGATCGATGTGGCCTCGCATGGCCCTCATTGTGGGCGACATGCCCCTTGTCCGGGAAGTCTCAACCGCTCCGGGGTTCGGGCTCGCACGCGCCCGAATTCGCGCTAATCTCCGTGGCCTGAGAGCCAGCAAGAGGGCATGGTGACCTGCCAGGTGACCGGCTGACCGCGCGCCTCGTGACAGGATTGCGGTGGCTGCCACTGGCCGCCGCTCTCGTCTACGCCTACGAGCTCGTGCGAAGGCTGCCGGACATCGTGGCTCAGCTGACCTGGAACGACGACTACGTGTCGGTGATGACCCTGGCCCAGTCGATCGGCTCGGGAGGCAAGGCCGGGCACGCCATCATCGTGCAGATCGGCTACTTCTGGGTCGACCTCGCCGTCCTTCCCCTGCCCTTCCACCTGGCTCTCTGGCTGTATGCGCCTTACGCGATGGCGCTCCTGGCTTTGCTGCTGCTCACAGGGGTTGGCGGCCGGCTCGGAGGCCGGTTCGCCGCGCTGCTGACGGCCGCGCTGGGGCTGGCGGCGTCTCCGCTCGTCCTCAGCACCCAGGCCGCGGAGTCGTATCACGGCACGACCTGGTTCGGCACGGCGCTGCTCGCCGCCTTCCTCTGCTGGCTGCTCACCAGCCGGCCCGGACGCAACGCCACGCTGGCGGTGGCTTTGATCGTGGCCCTCCTGGTCGGCTTCGCGACCGCCTCCGACCCTCTGCTCGGCCCCACCGGCGATGCGCCGTTCGCGGCCGCCCTTCTGCTCGTGTGGCTCATGCGCCGAAAGGACGTGGGGCGAGGCGCCCTGGTCACCGGCCTGGGCACGCTGGCCGGGGCGGGCGTGGTGACGTTGGGCATCGTTCTGACCGACCGCGTGCTTGGCTACACGTCCTCGTTTCCGCGCGGGCTGACGCACTTCGTCCCGCGCGAGCACCTCGCGATGCACATGCAGCAGCTCGCCAGCGGCGTGTTCGAGGTGGCAGGCATGCCGCACGGAGGCTCGGCTCTGGGGATCGTCCTGGGGCTCCTCCTGCTCGCCGGCGTCCTGCTTCCAGTGATCTGGCTCCTCCAATCGTTCCACGCCGCCATGCGCGCGCCGCTGCTGGCGGTGATCGCATTCTGGTCGAGATCGGCCCTCTTCCTGGCCGCGGCCTTCATCTTCAGTGACGTACCCTCGGATTTCCTCCAGAACTCCTCGCGATACCTGGTCCCGATGTTTTACGTCGCGGTCGCGACCGTTCCCATCTGGGCGGCGGCGGACCGCCGACGGCTCGCGGCGATCGCGGTGCCGGCAAGCGTCTTCATCCTGGGC
>DATKQH010000213.1:0-9089 GCA_035532775.1 Streptosporangiaceae bacterium
GTCGACCAGCAGCCGGATCGCGTCACGCGGCGTGTAGTGGTCACCGGAGGTCTCGTTCGCGGCCTCGTTGAACTTGCGGATGATGTACTCGAACGCGTCCCCCATGTCGGCGTTGGACACGACATCGGGGTGCAGGTCGACGGCCACGAAGGACTTCACGATCTCGCGCAAGAGACCGGCCTTCTCCAGGGCGATGATCTCCTTCTTGAAGTCGAAGTACTCGAACACATCGACATCGGCGGAGAACCGGTCGACGTAGTCGACGAGGTTGTCCTCGAGCCCGTCCGCATCCTGCAGCAGGTTGGCGAAGCTGTACTTCGAGGTGTTGTAGAACGGCCGGCCAGTCTTCTTCTTGACCTCGATCCGGAGCCGGTTCGGGTTCTCGTAGGCCGTAGCCAGGTCTCGGACGGTCTCGCGGTCCGGCTCCAGGATGCAGTCGAGGCGCCGAAGGATCGTGAACGGGAGGATCACGTTCCCGTACTGGTTGGGGCGGTAGGGACCCCGAAGCTGGTCGGCGATCGACCAGATGAAACTACCGAGCGTGCTCACAAGGCTCCTCACGGGAATCACTCAACGTGCATGGCTGCCCCGGCCCACTGGGGTAGTCGCGCCCCCGCAAGGCAACGCACGTCCGCTGACGGGGCGTCATGACGCCATCTTCGCGCACCTCGGCCTCCAGAGTATGCGGGGAGTTGTCGAACTCCGCCTCGCACAGGCCGCACGGGATCGGGCCACGCTGGACCACCGCGGCTATATCCAGAGCAGTCCGCCCGTGGCCTTCCCAGTACACGCGTCAGCGCACGTCACGGACGATCCCGAACCCGCGGCTTGTCCGTAACGGGCGTTTGGGAATCCGGGACTGTAATTCCAACTTGACAGCCCGGCGAGTGATGCTCGCGCTCGGCGGGCTGTCTCAGGAGGGGACCCGCATCTGCGACGGGTTGGTCGGCGCAGGAGTGACGAGGTGGTTCGAGAGCCGACTCGGCGGCGAATTGATCAACCCCGAGTGCGGGGCTAGTGTGCGGGCAATCGTGGGTTAGCTGCGTTGTCCCCAATTTGAGGTGACCGGTGCGCCGTCGGAAGGTGTCACTCGGGCTGCTGGCGGGCTTGCTGGCGCTGCTAGCGGCCCTGATAGCCATTCCCCTTACGGTGGTTAGTGGTTACCTGCCGGGTTCTGTGACACAGCACCGGCTGTTGTGGATCGTACTGCTGGCAGTCAGCGCGCTGGCGATCTTCGCCCTGGCATGGATGTCGGCCTGGGCCGGGGGGCGGGCGCCTGCGGCGGCGCGGTGGCAGGTTCTGCCGCCGCCGGCGGGCTACGTGGACCGGGCCGAACTGGCGCAGACCGTATCAGCGCTGACTGCTTCGGGTGGCGTCCCGGTGGCGCTGACCACGGGCCTTGTCGGGGCGGGCGGGTTCGGCAAGACGACGCTGGCGGCCCGGGCGTGTCATGACCGGGCGGTGCGGCGGCGGTTCCGGGCCGGGGTGTGGGTGACGGTGGGCCGGGATCTGGACGAGGCGGGGCTGGCTGCCAAGATCAGCGGGGTTGTGCGCGGTCTGGGCGGTGAGGCGGCGGCTTTCGCCGACGTGGAGCAGGCTGGCCGGGCGCTGGCCGGGGCGCTGCGCGAGCTTCCCGGGCCGGTGCTGATAGTCGCCGATGACGTGTGGAACCAGGCGCAGCTGGCGCCGTTCCTGGCCGCCGGGCAGGCGGGCCGCCTGCTGGTGACGACACGCCGTCCGGGTGCGCTTGACGGTACGGGGGTGCGGCTGGTCAAGGTCGACCAGGTGAGCGGCGCGGTGGCGGAGGCGCTGCTGACCCGCGGCCTGCCGCCGCTAGGGGGCGAGCGGATACGCGAGCTGCTGGGCCTGGCCGGTGGCTGGCCGCTGCTGCTGGGATTGATCAACCGCAGGCTTCGCGAGGACGTGGCCAGGGGCGCGGCCGCCAGGGTGGCGGCTGCCGATGTGGCGGCCCGGCTGCGGCGCGACGGCCCGGCGGCGATCGACATCTCCGATTCGGGGAGCCGGGCGACGGCGGCCGCCGCGACGATCGGCTATAGCCTGGAGCTGGCGGGCGAGGCGGGCCGGGACCGGTTCGTGGAGTTGGGGATCTTCGCCGAGGACGCGGATGTGCCGGTCGCAGATGCCGCGATGCTCTGGCAGGCCACGGCCGGGCTCGGCGAGGCCGAGGCAGTCGAGCTGTGCGAGCGGCTGGACGGGCTGTCGTTGCTGTCGCTGGCCTGGGACCGGCAGTCTCGCACGATCACCCAGCATGATGTCATCCGGGACTTTGCACGAGCCAGGCTCGGACCTGAACGCGTCGCGGAGCTGAACGGGGTTCTGGTCGCCGCCGCCGCCTCGCCGCTGTCGGCCGCTGGTCCGCTCGCTGCCGGGGCAGCCAGCCCGGGGGCGCGGTGGTGGGAGCCGGGAGCGCTGAGCGGATATCTTCGCAGTCACTTGATTTGGCACCTGCACCAGGCCGACCGGCCCGGCACCGCGGAGGCGGTTGCGTGTGATCTGCGGTGGGCCGGGAGCCGGTTGGAAGGGGGCGGGCCGGTCGCGGTCGCCGCTGACCTGGCCGAGGCGGGCACGGCCCGCGCGGGCCGGATGCTCGCCGCAGTGACCCGGGCGGCGAACCTGCTCGCCCCGGCCGAGCCTTCGGGGGCGGTTGTGGACGTCTTTCACAGTCGGCTTGCTGCGGACCCCAACTGGGGGCCGCAGGTGGCGGCGCTGCGGGACGGCTACGCTCGGCCGCGGCTGGTCAGCAGGTGGCCGCTTCCTGACCTGCCCGACCCGGCACGGCTCGCGCGCTTGGATGGCCACCAGGGCAGGGTCCGATCGGTGTGCCCGGTCACCGTGAACGGCCGGGACCTGCTGGCCAGCGGCGGCGGTGATGGGACGGTGCGGATCTGGGACCCTGCCACCGGCCAGATGGCCCTGACCCTCGAAGGCCGCCAGGGCCAGGTTCTGTCGCTATGCCCGGTCACCGTGAACGGCCGGGAGCTGCTGGCCAGCGGCGACGACGACGGGACGGTGCGGATCTGGGACCCGGCCACCGGCGAGCCGGTCGTCACCCTGCACGGCCACCACGGCTGGGTTCTGTCGATGTGCCCGGTCACTGTGGCCGGGCGGGACCTGCTGGCCAGCGGCGGCTATTTCGGGACGGTGCGGATCTGGGACCCGGCCACCGGCGAGCCGGTCGCCACCCTGCACGGCCACAAGGGCGGAGTACGGGCGGTCTGCCCGGTCACCGTGAACGGGCGGGAGTTGCTGGCCAGCGGCGACGACGACGGGACCATGCGGATCTGGGACACTGCCACCGGCGAGCCGGTCGCCACCCTGGAGGGCCACCAGGGCAGGGTCAACTCGGTGTGCCCGGTCAGCGTGGGCGGCCGGGACCTGCTGGCCAGCGGCGGCGACGACGGGACGGTGCGGATCTGGGACCCAGCCACCGGTAAGCAAGCCCGCCTTCTGGAGAGCCGCCAGCGCCAGGTTCTGTCGGTGTGCCCGGTGACAGTGGGCGGCCGGGACCTGCTGGCCAGCGGCGGCCACGACGCGACGGTGCGGATCTGGGACCCGGCCACCGGCGAGCCGGTCGCCACCCTGCACGGCCATCAGGATTGGGTCAGGTCCATGTGCCCGGCCATCGTGAACGGCCGCCATCTGCTGGCCAGCGCCAGCGATGACCGCACGGTGCTGATCTGGGACCCCGCCACCGGCGAGCCGGTCGCCACCCCGCACGGCCACCCGGGCCCGGTCAGGTCAGTGTGCCCGGTGACAGTGGGCGGCCGAGACCTGCTGGCCAGCGGCGGCGGTGACGGGACGGTGCGAATGTGGGATCCGGCCACCAGCAAGCAGGCCCGGACGCTGGAAGGCCACAGGGACCCGGTCAGTTCGGTGTGCCCGGTCAGCGTGGGGGGCCGCCACCTGCTGGCCAGCGGCGGCGACGACGGGACGGTGCGGATCTGGGACCCGGCCACAGGCCAGATGGCCCTGACCCTGGAAGGCCGCCAGGGCCAGGTTCTGTCGCTGTGCCCGGTGATGGTGGGCGACCGTCACCTGCTGGCCAGCGGCGGCATCGACGGGGCAGTGGGGGTGTGGGACCCTGCCACCGGCGAGCCGGTCTCCACCCTGCCCGGCTACCAGGGCGGAGTCCGGGCGGTGTGCCCGGTGAGGGTGGCCGGGCGGGACCTGCTGGCCAGCGGCAGCGGTGACGGGACGGTGCGGATCTGGGACCCTGCCACCGGCGAGCCGGTCGTCACCCTGGAGGGCCACCAGGGCTGGGTCAATGCGGTGTGCCCGGTGAGGGTGGCCGGGCGGGACCTGCTGGCCAGCGGCGGCGACGATGGGACGGTGCGGATCTGGGACCCGGCCACCGCGCAGATCCGGGCACTTATGCGAGTAGAAGGACCACTCCGGTCATACGCGCAGATCGGACCCACGGGCCTGGCAGCGGGCGGCGACGGAGGACTGTACCTGTTCGATTACCTTCCCGGTGTCACCGAACCTGTGCGCGAGCCGGAGACCAAAACCGACTCTGAACCTGCGGCCTGAGTGCCCGCCGACGACGGAGCCGGGGGTCGCACCGTTCCCAGCGCGCGACCGGCGCGGGCGGGTCACGGCATGCCTGTGCGAAGTCCGGCGCTACACGAAGATGCCAGACACGGACGCTCCTACCGGTGATCTGCAGCTGGTGTCTCATTTGCCGAGCAGGAGCCGAGACACATACGCCGGGTGCGTGGAGCCGTGCCGCCGTCAGCCGCCCTTGCCGGGATAGCTATCCAGGACGCTGTCGCACAGCGGTGATGCGGGCTGAGCGGCGTCGGGGTCTCCGATTTCTACTGCGCCCTGGTGCCACGCGGCGCGCCACTCTCCGGCGACCGCGGGGTCCGTCCACAGTTGGTCGACAGGCGGCGGGTCACCGCGTAGCGGCCACCGGCCTTCGCTATTGAGCAAGAGCCGCATGAGGATCGAGCGGCGAACGAGATCCCTCAGGCGATCGACCAACTGCTCGATGCGCATGCGTGGTGAGCGGTCTTCCGACGCCGCCACCGTAGACACCGCGACGAGCCACTTCTCCAGTTCCTTCTGCGTGATGATTGCGCCGTGCACGAGACTCGACCGCAGGTCGTAGAGCGCCTTCACGTCGGCGAAGATCGTCGGCGCCAGGTCGGTATCAGTCGGCAAGATGATCGCGGCCCGCATGCAGATCCTCAGCGTCACGTCGGTTTTGTCCCTGCCGGAGAGCGCGGCCTCAAGCGCTGTGGCCAAGTCGACGATTTTCTCGATCCACGGCTTGTGCGCGAACGAGCTCGTGAACTTGATCACGGCCATCTCGAGGCCGTGGACGACCTCCTTCTCGGTGCGGTGCTCGGTGCTGTCGTACAGGGCGAGGAGTTTCTCGACGGGCTCGACCGTCGCCGGGGACACGACGGCCGGGCGCACGGGCACAGGGTGTTCGTCGTGCGGAATCTCGTCAAGGTGCGCCGTGTATCGGCATACCAACCTGGTCTCTCCTGTGACCTGGTAGATGTCCGCACTCGTCGCGCCGTAGAGCAGGTGGAGGGCGAGCAGGAGGCGATTGATGTGACGCTCGGCGTCCTGCGGCAGCTCGAACGGATCGGGTCCGGTCGCGTAGCTGACCAGGGTAGCCTCCGGCGGCGCGAACGACCGCGGCCGCTCGCCGTTGTATGCCGAACGGGCCGTCGGTATGACCTCGGCGATCTGCCGGGTCTCCTGGAACTGCTGGTACGCGAGGATGGTGACCCCCGCGATCGTCAGCTCCTTCCGGTCGGTCGTCATCAGGTGGGAGACGCGGCGCGCGCAGGCGAGGCGGGAGTCCTCGGAGTCGAGATAGTCGACGAGGTGCAGGAGCGTGACCTCGACGGCGTCGTTGGGCGTGTCGCCCGTCTCCCCGCAGCGAGTGAGCTCGGCGATGGTCGCGTCGATGAACTGGAACGCGAGGGTATCTGGATACCAGCGCGGGAACCGACCCGACGGCGCGTCGAACCACGCCGGGTACAGCTGCCGTAGCGTCTGGCTGAACTGCGTGAATGCTGGGCGTCCAGACAACGCGAGGCCCTCGTAGTCACGTCCCACCTGGACGTACGGACGGTATCGCGAGCACGGCACGACGTTCTCGGCGGCGAGAGCCTCCCAGGCCTCGGTGATCATGGCGGCGGCAGCGCGTCGCAGCGTGTCGACGTCGGTAAGCGAGGTGGTCATCGTAGGAGTCGCCCCCCACGGCGGTTCCGGGTCACCGTCGACTCGACGGATCGAGGTCGTGAGCCGGTCCCAGCTGCTTCATCGTGCACCACCACGTCGCTAACCGTATGCGAGCGCCGACACCGCCTCAGCGTTACCCGAGGGCCGCGGTTGGGACACGACCGCTCGGCGGCCCGTTGAGCTTTGATAGCTCCGCCCTGCCAGACTGCCGCATAGGCCCGGCCGTTGCCACTTCGCGCCGCTACGGTTGCGGACTGTGAATCAGTTCCCTGCGCCTGCCCGCCCGTGAGCGCCCGCGATCTGGCTGGCAGGATCGGCGGCTCGCTGGCAGCGCTTGGCGCCGGCGGGCTGCTCGCCGTCGTCATCACGTGGGCCTACGCCAGCCAGGCCGTGCAGAAAACCTGGCCGCTGTGGCCCTACCTGCTGTGCGCCGGGATCCTGCTGGTAGGCGGGATCACCTTCTTCGCGGCCCGTCTCCGTCATTCGCCGCGGCTAACTGACCCCCGGGTGGCAGCGCTCAAAGTAGCGCCTGCCACCGCCATCGCACCGGCTGATCTCGTGGGAATGGCCTTCGTGGCGGAGGTCTGGGAAGATCGGCGACTGGTCGTCAGCATCACTAACAAGTCAGGGAACGGCGTCTTCTACGCCGAGGCCATCGGCGTCGGCTATGACTTCCCAGAGGGCCAGGCCGGCGGCACATGGCGGGTTCCCTGGCTCACCGACTCCTCAGGCTCCCCGAGGCACATCGGCCATGTGCAGACCGAACGGCTGGTTCTCGCCCGCCTGCGCGATCCGGATCAGCCCGACGGCCGGCCGGATCTTTATCTCGACTTCGTCTCCGCTGGCCCTCGCAAAGTGGTGTGGCCCGTCGGCAGCGACCTCCGAAAGGTCACGGTGCGCATCAGGAGGCAGTCTGCCGATGACTTCGCCGATGCCACCTTTGAAGTGGGCAACGACAGGCTCGGCAGCCTGATCTTCCGGAAGGTTCGCGATACGCCGGCAGAGACTGCCCTGGACTCGGGCAGCCCTGATGCTCGGCCCGCCGACGCCCGCGCTGATGCGCGCGCCCCGGTGGCGATGGCCTGCACGGCCGACATCCAGGGCGGCATGCGGCTGCTCTCGATGCTCACTAACGTCGGCGAGCCAGGGAAGTGCTTCGCCGAGGGCACCGCCATCTCGCGCTCTAGCGGAGAGGTGATCACCGATCGAAGATGGCGCGTTCCGTGGGAAGACGACAGGTCTGGCAGTCAGCGCCAGCTGGATAAGCGGGATTCCGCCCGGCTGAACCTGGCTACCTTCGACATCGCCGCTCGCAAGCTCTGGCTGGCGGGCACGAAGGACGATCTGTCGGAGGATTTCAGCGTTCCTCTTGAGCCGAGCGACCAGCTGCAGCTTGAGGTCACGATTACCCGAGAGGACGCTGCCACCTCGGCCATCGCAGCATTCGTGATCGAGCTGGACAGCGGCGAGAACCTCAGGTTCAGAGCTCGCTAACCAGTCGACATTGGCGCGACGGCATTCCCCTACCACTCAGCCCGCCACAGGGTCCTCCAGCGCCTCCTCGCCGAACACCGCCCGGCGGCGGTTTGATGCCACGGGTTTGCAGTGGGGGCACGGGTGCGGTGCGTCACCGTCGAAGCCGAGTAGCCGCGTGCGCTCGTCGCACTCGCCGCACTCGCCGCACCACGGCGGGCGCGACGGATGGCCACGTCTGAGTGCGGGCAGTTCGCTGGGTGCGAGCCGCGCCGCCAGCACCGCGTACGGGTTCCGCACTCCGCTGGTGTTCGCCCCCGTGACGGCCGCGAGCGTCCGCGGCGTCCAGCCCGCGTTCAGCGCCGTCGTGACAGCGGCGGCCAGCCTGGCCCGCTGGGCAGCCGTCAGCCGCCAGTCGGGACCCAGCGCGGTGAGGAACTCACCGATCGGCCCGCCGCCTCGCCCGTCGAGGGCGGGCGCCTCGCGCGCGGGGGCGGCGGGTTCCCGGGATGGTTCCTTGTACGGTTCGGGTGCAACCCCTGCACCCCGTGGCGGCGCCAGTTGCACCCCGTCAGCGCCCTGGTTGCACCCCGTTCCCGGCACCGGGTGCAACTGCTGCACCCCGTCGGGCCAGTTATCCACAGCCTCGCTGCCGGTGGCGACGGGGTGCGGCGATTGCACCCCGTCAGCGCCCGCCCGCGCAGCCGCAGCGCGCCTGGCGCCCAGCCCTGGGAACTGATGCACCAGGACGGCGACGGTGGCGTCGTCCAAGTCGCCGCGGACCAGGCTCAGATTCAGGTCCCAGCCCTGCGGGCGGCGGTCGGCGCGCTTGATCCGGGCCGCGACAATATCCGGGTCGCATGGCGCGATGATGTCCTCGGCCTGCAGCCTGTCCAGGCAGGTGCGTACCGTCCGCTCCGACAGCCCGGTGTAGCGGACCAGCGTCGCCACCGACGGGAATGCGCCCGTCCCGTCGGGCCCGGCGTGGTTGGCCAAGCCGACAAGCACGAACTTGCACGCGCTAGACGACTGCCCGCCCCGGCCAGCCGGAACCGGGGCCAGGTTCAGCGCCCAGGAGATCGCCTCGACGCTCACGGGGCGTCGCTCCTCAGACGTGCTGCTCCGTAGAGGGCCGCCCAGCCTCCTGTCTCAGTTTCTGTCTCATTCACCCCCGTCCGGCGCCGTTCACCGGTGGCCGCCCCTGTCATGTTCGGGCAGGTCACGGACGGTGGCGAACCCCGGTGAACGGTGGCCAGCATTGTTGGAAAGCGTGTTGCTGAGGCGGCCGTCCTGTGAGCCTCTTTGCCGATCTTGGCGGACTACATCGGCGGTCCCGCCCTCCCATGGGTTGTCCGTAAACGGGGCAGCGATCACCCGTTACGACGTGCCCTGGT
>DATKQH010000214.1:0-7710 GCA_035532775.1 Streptosporangiaceae bacterium
CCCTGCGGCAGGCTGCTCACGCTGCCAGGACGCGCGCCGCCGCACTCATAATTGCCTGTGGTCCCGCAGATAAGCGGAGCCAGCGGCCGTTCCCGGAATCAGCGTCTCCGCAGGTTAAGAGGTCCGAGTGGTCAGGGGCGGGGTCGAACCGCCGACCTTCCGCTTTTCAGGGGTTCTGTCACCCCTGGGACCATGATCGCACAACAATTGCGTCAGCCCTGCTCACCCGCGTTCATGCTGGCCAGTAGGCCTATATGGCCATGATAGCAACCGTGCCATCGTGTGCCGCGTAATCCCGTTTTGTCCGTGGGTTCCAGTGGCGGGCTCCGCCGGAGCGCGGACTTGTGGGTTATTTGTGGGCCGCACGGGAGGCTCTGCCGGCTAGCACCGTGGAGCGCCGGGCGGTAGGCCAGGACCTCATCCCGGAAGAGAACAGCCATGCTCCCGCGGAGACGCAGTGTTACGAACGGCCCGCCGCGGGACCTACGCTCCGCGCCGATCGCCTAAGTATTTGCGGCTGGGCCGGGTGTTCGTCGCGAACATGACCGGCAGCGTGGTGTTCCTCGGCGCCACAAAGATCAACAACAGCCCTGGAGATCAACTCAGCGGCACTACTCGCGGATTCGGGTCAGAGAACGTCGCAGGACCCAGCATCGAGGTGTGCGAAGGAGCGATCGCCAGCCAGGCTCACGACCCGCTGATCAATGCCGTCGCCGCGACTATGCCAGGTGATACAGCTGCCCGAGGGGCACGCGAGCGGCCGGGTCAACGTGCACGGCGGTACCATTGACCCGAACAGCGGTGCCATCTGCTGGCACCTCCACCCGGGGAACCAAGGCATTGTGCAGCATGTCTTCCCGCTGCACATTCCGCGCGCCGCGAACTGGTACCAGGCGCCTGCCGGGGAACCTCTCAGCCATGCCGTTCTCCAGTGCGCGGGCAGCGGTGAAGACGACGCCGAGGTGCGCAGGGGCATCGCCGAGACCGCCGAAGTAGGAGCGGTAGGTGCGTGGCTGCCCGAGCCGCGTTGATCCGGCCCCGTCACCGCTCACGCCCCATACCACGAATCCTGCCTTGAGCACGAGCTCGGGCTTGGCGCCGAAGAAGGCCGGATGCCACAGCACTATGTCGGCGAGCTTCCCTGGCTCAAGTGAGCCGACGTGGTCCGCGAGCCCGTGTGTCAGCGCAGGATTGATGGTCAGCTTGGCGAGAAACCGGAGCACGCGCTCGTTGTCTGCCCGGTGCTGCCCGGCGAGGGCCGCATGCTCAGACCCGTCTTCGGGCGATGGTCCGGCAGCCGGGCGGGTGGAGCCGGCGCCATCCGCCAGGCGGCGGCTTGCCAGCTGCCACGTGCGGCGCACCAGTTCGCCGATGCGCCCCATGCCCATGGAGTCCGAGTTCATGATGGGGATCGCTCCCAGGTCGTGCAGGTAGTTCTCTGCTTCGATTGTGGCCCGGCGTACGCGACTTCGAGTCACGGCCAGGTCCGAGTCGACTCCGGTGCTCTGGCGGTGGACGGTCATCGTCATGGGCACAAGCTCACCGAGCGTGTTGACGCCAAAAGGAATAGTTGGCGTGGTTGAGGAGCCGATGACGTGCGGCTCGCTGACGAACTCAAGCAGCCGCGGGTGCCCGCCGCCGCTTCCCTCGATGTGATAGGCGTGCACTGTGCGGGCACCTATGGCGGCGAGGGTGTCCGTCAGCATGCCCGCCTCGTTCAGTGTGTCCGTGTGCAGGGCGACGGGAACATCGGCTTCCCCGGCGACCGAAAGGCACGTGTCGATAATCGCGGGATAGGCGCCGAAGTCCTCATGCACTTTGAACCCGGCAGCTCCATACTCGAGCGCACGTTCCAGCAACGCCGGATGACTTGCGCTGCCGCGCGCGAGAAAGGCGATGTTTAGCGGCACGTCACGCCATGCATTTATCATTCGGTCAAAATTATGCTCAGGGTTGACGCCGACGTCCCACACGCCGCCAAGACCCATCCCCACCAGCGTGGTCACGCCTGATGAAAGTGCGACATCCAGCAAGGCCGGCGAGGACAAGTGCACGTGCGAGTCGACTGTGCCCGGGGTCGCGATTAGCCCCTCGCCGGGAATCAGGGCAGTGTGGGAGTCAAGCACCAGCTCCACGTCGTCGACGATGTCGGGATTGCCTGCCCGGCCCACCCCGACAATTATCCCGTCCTTGATCCCGATGTTCGTCTTCCGTATCCCCAGCACAGGGTCGATGACCAGCACGTTGCTCACGAGCATGTCCAGGCGGCTATCCGCGGCCGGCCTGCTGGTCGCCAGCATCCCGTCGCGCATTGTCTTCCCGCAGCCGCCGAGGATCTCGTCCCCGTATGACGCATCGTCGCTGACGACTTCGACCTCAAGGCCGGTGTCGCCGAGACGCACCCGGTCTCCTGTCGTCGGGCCATAGAGGCCTGCGTAGTCGCGGCGCATGACCTCAGCCATTGCCGTGCCCCTGGCCGGTGGTTCCCTGGACGAGCCCGCGGAACCCGTACGCCACTCCGCTCCCTGCCAGGCCGACAAGCCTTACCCGGCGGCGCTCGCCGGAATTCCAGCTGGCCGCGGTGCCCGCGGCGATGTCCAGCCGCATGCCGAGCGCGCGGCGACGGTCAAACTGCAGCGCCGGGTTGCACTCGAAGAAGTGATAATGCGAAGAGACAAACACGGTTTCCTCGCCGGTGTTCGTTACCTCCAGGTCCGTCATGACCCGGCCAGAGTTCACCGTCAACGAGCCCTCGGGCGTGCGGATTGCGCCAGGCGCCTTGGCGGCCTCCTCAGCCGACGGCGTGCCAATGGGATCATCGACGGCGACCAGCGCAGTGCCGCTCGGGAACAGCGCGTCGACCTCTAGGTGCCGGAGGACCTCGCGAACGCCGTCCATCACGTCATCAGGGCCGAGCACCGACTGTGCATGGGCGATCACCTCTGCCAGGCTCGCGCCATCCCAGGCGCATTCCAGCACCTCGTCTGAGATGAGGGCAGTCGCTTCGGGCACGTTTAGCAGGCGCCCCCGGGACCGGCGGCGCCTGGCTAGCTCGGCAGCGGTGAAGATCTCGAGGCGATTTCGCTCTCGGGGCGTCAGGTGCACGGACGGCCTCTCCGGTTACTGGACTGCCGGAACGACGACAGCGGACGGTCCTCCATTCCACCATCCTTGCGGCCAGGGTCACCGCCTGTCCGGGGCATAGGATCTGCGTGTAGCCGCCCCGGGCGGCGGCAGGAACCGGCTGTCCGGGCGCCCAGGGAGGGCTAATGAGCTGGTTCGCCACACAGAAGCTCAGCGAGGGAACCTACCTGCTCGCCGAGCCGCCGCACGTGAACTCCTACCTGATCCTCGGGTCCCGCCGTGCCGTCCTGTTCGACACCGGCATGGGGATCGCCAATATTCGCGACGTCGCCGAGAGCCTGACCGATCTCGACGTCCTGGTCATCAACTCCCATTACCACTTCGACCACGTCGGCGGGAACTCGCTGTTCGCGCAGATCGCGATCCACTCGGCTGGCCGGGACCCGGTGGGCGAGGATGTGCCCGCCCAGACGCTGAGCGCATACGGAGCCTTCATCGAGGCTATGCTCGCCGCCTACCAGGGGTACAAGGACGCTGACGATCGGTTCTTCCGGCTGCTCACGCCGGAGATTGCGCCACGCCGCCTGCCGCCGGGTTTCGACGCCGCCACCTGGCGCATTCCCGCAACGGTTCCGACTCAGCTGCTGAGCGACCGCCAGGTCGTGGACCTCGGCGGCCGGAGCCTGGAGGTGCTGCACACGCCGGGGCACACCCCGGACTGCATCTGCCTGCTCGACGGGCGCAGCCGGCAACTGTTCGCCGGTGACACGCTGACGACCGGCCCGCACTATGCCCACCTGCCCGACTCGGACCTGGCGGACTTCACCCGCTCGACCAGGCGTCTGGCAGACGAGATTACGAGCAAGGTCGACGTCATCTACCCGGCCCATATGCTGCGCTTCGCGGCACCGCCGGAGTTCCTGACGCAGGTCGCCGACGGCTTCGCCCAGGTTCGCGAGGGCGCCGTGCAGTCGCGGCCTGGCACCGACATCTTTGGCCAGGAAATGCGCGAATTCTGGTTCGACACCTTCTCCATTACCCTGCCGGCGCTTGCCTAGCGCGCCAGGCTGAGGCCGCCGAGCCAACGGCCTGCAGGCTGATCGCGTCCTGGTCCCGCAGCCATCCGATCCACCGGCGAAGGAATCGGATGACATATCCCTGGCCGGAGACCTCCGGGTGCATGGTGACGACCAGCACGCCGTCGTCGACGGACTCAGCCGCGAACCGCACGGTCTCGGTCCAGATCTCGAAGACCTGAGAGGCGGGAGTCGCGCCGGTGCCGCCTGCGCGGCGCACGTTGGCGAAGTATGACCAGTCATCGAAGACCCACGATGACGGCATCTCGACAACGCTGGTCTCGCGGCCACGGGATACCTGCTCGGCGGTGATCACCTCGTCCGCCGGAGCCCAGTAGGGAGTGAAGTCGTCGCCCATGAGACTTGAGTCGAACTCGAACCCCTCGCGCTCGAGCAACCCGATGGTGTGCATGCTCGGCTGCCACAAGGGCGCCCGGTATCCTTTCGGCCGCCGCCCAGCCTGACGCTCGATCGCCTCGATCCCCAGCGCGAGCGCATCCTCCTCCTCGGCCAGGGAAAGACGGGCGGGGGGCTCGTGCAGGTACCCGTGATGGCCAACTTCATGGCCGCCGGCCAGGACAGCCGGCACCGCGCCAGGGAACCAGTGGGCCGTGTGCCCCGGAATGAAGAACGTTGCCTTGATCTCGAAGTCGGCAAGCATGGCAAGCAACCGCGGCACGGCCACATTGGCCGAGAACTCCCCGCGCGAGAGCGCCGCCGGGCTTTGCTCACCCTCGAACAGCATCGGACTGTAGGCATCGATGTCGAAAGAAAGGCACACGGTACAGCCTTGCACGGTCAAGGGCCTCCATCGGCTCAGGATCATCGGGTCATGGCTCACGTCAGCCGTCATGATCGTCGCATGGCCTTATCAGGGCCGACAAGGCCTGTACCGGGCGGGAAGGGCCAGTCCCCGGCTATCGTTAGCGCTCCCGCCAGCGCCTGCCGCTGCGACGGCCGCTGCTAGGAGGACCTGCATGGAGCAAGCCGAGTCATCAGTCACCGTCGACTCCGAGCGGGTCCGGGTGACCTCCTGGACGTTCCAGCCGGGCCAGGCCACCGGAATGCACCGCCATGAGCTCGACTACGTAGTGGTGCCGGTCAGTGGCGGTTCATTCACCGTCATCGCGCCCGACGGAGCAACGAGCGAGATGCGTCAGGAGGCCGGGCAGGCCTATGCGCGGCAGGCAGGCGTAGAACACAACGTGGCCAACACCGGGCAGCGGACGGCAGTGTTCGTCGAGGTTGAGCTCAAGGCGTAGGGCTGACAGCCGCCGCACGCAGCGTTACGTGCCGGTGCTCTCGTAGGCCACGTCGCCGCCGAGAACCGTCATCCGGATACCCGTCTCGGCGAGCCCCGCTGGAGAGCCCGCGAACGGATCGGACTCGAATACGACGAAGTCAGCGAGCTTGCCCGGCTCGATCGAGCCGAGGCGGTCCTCGGCGAAGAACGAGCGGGCCGCGTCAATCGTGTAGCCACGGATCGCCTCCTCGACCGTCAGAGCCTGGTCAGCCCCGATGGACTGGCCAGTCCTGGTCCGCCTGTTGACCGCGGCGGAGATGTGATGCAACGGCTCGAAGGTCGTCACGAAGGAGTCACTGCTCAGCACGACGGTAATCCCGAGTTCCAGCTCGGTCCGCAGTGGCAGGAGATGGTGCGCTCGCGCGCCGAGCACCGTGAGGAACGTATCGCCGAAGTCGTACAGGTAGCCGGGCTGGCTGACCGGGATGACGCCGAGGTCGGCGATCCGCTCCAGCTGATCGGCGGGATACCCGGCATGCTCGATCCGGTGGCGCCCCCCGGCTCCGGTGGCTCCGGATGCGATGGCGTCCAGCGACATCTCGATCGCACGGTCCCCCTGCGCGTGAATGCCGACCTGCCAGCCGTCTCCCTGGGCCCGGGCAATGAGAGAGCTGAGCTCTTCCGGCTCGTGATAGAGGATGCCCGCGAACTCCTGTGCCTGCCCGTACGGCGTCCGGAAGCAGGCAGTGTTGCCGCTCAGCGCACCGTCCGCGTAAAACTTCATCGGGCCGATCGCGAGCCGGTCGTCGCCCAGCGCGCCGGCCACCCCGGTGGCAAGGAAGGCATCGAGCTGGTGCGACAACGGCATGCAGACGACCCGGATCCCCAGTGTCCCCCGGCGCCGTGCCTCCCGGTAGGCGGCAAGCTCCCGCCGCGACACCTGGGCGTCGCAGACCGTCGTGATCCCGGCGGCGAGGTACTCCCGGCTACCGTTCGGCAGGGCGCCGACCAGGTCCTCCATCGGTGCCTCGAAGTGGATGTTGGGCCCGTGATGGCCCACGTCCACCGCAACGGGCAAGATCAGCTGCATCGCCGAGTCAAGGCACCAGCCGTTGAGCCGTCCGTCCCCGTCCCGCATCAGCTGGCCGCCCTGGGGGTCGGCGGCGTCCTCGCCCACCCGCTGCAGCAGCGCGGCGCTGTTGACCAGCGCATGGTGGCCGGACACGTGGCGGACGAGAACCGGATGATCAGCGGTCGCCCGGTCGAGGTCGAACCTGGTCGGCGGACCGTCGGGGAGCTTGGCAGGATCGAGGCCGAATGCCTGGATCCAGCTACCGGCCGGCGCGGATGCCGCCGCCTGCCCGATCAGCGCGACCAGGCCGGCCACCGTCGAGACACCGGGATACCTGACGTCTATCCAGGTCAGGCAGTGTGACGTCTGGAGGAAATGATTGTGGGCGTCGATCAGGCCCGGTACCACGGTCCGGCCGCCGAGGTCAGTGACCAGGGCTCCTGGCGGCGCGGCTGCCCGCACCTCCTCGCTCGATCCCACGGCGGCGAACCTGCCATCTTCCACCCCCATTGCCCCGGCCCATGAACCTGGCCCATTCGCCGTGTAGACGCGGGCGTTGTCGAAGACCTGGTACGCCATGGCTTCCTCCTCAGGGGCTCGGCTCAGCCTCGCCTGTCAGCGGCCGGGCAGAGCCCGCGGGGCTGCGGCATTCCTGCTCCTTGTCACCGGCAAAGCCGGATCACGCTCCTGTCACTTTAGATGCTTGCAGCATCTCCCTTAAAATAACTATACTGCCTCAAAATCTCGGACACGGCGCCGGAGAGGCAGAGCCCATGGCTGACGAGGCACAGGGACCGAGCAACTTCACCTCCGCCGAGTCCCGGGTGGCGGCAGGCGAGGGGCGCGACTCCATCGGGCAGCTGGAGACCCGGGGCATCGACTACATTCCGGCTGTTGAGCGCAACTCCCGGCCCGCGAACCTGGCCTGGACCTACTTCGGCGCCCAGTTCGGATATGCCGTCTACGTCCTCGGCGGCTTGCTCCCGCTGTTCGGGCTCGGCTGGTGGGCCTCGTTCTGGGCCATCATCTCCGGCACGCTGGTCGGCAGCCTGGCGGTCGGCTCGGTCGCGCTCATCGGGCCGAAAACCGGCACTAACTCGACAGTCAGCAGCGTCGCCTCGTTCGGAGTCCGCGGGCGCTATCTTGGCTCGCTCATCGCGCAGTTCGACAATCTCGGCTTCAACGTGATCATCATCTGGTCCGGCGGCCTGGCGATCATCGGGGCCATGCACCGC
>DATKQH010000215.1:0-4626 GCA_035532775.1 Streptosporangiaceae bacterium
GCGCAGCGGGTGCTCAACATCGACGGATACGACGTGCTGCAGATGGAAGAGGACACCGTGCGGCTCAACGTCGAGCTGCTCAAGATCCAGACGGACACGCGGTGAGCATCTCCGAGCAGCGCCGCCGCGAGGTCATCGACGCGCTGCGCCGGGGCACCGTTCCCAGCCACAGCCTGGACGCGCTTGCCGTGGGCCTTGGCCGGTTCGAGGGCCCGATCGATGAGGTTCTCGACCGGGCCGCCGCCGGCCAGGCGGCGTTCAAGGCCGTGCGCGGCGACTACGGCGCGGGCAAGACATTCTTCACCCGGTGGCTCGCGGGACGTGCCCGGGCACGCGGGTTCGCGAGTTCTGAGATCCAGATCTCAGAAAACGAGACACCGCTGAATCACCTCCAGACCGTCTACCGTCGGCTTAGCGAGCACCTGGCTACGGCCGAGTTCCCGCGCGGTGCGCTGCGGCAGGTCGTGGATGCCTGGTTCTACGCGCTTGAGCAGGACGTCCTCGCCGAACAGCCGTCACCGGGCGGGCTAGGCGAGGCAGACCTGGCGGCGCGAGTGGAGTCCCTGCTGGAGCAGCGCCTCGCCAAGCTCAGCCCGGTAGCGCCGTCGTTCTCCGCCGCGCTCCGCGCGTACCGGCGGGCAGTGGCGGAACAGGATCCGGGCTTGGCCGAAGGGCTGATCGCCTGGATCGGCGGCCAGCCGAGCGTCGGCAGCGCGGTCAAGCGCGCGGCCGGGGTGCGAGGACAACTTGATCATGACGGTGCGCTCGGCTTCCTGCAGGGCCTGCTCACGGTCCTGCGGGACTGCGGCTACGCGGGGCTGGTGGTCGTGCTGGACGAGGTGGAGACGCTGCAGCGGGTCCGCGGCGACATCCGTGACAAGGCGCTTAACGCGCTGCGGCAGCTCATCGATGACGTGGATGCCGGGCGCTTCCCCGGGCTGGTGCTCGTGGTCACCGGGACTCCGGCGTTCTTCGACGGGCCGCAGGGCATTCAGCGCCTGACCCCGCTGGCGCAGCGCCTGCACGTCGACTTCCTGCCTGATCCGGTCTACGACAATCCCCGGGCGGTCCAGCTGCGGCTCCCGGGATTCACTCGTGAGTCCCTACTTGAACTGGGCGGCAAGGTTCGCGGGCTCTACGTGGCGGGGTGCGCGAACCCCGAGCGCGTCGCCTCCGCCGCCGATGACGGCTACACCGATGCGCTGGTGAAATCCCTCGAAGGGCGATTCGGCGGACGTGCCGGGATCGCCCCGAGGATCTTCGTTAAGAAACTGGTGGATGTTCTCGACCGGATCGATCAGCATCCAGGTTTCGACCCGCGCCGTGACTATACAGTGCGGCTGGCGGCGCAAGAGCTGACCGATGCCGAGCGGGCCGCCATGCCCAGCCCGCCCCCGCTGGCACCGGCGGGTTCCGTTGATGACATCGACCTGCCGTGACCACTGACGCGTTCGCCGAGCTGCACCCGGCCGTGCAGTACCACGTGGTCAACACGCTCGGCTGGACGGGCCTGAGGCCGCTTCAGCAGGACTCCGTTCGGCCGGTGCTGCGGGATGACGACGCTCTGCTGATCGCGCCGACCGCGGGCGGGAAGACCGAGGCGGCCATGCTGCCGCTGCTGTCACGGATGGCCGCCGAGAACTGGCACGGCCTGAGCGTGGTGTATGTGTGCCCGCTCCGTGCGCTGCTGAACAACCTGGAGCCGCGGCTGAGCCTGATGGCCGGATGGCTTGGTCGCCGGGTCGCGTTGTGGCATGGGGATATCGCCGACTCGGTGAAGCGGCGACTGGCCGCCGATCCGCCGGATGTCCTGCTGACAACACCGGAGTCGCTGGAGGCGATGCTGATCTCCAGCCGGGTCGACCATTCCTGGGCCTTCGCCAGCCTGCGCGCCGTTATCGTCGATGAGCTGCACGCGTTCGCTGGGGATGACCGGGGCTGGCATCTGCTCGGCGTCCTATCCCGCCTGACGCGGGTGGCTGGTCACCGGCTCCAGCGGATCGGGCTATCGGCAACGGTCGGGAACCCGGAATCCCTGCTCGACTGGCTCTGCGATGATCCGACCTCACCGAGGACGGTGGTGAACCCGCCCGCGGGCGACACGTCGCCGCCCGATATCCAGCTTGACCATGCAGGGTCGCTGGCGAACGCCGCGATAGTGATCGCCAGGCTTTACCAGGGTACGAAGCGGCTGGTCTTCTGCGACTCGCGGGCTCAGACCGAGCAGCTCGCACTCGCGCTGCGCGGCCACGGCGTCCAGACATACGTCTCGCACTCCTCGCTGTCCGCCGACACGAGACGGCAGACCGAAGCCGCGTTTGCCACGGCGACGAACTGCGTGATCGCGGCGACGTCCACGCTGGAACTCGGCGTTGACATCGGCGACCTCGACCACGTGATCCAGATCGATGCCCCGGCCACCGTCGCGTCGTTTCTCCAGCGCCTCGGCCGGACCGGGCGCCGGACCGGCACGACCCGTAACGCGCTCGTCCTGTCCACGAGGCCCGAGACGTTGTGGGCAGCGGCGGCACTGCTGTTGCTGTGGCAGCGAGGATACGTCGAGCATGTCACGCCGCCGGTTCTGCCTAGGCACATCGTCGCCCAGCAACTACTCGGTCTCGTCCTTCAGGAGCGGCGGCTGGTTCGGACCGACATGATCGGCTGGCTCGGCGGACTGGCGGGCGTTCCCGGCGCTAACGAGGTGCTGGCGTACCTGGTGGGTGAGGGATTCCTGATCGATGACGGCGGCCTGGTATCTATTGGCCCACTGGCCGAGAAGGAGTTCGGCGGGAGGTTCTTCCGCGACCTAACGTCGGCATTCACTAGCGAGCCGGCGTTCACCGCGACCTGGGGGCGCGACGTGCTCGGCGAGCTTCCAGCGCTGGCACTCGCGGCACGCACGCTGGCCGGACCAACTGTCGTGCTGCTGGGCGGCCGGTCGTGGACGGTTCGGCATGTCGACTGGCGCGCGCGGCGGGTGCAGGTTGAGCCGAGTGATAGCAGCGGATCGACTCGCTGGACCAGCGGCGGGCGCACCAAGTCGCACGTGCTGGCCCGCGCGCATCACGATGTCCTCGCCGGGCTGGATCCGGCGGTGGGCGTATCACGTCGTGCGCGAGCGGGCCTCGCCGAACTGCGGGCGAAGTACAACTTCGTCGAGCAGGGCGGGGGATTCCACACCTACTTGGTGCGGCAGGAGCCGGATGCGCCGATCTGGTGGACGTTCGCGGGCTTCGCCGCCAACAGCGCGCTGGCGAGCGGCCTCGCCGACCTCGTGGAGCCCGCCGTCAGCGATCTCTTCGTGCAGGCTCGCTCCGGGGCGTCTCGTGATGATCTGCGCGCTGCGCTCCGAGACCGCCGTGATCAGCTGGCGTTGGCATCTCCCGCGATCGACGAAGAGGCCGTCGACGGGCTCAAGTTCTCGGCTGCCATTCCGAGGAAGCTTGCCGACCAGACCGTTCGCGCGCGGCTCACCGATTGCGAGGCCGTGCTAAGGACTGTCGATGCGTCGTTGCGGAGTGCCGTGATCCTGCCAGGCTTTGGTTCAGCCGCCGGGAGCATCTGATCATCTCAGGCCAGCGCCAGCCGCCTGTGAGTCCTCGGCTTGTGCACGACCGTCGGTGATCTAGCCGACCGGTCGACCCAACGCCATCGCTTTGGTCCGGCCGACGATCAGCCGGGCGATGACCGCCTGGGCTTTCTCCGAGGGGAACGTGGTGTATTCCACCTCGGCGACCTGAGCATCGCTGATCCATTGGCGCAGTTGCTCATCCCAGATCTCATATGAAGCGGACCGTCAAGTCTTTGCAGCTTCTGAGCCCTGCCCCCGCGCGTCCGCTGCTGGGGCCCGTGCTCAAGCCATCGACAGAGGAGGGACCGTCCCGGTCACTGCACGCCGGACGGCGTGCCTCCCGGCTTGGGCAGCTTGCGCCGCTGCGTCGGTTCCCGCAACCGGCCTCTCGCTGTGCTCGCTCCGGGCGGCCAGAGATCTTTCGCCGGGCCGCGGGCTTGCCTGGTGCCGGCTTCGCCGGCGCTCTCCTTGTGCCCGCTGGGAAACATCTTGGCCGCCCAGGCCGGCCGGTGGTGCGGGCCCCTACTTCGCTGCGCTTCCGCCTGCCTGCCGGGAGGCCCCCACGCCGCCCGGACAGCCGGTTCAGGCCGCTGTGAACTTGAAGGCCGAGTCCGTCAAGTTTCTGCGGTGCGCCAGTAGCCCCAGGTCGGGGCACGCCGCCGTGGCTGGGGAACCGGCCGATTAGGCGCGTGCGGGGACCGGTCTTCCTCCCGGCCCCCGCGCAGCGTCATCCGGTCCATTCCGTCATCAGGAAGGAGCTTTGCCATGTCCGAACCAGCCGCTAGCGGCCAGGTCGTCGCTGAGGGCGCTGAGCCTGACGGCTCACCGGAGAGCCCACAGCCCCCGTCCATGGTCAGTGTTGATCAGCTCACCGCCCATCCCGGCAACGTCCGGGAGGACCTGGACCTCACGCCAGAGTTCCTGGCCTCAGTCGCCGATACGGGGGTGCGGATACCGCTGTTGGTCACACCGCACGACGGCGGTGGGTTCCTGGTGATTGAGGGACATCGCCGGCTCGCGGCCGCTGTTCAGGCCGGGCTGGCCGAGGTTCCGTG
>DATKQH010000216.1:0-4301 GCA_035532775.1 Streptosporangiaceae bacterium
GGTGTCTCCCCAGGTCTGCAAACACGGAGAGGTCTTGATCGTAATGCGAAACGTCACGGGCGAGCAGCTCGCCCAGGTCGACAACCCCGACCCGTTCGCCTCGCCGGCCTGGCGGTCCCCGGTCTACCGGACCCCCGAATCGGTGATCTGGCTCGTCCAGCTCCTGCGCCTGGTCGCGCGGGTCATCTGGTTCGCGGTGCGCCATCCGCTGGCCGATGCCGCCGCGGGGCTCGTCGTATTCACATGGCTGCGCGCGGGCTGGCCCGGCCTGGCTGGCCTGGCCGGTGGCGTGCTGGCGGCGCTGGCCGGGCTGCGCCTGATCCGGCCCGCCTGGTTCGCCCAGCTGGTGTCCGGCCCGGCGCGCAACCGGTGGCGGTGGTGGTTCTACCGGCGGCACTGGCACGCCGTCATGACCATTGCCCGGCTCGCCCCGACCTACCGGGGCCGCGTCGTCGTCCCGCTACTCGGCAAGGTCACCGTCACCGGGTGCACCGACCGCGTGGCCGTCCGCCTGGTGTCCGGGCAGTCCCCGGCCGACTTCGCCGCACGGGCCGAGGGCATCGCGCACGGCTTCCGCGCTCACATGTGCCGCGTCCGCTCGTCCGCGCCCGGCGCGGTGGTCCTGGAGCTGGTCCGCCGCGACGCGCTCGCCGACCCGATGCCCGCGCTCCCCATCCCCGACGTGACCGACCCGCGGGCACTGCCAGCCGGGCGGCGCGAGGACGGCACGCCGTTCGCCATCCGGCTCCAGGGAACCCACCTGCTCATCGCGGGCGCAACCGGCGCGGGCAAGGGCTCGTACCTGTGGGGCCTGGTCCGGGCACTGCTGCCCGCGATGGCGGCCGGGCTGGTCCGAGCCTGGGCGTGTGACCCGAAGCTGATGGAGCTGGCGTTCGGGCGGGCGCTGTTCGACCGGTACGGCCGGTATGCCGCTGATCCCGGCGACATCGCCGACCTGCTGGAGGACGCCGTTGGCGAGATGCAGGCGCGAGCGCGGCGGTTCGCGGGGAAGCAGCGCGATCACGAGCCGACCCCGGAGCATCCGTTCGTGGTTGTCCTGGTGGACGAGATCGCGTTCCTCACCGCGTACCAGGCTGACCGCAAGCTGCGGGAGCGCATTCTTGCTGCGCTGGCCACGCTGACTACTCAGGGCCGGGCGGTCGGCTACTGCGTCGTCGCGGCGCTGCAAGACCCCCGGAAAGAGGTCCTGAACATCAGGAACCTGTTCCCGGACAAGCTCGCGCTGCGCCTGGACGAGCCGTCCCAGGTCGACATGGTGCTCGGCGACGGCGCGAGAGACCGGGGCGCGTTCTGCGACGAGATCTCCTCCGACCCCCGCACCGGCGCGGGCGTCGCCTACGTCCGGCTCGAAGCCGCCCCCGACCCCGTGCGGGTCCGCGCCGCGTTCGTCTCCGATGACGACATCCGCGCCATGACCATCGCCTGCACAACCGACATCTCGGCCGGGCTGCCTGCGCTGACCGCTGGCGAGGTCGCATGATCACCGGCTGGCTCTCGGCTGAGGACTGCCCCGACTGCGGCGGGCCGCTGCTCGACATCAGCACCGGCCCCCGGCTCCTGATCCTGGCCTGCCCCGGCTGCGGCTACCGCATCACCTGGCACGCCACCGACCCCGACGACTCCACCGACCCCGGCCCCGACTCGGCTGACCCCGAAGACGAGGAGACCACATGACCCCACGGCAGACCAGGACACAGCGGCTGGCCATGCCGCTCGCCCGTGATGTCGTCCGCGACCTGGCCGTCACCAACGGCGGCTGCATCCGCCCCGTCCAGCTCCGCCGCACCGACCTGGACACCGGCCAGGTTGAACAGGTGCTCGTCCCGTGCGGGCACACCCTCGCCACCGTCTGCCCCTCCTGCGCCAAACGCGCCAAGACGCTACGGGCCGCGCAATGCCGGGAGGGCTGGCACCTGGAGGCCGAACCGGTCATCACTCCAGACGACCCCGACGACGTGCAGCTCATGTGGGTCGAGCACCGCGCCGAGACCCAGCAGCACCGCGACCACGCGGAAGCGGCCGGACAGGACACGAGCGAACTAGACGAGCTGGCCGGAGAGCTGGACGAGGAGATCACCCGGTCGGGTGTTCGCGGCAATGTCCTGCCGAAGCGGCCCGAACGCCGCCACCGCTCGACCAGGCGTCGCCAGGACGCCCCAGACTTGCCCCGCCGGGCGGTCGCTCCCCGGACGATCGGGAAGACCTACACGACGCCGGACGGCAAGACGTTCCGGCCGTCCATGTTCATCACGCTGACCTGCGACAGCTACGGCAAGATCGGCGCGGACGGCACTCCCGTCCATCCGGACGCCTATGACTACCAGCAGGCGGCCCGCGACGCGCTGCACTTCGCCGCGCTGTTCGACCGGCTCGTCCAGAACCTGCGCCGCTTCCTCGGCTACGACCTCCAGTATTTCGCCGCTGTCGAGCCTCAGCGGCGGCTCGCTCCCCACATCCATGTGGCGATCCGCGGCACCCTGTCCCGCGCCGAGCTGCGGCAGGTGCTGGCCGCGACCTACCACCAGGTGTGGTGGCCTCCCGCCGGCCAGATCCGGCACGACGACTCGCACCTGCCCGTCTGGCACCAGGCCAGCGGTAACTACCTCGATCCCGCGACCGGCGAGTTCCTGCCGACCTGGGATGACGCGCTAGACGCCATCGGCGACGAGGACGAGCCGCTGCACGTCGCGCGGTTCGGCCCGAAGTTCGACGCTCAAGGCGTGCTCGGCGGATCGAAGGACTCGGCCCGCTGCATCGGCTACCTGACGAAATACCTCACCAAGAACGTGGCCGACTGCCACCAGGCGACCACCAGAGCCGGGCAAGACCACGCTGAGCGCCTGGCCGACGCGCTCAGATACGAGCCGTGCTCGCCGACCTGCGCGAACTGGCTGCGCTACAGCGTCCAGCCCAAGAACGCCCGCGAGGGCCTGCGCCCCGGACGGTGCACGGGCAAGGCACATCGGCGCGAGTACCTCGGCTATGCCGGGCGGCGCGTCCTGGTCTCCCGCAAGTGGTCCGGCAAGACCCTCGCTGATCATCGCGCCGACCGGAAAGCCTGGCTCCTGGAAACGCTCGGCATCACCGACACCGACCCGGCCCGGTTCATGTGGGAGCCCGTCACCCCCGGCGACCCCGACCACCTGCCACCCGCCCAACGTCTCCTGCACGTTGTCGCCGACCGCCAGAAATGGCACGCGGCGCTCACCAATGCCCGAGCGAGAGCCAGCGGCCATATGACCCGCGATCTTTCGGCAACTGGGCGGGCGGCATGACCGGCCGCCCAGAAAACCGGCCCGCCGATCGGCTGCTGACTGTGGCCGAGGCCGCCAAGGTGCTGAGCACTACGGAGCGATTTCCCCGTCGCCTGATCGAGCAGCGCCGCATCCGCTTCGTGCGGGTCGGCCGCCATGTCCGCATTCCCGAATCCGCACTCCGCGAGTTCATCGCGGCCGGGCTCGTCGAGCCCGTCATCCCGAGAAAGAGAAAGGTTGCCTGATGCCTAACAACCGAGGTCGGCGCCGCCGTTTCGGCGCCGTTCGTGAGCTGAGTTCCGGCCAGTGGCAAGCCCGTTACAAAGGCCCGGACGGCTTAATGCGCCCGGCCGACCGCACCTTCCCGAGCAAGACCGATGCCGAGGTCTGGCTGACCCTCAAGGAAGCCGAGATCCGCAACGAGGACTGGATCGACCCCGACGCCGGACGCGTGCCGTTCGCGCAGTACGCGGCGACCTGGATCGAGGAACGGCCCGATCTGCGGCCCAAGACGGTCCAGCTCTACCGGTACCTGCTCCGCCGTCACCTGATCCCCGGATTCGAGTCCAAGTCGGTCGCCGACATCAAAGAGGCAAGCGTGCGCCGCTGGCGCAAGAAGCTGCTCGACGCTCAGGTCAGCTCGGTCACCACCGCCAAGGCTTACCGGCTGCTCAAGGCGATCATGAATACCGCCGTCGATGACGGGCTGATCCGCCGTAACCCGTGCCGGATCAAGGGCGCCGGACAGGAGAAGTCACCCGAGCGGCCTGTCCTGACCATCGCCCAGGTCTACGCGCTCGCCGACTTGATCGATCAGCGATACCGCGCTCTGGTGCTGTTGGGCACCTTCGGCAGCCTGCGATGGGGTGAACTGGCCGCGCTGCGCCGAAAGGACATCGACCTGAAAGCCTTCACAATCCGCGTCGAACGACAGCTCACCGAGACAATCGGCGGTGGCTCAGTATTCGGGCTGCCCAAGTCCGACGCCGGACTACGCACGGTGCCGTTGCCCGGCGTGATCGCAGC
>DATKQH010000217.1:0-24143 GCA_035532775.1 Streptosporangiaceae bacterium
CACGTTCCAGCCGAACAATCGCCGTCGCGCGAAGACGCACGGTTTCCGGCTGCGCATGCGCACCCGTGCCGGGCGCGCAGTGCTCGCGGCACGACGCCGTAAGGGCCGTGCGCGAGTCAGCGTCTGACCGGCGCCGTCCGCTCGGCGGCGATAGCCGATGCTGCCACCGGCCGCACGGATGCGCCGCCGCAACGAGTTCAGCGCTGCTATCCGAGCCGGCAGCAGGACCGGGCGGCCCCTGCTCGCCGGTCATCTGCTTGTGCGTGACGGCACCGCGGAGCCGCCGAAGGTTGGCTTCACCGTGAGCCGCGCGGTCGGCCCGGCGGTCGTTCGCAACCGGGTCAGGCGGCGGCTGCGCCACCTGATGGCGGGGTATCTGCAGTCGCTGCCTGAGGGTAGCCTTCTTGTGTTGCGCGCTAATCCCCCGGCCGCGACTGCAAGCCAGGCTGACTTGGCCGCTGAGCTGGGCCTGGTAGTACGGTCACTGCTTCGGCGGCAGGGTGGTGCGGTGTGAACGAGCGAACGGGAGCTGAAGCGGCGCAGGCCAGCCGGCCTGCGCGGTCGGCCGCTGCCTGGTTGCTGATCGGGCTGATCTCCGGCTACCGCAGGTTCATCAGCCCGCTGCTCGGGCCGCGCTGCCGGTTCTACCCGTCGTGCAGCGCGTACGCGCTCGAGGCGATCAGGGTCCATGGCGCGGGCCGCGGCAGCTGGCTGGCCGTCAGGCGGCTGAGCCGCTGCCATCCGTTCCACCCAGGCGGTCTCGACCCGGTGCCGCCGCCGCGGCGCCAGCAGTCCGCGCAGTCAGCTGCGCCGGCCGCGGCCATTGACCGAAGAGCAAGGGAACTGACGCGTTGAGCAACATCCTCGCCCCGATCGACGACGCCGTCGCCTGGATCATCACGCAGCTGTTCAACCTCTTCAGCCCGGTATTCGGCCGGGACAGCGGCGTGACCTGGCTGCTGACCATCGTCGTCCTGGTCGTGCTGATGCGGCTGATTCTGGTGCCGCTGTTCATCAAGCAGATGCATACCCAGCGCGCGATGACGGCCCTGACTCCGAGACTCACCGAACTTCGCAAGAAGCATAAAGGCGACAGAGAGACGCTTAACGCCGAAACGATGAAGCTGTACCAGGAAGCGGGCGTCAATCCGCTGATGGGCTGCCTTCCCGTCGTGCTCCAGATGCCGATCTTCTTCGCGCTCTTCAGCGTGCTCCGCTACATCGCCGAGTGGGTCCCGAAGGAGCCACTGAAGTACCATCTGACGGCCCCGCTGATCGAGAGCGCACAGCACGCGAAGATCTTTGGCGCAACGATCGCCGACAAGGTGCTGTTCGTCAAGCCGCCGCTGGTCGTCCCGCTGCACGCCAAGATCGTGATCGTGCTCGTCGTTATCGTCAGCATGACGACCACGTACCTGACGGTCCGGCAGAGCATGAAGCGCGGCATGATGCCGACCGGCAAGGACAGCCCGATGGGCCAGTCCCAGAAGATGATGGCCTACGTCATGCCGCTGTTCGCGCTGACCGGTCTGTACTGGCAGTTCGGCCTGGTCCTCTACTGGGTGACGACGAACCTGTGGACGCTCGGCCAGCAGTATGTCCTGCTGCGCAAGTACCCGGTCGGTGCCGCGGCCATGGGTCCCAGCGGGAACGTCCCGATCAACGGTGAGGCGGGCAAGCCGGCGACGGCTGCGGGATTCACCGGACGACCGGGCAAGCCAGGTGCGACTGGGACCGGTAAGCCCGGTACGACAGGGACGGGCAAGCCCGGTGCGACCCGGAAGCCCGGCGCCACGGGCAAGCCAGGCGCGGCCGGGGGCGCGAGCAGTGCCGCAGGAAAGACGGCTGCCGGCGGGAAGACCGGATCTGGTGCCAAGCCAGCCTCGGGCAGCAAGGCGCCGGGATCGGGCCCCGGCGAGGCAGGCCAGGCTGGCCGGTCATCCGCGGGCTCGGGCGACGTGCCGGCGGCCGAGGGAACGGGCGCGACGGCGTCGTCCAACGGTCACAAGCCAGACTCTGGCGATGGCGGGATGCTGCGCCGGTTCGGCAGGGGCAAGTCTGAACCTGAGCCGTCCGTGCCGACCGAGCCCGAGACTAAGATCGTCAGGCAGCAGCGCACGCGGCAGTCACGCAGCAAGCGGTCGGGTAAACGCTGAGCGTGGCCTGTTCGCTGACCGTACGCGGCTTGCGCGCGTCTGTACCCACTAGGAGGATCTCGTCGTGAGTCATGGTGAGAACGTGCTCGCTGACTCCGAGCAGGAGCTGCCCGAGGAGGCGTCTGGCGCCGACGCTGAGGATGCCGACGCTGAGGATGCCGACGCCCCGGGTGAGGATGCCGGGTCAGGCGGCGCGCCGGAGGAGCCGGACGAGGCCGACCTCGAGAACGAGGGCGAGATAGCGGCCGACTACGTCGAGGGCCTACTCGATGTCGCTGACCTCGATGGCGATATCGACATGGACGTGGAGGGCGATCGCGCTATCGTCTCCGTGGTCGGTGCGACCCTGGACGAGCTGGTCGGCGATCGCGGCGAGGTCCTCGACGCGCTGCAGGAGCTGACCCGGCTCGCGGTGCACCGGCAGACTGGCGGGCGGACCCGGCTGATGCTCGACATCGGCGGCTACCGCGCCCAGCGGCGGGCTGACCTGAGCGAAATCGGCGCCAGCGCGGCGGAGGAAGTCAAGCGGACCGGCGAGGCGAAGGCGCTGGGCGCGATGAACGCTTTCGAGCGGAAGATCGTGCACGACGCGGTCGCGGTCGCGGGGCTGCGCAGCGAGTCGGAGGGCGTCGACCCGAACCGAAGAGTGGTCATTCTTCCGGTCGGCTGATGCGGGATTCGTGATCCCGGACCCGCCGCCCGCAGCGCGCGACCTGTTCGGCTCTCAGCTGCCGCAGGCTCGGGCCTACGCGGAACTGCTCGCGGGACCCGGCGTCGAACGCGGCCTGATCGGGCCCGGTGAGACCGAGCGCCTGTGGGACCGGCATCTGCTCAACAGCGGAGTAGTCGCGGAGCTGATCCCTGCGGCATCGGGCCCGGAAGCGGTCCACCTTGCCGACCTTGGTTCCGGCGCCGGCCTTCCGGGAATCGTGCTGGCGATCCTGCTGCCGGAGGTCAGCGTGACGCTCGTCGAGCCGATGGCACGGCGGACCGCGTTCCTGGAGGAGTGCATAGCGAAGCTGGGACTCAGCAACGCGCAGGTGCGGCGAGGTCGCGCCGAGAAACTCGCCGGCGAGATCGAGGCGGACGTCGTGACGTCGCGTGCGGTGGCGAGCCTGGACCGTGTCGCCGGCCTCGCCGCCGGGCTGGCACGCCCTGGCGGGCTGGTGCTCGCGATCAAGGGCGCTTCAGCCGAACAGGAACTGGACCGGGCGCAGCCCGCGCTGCGCCGGCTTGGTGCGACCAGGATAGAGATCGTCACCGCCGGAGCCGGGCTGATCGACCAGCCTGCGACCGTGGTCCGGTTCAGGACAGGGCAGAATGCGAGCCTTGTGCCCAGGCCGGGACGCGGACGCAGGCCTAAGCAACGGACATGAGGCCCGGCTTACTCTCTGATCCACAGGCGCGCGGCCTAGGCTGTTGATGATCAAGCCGCCTGGCTGAGGTTGCCCGCGGAAATCCAGTGTGCAGACGAGGTGACGTGTCGGATGACCGCAACCGGACGGGGCCTGGGCTGGCCTGATCCGAACGGTGCCAGCAGAATGCTCCCGGCCAGCGGCGCACCGGCGGCCGGAATCGGCTGGCCGGGGCAGGTAGGTGCTACTGCGGCGCCGAGCGGCGGGCTGGCTGCCGGCGGAGCCAGCCGTGCTGGCGGGGCCCGGAGCGTCGGCGCGGTAGTCAGGCCCGGGGGAGATTTCTCGTTCTTCGATGCGCCGCCGGAGGAAGCCGGGCGCCGGGACCGGCGTGTCAGCCGGGCTCAGAGCGAGCCTGGTTCCCGGCGTGAAGCTGATTCACCAGGTGAGCTCGGTGCCTTGGGTGAGCTCGGTGCCTTGGGTGAAACTGATGCCCAGAGGGACCCCGGTGCGGCGAGCGGGCCGTGGGCGCATCCAGACGAAGGCGCAGAGCGTCCGGGTTGGACAAGCAGTGTCGGTCCGCCCGGCCCGGATGATGCGGCGAGCACGGACAGCGCGGTGGGACGCGAGCAGTCGGCCGGCGGCGAGAAGGCCGCGGTCGCGGTGGGGGATGGCGGCGCCGTAAGGCCAGGGCTGGGCTGGCCTGAGACGACGCCCGGCGATGTGACGTCATTGCTTGGCCGGCGCGGTTCTGGGCCGGGTAGGGCCATGATCGTGGCCGCTCCGGTGTCTCAGTCCGTGGTCAGGGAGGAAAGCGGGCTGGGCTGGCCGTCCGACGATGTCGCAGCACGAAGGCGAGGTCACGCTCACGACGCTGGCCCTCCGGGCGTCGGCCCCGAGCATGTTTCACGTGAAGCGGCGGCTCCAGTCCAGCAGGCGGGACTACGGGCCGGGCCTGAAGCGGGTTCGGCTGCCGTGCGTGGCGCGGGCCCGGCGGGCCGCGAGCCGAGCCGTGAATCGCGGCCCTACGAGCCGATCGCTGATGGGAGTCGTGGCCACAGCACCGGGCCGGCCGCGGGGCCGTCAGAGGCGACGCGGTTGGAAGAAGAGGCCGGGATCCCTCGCTTGGTCCCTCGCCACGGCGCTCCGCTGGGCTGGTTCGCTGCCGGTGCCGGCGGTCCTGCCGGGCGCGCTGAGCAAGGGCCCGGGGCCGGATCGCCTGGGGCGGAGGCCAGATTGCGGGGGGCTGAGACCGGGCCGCAGGGGACGGGCGAGACGCGGCCGCCGCCTGGTCCGGCAATGCCCGGAGAAGGGCAGGTGTGGGTCTCGGCTGGTCAGGGATCTATTGCTGCCGGGCGGACAACTCAGGGTTCGGGCGGCCCTATTATCGCGGGTACATACTCCGGCGCGCTGAGCGCTGCTGGCGAGAGTGAGGACGAAGTGGCCATTCCTGCGCCAGACACATCGGCTGATACGCCGATCGCGCGAGCGGCTCAGGCGGCCATGAAGGCGAGGGCGGGCGGCCAGGCCTGGCCGCGACCGGAGGCCTGCAGAATCCTGACGATCGCGAATCAGAAAGGCGGCGTCGGCAAGACGACCACGGCAGTCAATCTGGCGGCGAGCCTGGCGATGAACGGGTCGCGGGTGCTGGTCGTCGATCTCGATCCGCAGGGCAATGCGTCGACTGCCCTTGACGTCGAGCACAGGTCGGGCACGTCGTCGATCTACAACGTCCTGGTCGACGGAATGCCGCTGGCCGATGTTATCCGGCCCGTGCAGGGATTCTCGCAGTTGCTGTGCGCGCCGGCGACCATTGATCTAGCCGGATCCGAGATCGAGCTGGTGCCGCTGGTCGCGCGGGAGGCCAGGCTGTCCCGTGCCGTAGCGCAGTACGACTCGTCCGAGCTCGACTACATCTTCATCGACTGCCCGCCATCCCTGGGCCTGCTGACCGTCAACGCCCTCGTCGCGGCACCGGAAGTGCTCATTCCGATTCAGTGCGAGTACTACGCGCTTGAAGGACTTGAGCAGCTGCTGCGAACCGTCGATCTGGTGAAGAGCCACCTGAACCAGAATCTGAGGATCAGCACCATCCTGCTGACGATGTTCGACAGCAGGACCAGGCTGGCCTCGCAGGTCGCCGATGAAGTCCGCAGCCACTTCAGCGAGCTGGTGCTGAGTTCCGTGATTCCGCGGAGTGTCAGGGTCTCAGAGGCGCCGAGCTATGGCCAGTCAGTGATGACGTACGACCCGGGCTCGAGTGGCGCCCTCGCGTATCTCGAGGCCGCCAGGGAGATGGCGTTCAGGAATAGCAAGGCTGCGACGGCGTAGCCGCGGACCAGCCGGCTCGTCATGGGCGGGCCGCGCCGGGCCGAGGTCAGTAGCTCTGGACGTACCGGCCGCCCGCCCGCCGGGGCACGCAGTCGGTGCCGAGCGCTCCCGGCAGTGGTGAGCAGACATCCCCGCGTTTATCCACAGGCCCGGCAAGATCCGATCCGTCTTGGGGATTTGCCTGGCAGGATAGGAGCCACACCGCCGGTAGGTCAGCTAGCAAACGCGACTGTCGTTCGGGCGGGTGACCGCGCGAAGGTGCGGGCTGGAGTTGGTGCGGGCAGCAGGGAGAGCTATATGTCGCAGCAGAGGCGGGGCCTAGGCAAGGGCCTTGGTGCCCTTATCCCCACCGCTCCGGCAGGACAGGCGAATACGCCAGCCACCGGATACCTGCCGGATGGCGTCGCACCGGCACCCTCAGCGCAGGTCTCCGGCCCGGCAGGTGCGTACTTCGACGAGATCCCGGTCGCGTCGATCGCCCCGAATCCGCGGCAGCCCAGGCAGATCTTCGACGAGGAGACGCTGGCGGAACTGGCCGCATCGATCAAAGTGGTCGGGCTTCTGCAGCCCGTGGTCGTCCGCCGCACCGGCACGGATGAGTACGAGCTCGTGATGGGCGAACGGCGTTGGCGCGCATGCCAGCTGGCGGAACTGACGTCGGTAGCCGCGATCGTGCGGGAGACCTCTGACGACGACCTCCTGAGGGATGCGCTGATCGAGAACCTTCACCGTCAGCAGCTAAATCCCCTTGAGGAAGCGTCGGCGTACCAGCAGCTGCTCGATGACTTCGAGGCGACGCACGAGGAACTGGCCCGCAGGATCGGCCGGTCGCGGCCGCACATCACTAACACGATTCGGCTGCTGAACCTGCCGCCCGCCGTCCAGCGCCGGGTAGCCGCCGGGGTGCTGAGCGCGGGCCATGCCCGGGCGCTGCTCGGCATCGAGGATCCGCTGACTCAGGAGCAGCTGGCCCACCGGATCGTGGCCGAGGGATTGTCGGTCCGCGCCGTCGAGGAAATCGTGGCGCTTGGCGTGGATGCTGCCAAGGCTCGTCGGCAGCAGGTCCGCAAGCAACCGGTCGCGCCGAGGCTCACAGATCTCGCCGACCGGCTGGCCGATGTGCTTGATACCAGGGTGAAGGTCGAGCTGGGCCAGCGTAAGGGAAAGATCGTCGTCGAGTTCGCCTCGCTCGACGATCTGGATCGCATCGTGAAGACCATTTCCCCCGAATGGCCGACAAGCCAGACGGCATAGACTCGAGCCAGCACCTGCCGCCGCGCTGTTCTGCGTCCGCGTGGTTCGCAGCCTCGGCGCAAGACCCGCCGCTTCGCAACCGGGCCGCCCCCGAGCCTGGTCGCCTCACGGCCTCGGCTCGGCCGGGTTAGTCCATGAGCGACTCCGGCTGACGCGGATCTCGGCGTCCGGGCCTGGCGGCGCATGGTTTCACGTGAAACAGCAAGGCGCCGGTGTAGGCGGGCAACCGGCGCTGCTCTCGGGGTCGGCGCTGCGTCGAGCGCCCCGGGTCCCGTCCGGCGCGAGTTCCCGCGCCGCGGTCCGGTCCTGGGGCGGCCGTCCAGTACTGCAGCGGTGCTGCGGCCGATGATGCCGGCGGGAGTGTCCATCGCTGCAGCCGACGAGGCTGGCGCGAGTTCCCGCTCTGCGGGTCCGATGCTGGCGCGGATGTTCCGCGGCTCTCCCGGCCGAGCAGGTCCGCGCTGGCGTCCAGCGTGCGGTCGCCGACAGTAGTCCGGCCGCCGATTCCGGCGCGGGTCTGCGATGCCGAGGCCAGGTCCTCTCAGCTCCGGCTGCGGGCGCGATCGCTGCCGGTCGACCGAAGCAGCGGCAGCGCCTGATGCGAGGTTTCACGTGAAACACCGCTCGGCCGCACGTAATCGAATGCGTACGGAACGGAGATCCGCGGACGACAGCCCGCGCCGCCTGACCGGCTCAGCTAACTAGCGCGGTCATCCGGCCGCGCTTGCGCGGATCGCATCGACGAAGGCGTCCACGTCTTCGGGCGTGGTGTCGAACGCCGTCATCCAGCGGACGACGCTCTCGCTCTGGCTCCAGGTGTAGAACGTCCAGTCGCGCTGCAGTGCCCGGACTCGCTCGGGGGCCAGGGCGGCGAACACCGCATTGGACTGCACCGCGTATCGCACCGTCACGCCCGGCGCGTCGGCCACGCCAGCGGCCAGCCTGGCGGCCATCGCATTCGCATGCTGCGCGCCGCGCAGCCAGAGCTTGTCCTCGATCAGAGCGGAGAACTGCGCCGCCATAAAGCGCATCTTCGAGCCGAGCTGCATCTGCTGCTTGCGCAGGTACGGCACGTCGGCGCTCAGGTGCTGGCGCATGACGAGGACAGCCTCCGCGGCCACCGCGCCGTTCTTCGTGCCGCCGAAGCTCAGCACGTCGACGTTAGCCGCAAGCTCCGCGAGCTCACAGTCCAGATAGGCAGCAGCATTCGCCAGCCTGGCGCCGTCCATGAACAGGTACATGCCTTCTGTTCTGCACAGCTCGCTGAGAGCGCGCAGCTCGTCCAGGGAGTAGCAGGTTCCTACCTCAGTCACCTGCGCCAGCTCGACTACTCGCGGCTGAACGCGGTGCTCATCGCCGCGGCCGGTCAGCCTGTCCGAAATCAGCTCCGGCGTCAGCTTGCCGTCAGGTGTCGCTACGGACAGCAGCTTGTTGCCGAGAACGCGCTCGGTGGCCCCGCACTCGTCCACGTTCAGGTGAGACGAGTCCGCGCAGATAACCGCGTCGAACGGCCTGAGCAGCAGGCTCACCCCGAGAACATTGGCCGCCGTGCCGTTGAACACGAAGAAGGCGCCGGCCGCGCCGAAGACAGCGCACAGGTCACCAGCGGCCCGGGTCGTCAGCTCGTCGTCACCGTAGGGTGCGGCGTCCCCGGCGTTCGCCGCCGCGATCGCCTGGATCACCTCGGGGTGCGCACCCGCGTGATTGTCACTGCCAAAGCTCTTGCGTCCAGGTGTCATCGGCACAGGCTATCGAGCGCCGCGAGCGATTCGCTCGCCGGGAGAGTGGTGTGCGGGCCTGCTGGCTGATCCGGTCGGGAACGCCGCCACCGCGCGAGGCAACCCGAGTACGATGGTTTTGCCGGGCTCAAGGTCTGAGCCAGTCTGCCGCTCTCAGGATCAGGGATGACCGGCGCTGCCCGTCACTCAGCTGTAGCACTAACAGAGGTGCCCGTTGTCGCGCCGCCTTGCGAGTATCACCCTTGACAATCTTGACGATCTGCCGTCCAGGTGCCGTCGCTGCGTCTTCTGGGAACTTGACCCAGTCGGCCAGGCCCGCGCGCTGGAGGTTGGCGAGGCGTCACTGGAGAAGGAATCGTGGGTCTCCAGCGTGCTGCTGCAATGGGGCAGTTGCGGAAAGATCGTCTATGTCGATGGTGTGGCAGCAGGATTCGTGCTCTACGCGCCGCCGCAGTACGTTCCCCGTTCGGTCGCCTTTCCTACCAGCCCGGTCAGCGCTGACGCCGTTCTGCTCATGACCGCGCACATTCTCGCCGAGTTCACCGGGGGCGGCCTCGGCCGGATGCTCGTCCAGGGCGTCGTCAAGGACCTGAGCCGACGCGGGATCAGGGCGGTCGAGGCGTTCGGCGATCTCAAGCCAGACGGGCTCAGTTGCGTGACGCCCGCGGACTACCTGCTGGCTGTCGGCTTCAAGACGGTCCGCTCGCACATTCGCTACCCGCGGCTGCGGCTGGAGGTGAAGACAGCCATGTCGTGGCGCGAGGACGTGGAAGTCGCCCTCGAGCGCCTGCTTGGCTCCATGACGCCGGACCGGCCGCTGCGGCTCGCCTAGCCTAGCTACTCCCTCGCCCTAGGCGAGAAGCTATGGCGGGGTCACACGCACAGCGGCCGGCGTCGGCTGAGAATCAGGCTCGTCAGCCCAGGAAGTCTTCGAGTTCACGGAGCAGAGCCGACTTCGGCTTAGCCCCGACGATCTCCTTGACAACCTGGCCGTCCTTGAACACCGTCAGCGTGGGAATGTTCATGATCCCGTAGGTCCGCACGACCTCAGGATTCTCATCCACGTTCAGCTTGACGATGTCGATCTTGCCGGCGTACTCGATCGCGATCTCCTCGAGCACAGGAGCAACCTGCCGGCACGGGCCGCACCACTCGGCCCAGTAGTCAACCAGCACGGGCTTGGTGCTCTTCAGCACATCGGACTCGAAGGTCGAGTCAGTTACTGCCTTGGTTCCTGCGCCCACGTTCCGGACTTCCTCTCATTGCTACTTGGTCTGCTGCGGGCTACGGAGCCCGCAGGAACTGAAGGTCTCAGGCAGGCTCGTCGGCCAGCCACCGCTCGGCGTCGAGTGCGGCCGTGCATCCCGTCCCGGCGGCGGTCACGGCCTGGCGGTAGTGCCGGTCGACCACGTCGCCCGCGGCGAAGACGCCGGGTATCGCGGTCCGCGCTGATGGCTGCTCCACCAGCAGGTAGCCATCGCCGTCGCTGACCAACTGGTCCTTGAACAATTCACTACGCGGATCATGACCAATAGCGACGAAAACCCCAGTAACGGGCAGGACGGTCTCTGCGCCGGTCGTGATATCCCGCAGACGCAGACCGGTAACCCTGTCCTCGCCGATCATCTCCGCCACCTCGCTGTTCCAGGCGAACCGGATCTTCGGGTTGGACAAGGCTCGGTCCTGCATGATCTTCGAGGCTCGCAGGCTGTCCCTGCGGTGGACAATCGTCACGGACCGGGCGAACCTGGTCAGGAATGTCGCCTCTTCCATGGCGGAGTCGCCGCCGCCGATCACCGCGATGTCCTGCTCACGGAAGAAGAACCCATCGCATGTCGCGCACCAGGAGACGCCGTGGCCGGCCAGGCGCTTTTCACCGGGGACGCCGAGCTCGCGATAGCTCGAGCCACTGGCAATGATGATCGCTCGGCCCTGATAGACCGAGTCAGCCGTCTTCACGATCTTCGGCGTGACGGTCAGGTCCACCTCGATCACATCGTCGGCAATCAGCTCGGCGCCGAACCGCTCGGCTTGCTTCCTGATGGAGTCCATCAGATCGGGGCCGAGGATTCCGTCGGGGAAGCCAGGAAAATTCTCCACGTCGGTGGTGTTCATCAGCGCACCGCCCGCTGTCACCGAGCCCTCGAACACCAGCGGGTTCAGCCGCGCGCGTGCGGCATAAAGAGCTGCCGTGTAGCCGGCCGGCCCTGAGCCGATAATGATGACATCCCGAACGTCGGTCACTTCTGGCAACTCCTTCGTTGAACTGCATCGGAATCAACGGAACACGCGCCTTACAGATTCCCGCTTCCGGTCTCTTAGCTAGTCGGGACCGTCGTCCGCGAGATGACGTCGGAGTTCGAGGCCGAGCAAGAGAGGCCAACGATGGTGACATCGAGGACACCGGCTGTCAGCGACTTCAAGACGATGACCGTCGCGGGGCGGCCCACATATCGTGCGACGTTGGCCAGCAGCACCTTCCGCCCCGCCGCCACTCGGTTGAGACAGCCCTCGAGCTTGGAGAGGCTGACGCCGCCGACGGTCGACTTCGTCGGCGCAGGTCCCCCGGCATGCGAGCCGGTGAAGCCCTGCGCCAGGATGGACGAACTTGCCACATCCCTGCGCACCTGACTCGCCAGGGAAGCCCTGGTGAAGTTTGTATGGCTGGCTATGGCGTTGGTAGTGACAACCTTTCCATTAAGGCGGTAACTGGCATAAATAGGCCCGTTGGCGCGTCCGTGGGCCGCGGGCACGTTACTCACGGAGGGCCTGCGGGGTGCCGCCGTCCTTTGGCCGCTGCCGGCTGAGGTTTCCGACGCGGTCTGGCTATTAGCGAGGAGGAAACCGCCACCAGCGACGATAACGACCGCGCCCGTCACGGCCAGGGTACGGAGCAGCGCCGGTGACGACAGGCGGGGCATGCGGAAACGCCGCGCGCCGCGGCCGGCCCGCTCCGGTAGATCGGGACGACCAGGTATGTGCTCCCGGCCGGCGGCACCGACCTCGCCGGCACCGGCGGCGCCCGCGCCAGTCGGGCCCGCACCTGCCCCGCTAGCCGCGGCGGCACCGGCTGCCTGGGTTCGCGTCGCCTGGGCCGGGTTGCTGGCGGCGCGCAGGACCGACTCGCTGGCGATTGCCGTCTGGATCCGGACAACGAGTACATCGGGCATCGGCGGCAGATGGGTTGCCGTGAGGAGGGCCGAGACGTTGGCGAGATCGCTGATAATGCCCGCGCATCGGGTACAACCGGACAGGTGTGACTCGATCCCGGTAGCCCTCCTCGCGCTGACCGCGCCCTCCCGATACAGGGCCAGGACCTCCGCGCTGACATGGCGCCTCACTCTTCCTCGTCACCCCCCTTCCGCGCAGGTAGGACGGATCCTGGACCGAATTGGTTCCGCGGCCCCTGGGCGGAATCGGCGGATGGGTCCGCTAGGGCGGGGTTAGCCGGCTCGCCGGGGGCTTGCTGACCTGGCCCGCCCGGCTGGCCATCAACGCCGGGCTGACCAGGGACACCCGGCTGACCAGGGACACCCGGCTGACCAGGGACGCTGGGACGAGCCGTGATATCACCGGACTGACGCAGGTGGGCGAGCCTGGGCAGCAGCCTGGCGCGGCCACGCGCGCACCGGCTCTTGACTGTGCCCTGCGCGACGCCAATTATCTGGGCGGCATCGGCGACTGGGTAGTCGAGCATGTCGACGAGCACGAGCGCGACCTGCTGATCGTGCGGCAGCCGGCGGAGCGCGGCCATCACCTCCAGCGATATCTCACTTCCTGCCGCCGGATCAGCACCGGCGTCCGCCGACGCGATCGTGTCGAGCAGCCGCTCGTCACCGCCGACGACCTCTGGCCGAGCTGTGCGCCGGCGCATCCGGTCCAGGCAGGCGTTCACGACGATCCGGTGCAGCCAGGTCGTGACGGCGGATTCCCCGCGGAAGCTCGCCGCGCGCCTGAAGGCCGAGATCATCGCATCCTGCATCGCATCCGCCGCGTCCTCGGGGTCATTCAGCGTCCGGACGGCAACAGCCCACAGCCGGTCCCTGTGCCGGGTGAACAGTTCACCGAAGGCGTCGGGGTCGCCATTGACTTGCAGCTTCAGCAGCTCAGCGTCACTGAGCTCGGTGCGGGGGTAAGCAACAGCAGATCCGCGTGCCGCCGGCGGGTTGCCCGGAGCCTGGCGTGGCGCGGGCGGGGGCCTATCGGCCCCTGTGCTGCCAGGCTCCTGCGATTCCGTCGCTTCTCCCGGTCTGCCGGTGCCACGACTGCCCGTGCGGGCTGCCTCTGGACTGCGGAGCTCGTACCTCGTCCTAGCTACGCCGGGACAAGGCGATCCGCCTGTCGTAGCTTAGTGGCCAGCAACAACGATGCACCCAGCCACCTGAACTATGCAGCCGACCTGTCGCACCAGGAGCCATGCCATCGGCAGGCCCGGACCGCACCAGGCCGGGAATCGCACTAGGCAGCGGGCGTGCCCTTGACGGCGACATTGAAGATCTGGGCCTCGAACTTGCCGTTCGAACCTGGTGCCGGTGCCAGCCTGGTGAACCAGATCACCAGGTACCGTCCGGCCGCCGTGCTCGTGACATGGAACGTGACAGTTCCCATCGGGTTGCTGGCTGACGCCACCGTCGTCATAGAGTCCAGATTCTGCTTGCTCCGGGCAGAGGAGTTGCCGATAAGCAGCTTGACACGCGCTCCCGGCTCCGAGTTGAAGGTGACGGTGACGGTGCTGAACTTGACCGCCCGGCCCATGTCGATGATCAGACCGGAGCCGGCCTTGAGCTGCCCGAACTCAGGGCTCAGGTACCACTGGGAGCTCCACTCGGTGCGCAGGCTGCTGTCGATCGCGAACTTCGCGTTCTGGCTGTCCTCGTTGCCGCGATCAGCCGACGGGCTGGTGAGCGCGTCGAAGCCGCTGGCTCCCGCGGGCCGCAGCAGGCTCGCCGACGTCAGCGGAGTACTCCGTCGCGGGTTCGGCTGGCCCTTGGTCGATCCGCCGCTCGGCCACAACGTGAAGGCAGCGATCGCGGCCAGCACGAGCACGCTCACCGTGACGACGATGCCCTTGGTGAACCTGCCCGGGATACCGGCAGGCGCCAGCCGTCGGCCCGGAGCCCGTCCGGCTGGCTCGGCCCGTCTCCGTCCCTGCCTGGCCGACCGACGCTGGCCCTCGTACCCGCCATCGTCCGCGGACCAGTCGGTGTCGGCCATTCCGCCCGACCAGCCAGCGTCACGGTCCGGCTGAGCCTCGCGGTACGGCTGAGCCTCGCGGTACGGCTGAGCCTCGCGGGGCCAGCGATCTTCTCGCGTCCTCGCCGCCTGATCCCGCCACGGTGGTGGTGCGGCAGCCGCTGGCATCGGCGCCGGGGGCAGCGTGGCCAGGAGCGCACGCCCGAGTTCCCGGGGGCTGGTCAGGTACTGATCCGCCTCGCTGGAACGCAGCTGCATGGCGCGGCAGGTGAGGTCAGAAAGCACGGGCGGTATGCCGGCCACGACCTGGCGCGGGCTGCACGGCTCCCCGCCGGCGACGGGCGCCGGCGGCAGCGACGGATACTCAGGCCCTGGCCAGTAGCCGGTCAGCGCCGCGTAGAGCAGCCGGCCGAGGCCCTGGGTGTCGCAGATGACGGGCTCGTCAGCGGAGGCACCCGACAGCGCGGCATCGATGCCGAGGCCGACTACCTTGACCTCGCCGGTCTGGCTCCACCGCACGGAACCGGGCGACAGGCAGATGTGCGCGACGCCGGCGGCATGAGCCGAGGACAGCGCGGCGGCCGCCTCGGCGATCATCCTGGCGGCCCGGAACGGCTCAAGCGGTCCCTGCGACAGCAGGTCGCCGAGCGTCTCTCCGGCAGCCCATTCCATGACGATGTAGGCGTGGTCCCAGTCGTCTTCCACGTCGAACACCTGGGCCAGCCGCGGATCAGTCAGCCTGCTGGCCGCCCGAGCGGCGGTGACGACGTCGCGGACCCTGGGGAATCCCGCGGCGAACGTGAACACGGTGACAGCGCGGGCCAGCGTCTCGTCGATGGCCTTCCACGCATCCCAGCCAGAGCCGGCGGCGATCCGGTCCTCAAGCCGGTAACGACCGCCGAGCCGAGTGCCTGGCGCTGACGCATACGTGGTCATCGGTCTATCGCGCCGAGTCAGGTCAGGCTCTCGACGCTTCCTCCTGGTGCCGGAAGCTGGTCGGCGGGTCTGGACAATTCAATGATGCGGCACAACATGCCCGGGTGCTCCGCTGCCACCCTACCGCCCCGCAAACCGTTACCAGCCGGAGACCAAAGGGCACGCAGCAGAATGCTGGGTCCGGCAGCACCTGCCGCACACCTTACCTGTGCAGCCGCGACCGCACCATGCCAGTCAGATCAGTCACCTCGGTAACCCGCAGCACGCGGGAGAACATCACGTACAGCAGCAGGGCACCGATGCCGCCAGCTACGACCACTAGCGCTGAGTAGAGTTTCCCTGGTGCGAATACCGCGTTAGCGGTCACGGCGATCGCGAGCGCGAAGAGGGCGGCCGGCCCGGCGGCGGCATGCATCCGGAGCAGGCTGCCGCCGATCTGCCGACCGGCCAGGCCGCCCAGGCGCCGGCTGAGTACCCGCCAGGCGATCACGCTGCCGACCAGGTTGGCCAGGCCGAAGCCGACGCCGAGCGCCGCGACGACGTCCTGCCTCGGGACGATGGCCAGCGCGATGAGGTTCGCGCCGACATTGACGATCATGGTTGCGACGCCGACGAGCGCGGGAGTCTTGCTGTCGTGCAGCGAGTAGAACACCCGCAGCAGCAGCTGGAAGAGCATGTACGGCACCAGGCCGAGCGAGAAGATCGAGAAAACGAAGCCGAAGTATCTGGCACTCACCAGGTTCGTGTTGCCCCAGGCGAACATGACCACGGCGATCGACGGGCCGAGCGCGGCGAGCACGAGCGCCGCTGGCGCCACGATGACCGAGCTGAGCCGGACGCCAGTCGAGAAGTCGGACTTGACCAGGTCATATCTCCGGTCCGATGCGTTGGCACTCATCCTGGGCAGCAGCGCGGTGATGACCGAGATGGCGACGATGGCGTAGGGGAGCTGGAAGAGCATCCAGGCGCTGGCGTACGCGGTGTAGCCCGCGCCGACGCCATGCGTCTGACCGGGCAGGTTGGCATGGTCGGCGACCTTGACGGTGACGAAGAAGGCTACCTGGGTCGTGAGGATGTAGCCGAACATCCAGCCGGCCATCCTGCCGATCTCGGACACGTCCGCGCGCCTGAAGTCGAACCGCGGGTGCCATCGGAAGCCGACCCGCCGCAGCGCCGGGATCAGCGCCACGGTCTGGGCGACAATTCCGAGCGTGGTGCCGATGCCGAGCAGCTGCACTTCCAGCGGGGTGATGGAGGTGACGTCCGGGTGCGCGCCTGAGAAGACCCCGGTGGTGACCATGAAGGCGACCGTGACCGCGATGACCACGATGTTGTTGATGACCGGCGTCCACATCGGAGCGGCGAAATGGCCCCGGGCGTTCAGGACGGCACCGGCGAGCGAGCTCACTCCGTAGAAGAAGATCTGCGGGATGAAGAAGTACGAGAAGATGATCAGGACGTGCCGGTAGTCGGCCGCCGCAGGCGATCCGGAGCACGCCTTCGAGGCGCAGCCGAAGAGCGTGGCGATCGGCCCGGCCGCCGCGGTCGCGATCAGCGTGATCACCGCCAGGATCACGGTGACCAGGGTGAACATCCGCTGGCTGTAGTTCTCGCCTCGATCGCCATCCCGCTTAGCGGCACTCACCAGCAGCGGCACGATGACCGAGGCCAGGATGCCGCCGATGGCGAGGTTGTAGACCGTGTTAGGCAGCGTGTTGGACACGTTGTAGGCATTGGCGAGGGCGTACGCGCCGAGCGCCGGCACGAGCACGACCGTCCTGAGCATGCCGGTCACCCTGGACGCCAGGGTGCCGAGCGCCATCACCGCGCTGGATCGCACCAGGCTGGCGCTGGCCACGCCTTCCGCCGGCCTGGCCGTGCCGTAGTCGGCGCGGGCGAACTCGGCCTCGGCGAGCTCGCCTTCCACGCTCAGGCCGTAGCTTCCGGTGGTCAGCCCGGCCTCTCCGGAAGACGGCACGTCGGCCGGATACGGGCCTGGCTCGCGCCGGGTTCCGCTGTCCGGCCTGCCGCGCGCCCGGCCGAACCCGGGGATCAGGCCATCGGCCTTGCTCGCGCGGTGCGCGCCAGGCGCCCGGCCGCCCGACGAGCGGCGATGCTGGCCAGCGCCGTTCTCGCCGTTGCCAGCGCGGAATCCCTGGCCCTGACCCGCATCGGCCGATGCTGGCCTGGCCTCGGATCCTGGCGAGCTCATCTGCGCTCCTCCGTCGTTCGGCGGCTAGGCGCTGCTGGCTCCTGATCGCTGACCGTGGGGCCAGCGGAAGTCAGCTCGGATTGGTCATGACCGACGCTATCTATATGTTCGGGCCTATTACCCAGATCTACGAAACCACTCTCCGCGATCCGGCCGTCACCCGCTAGCGTTCCCCGCGGGTCAGGCGGCGCGATCCGGCCAGACGGTGAGTTCGGCCAGGTGGCCCCCGTCGCCCCGGCCGCATGCGACTCGTAGACGGCGGTCGGATCATCGAGCGCCGGCTCACCAGGCGGCGAACCGGGCGGCTCAGCCGGCGATGCCTGCGCGCCGGCCGGAACTGGCGGTTCCGGCAGTTCAAGGAGCTCCGGCGGGTCAGTCGGCGCCGGTGGTGCGCCAGCCGGCTCGGGCTCCGCTCGTCCGTGCCTGATCGCCCGGAAAGCGGAGCCGATGACGAACAAGGCGAGCACCGCGGCGCAGATGACCAGCGCGACAGTGCCGAAGTCGGTCGGGTGGACCAGGACGATCAGCGGGTAGGCGGGCAGCGGATGCCCGGCCAGGGACCCCTTCAGCACGATCAGGCTCAGCCGGATCCTGCCCTGTTTCGACTCGACGTGCACGGTCAGCTTGACCGTGGACGAGCTGAGCTTGGGAATCACGAGCGAGCTTGGCTCCACGTTCACCCTGGCGTTGCTGGCCTTGACCAGCAGGCCGACCTTGACCGAGTAGCGCAGGTTGTTCTTGATCGCCACGGGCACCGCGCTGGTCTTGCCGCCGAAGGTGACGTGGTACGTGGCATGCGGGGCGCCGCCGCCGATGGACACGCCCTTGAGCTGGCTTTCGACGTACCGCGACGTGCGCGCCAGCAGCGCGCGCGCATGCTTGACGGCCTTGCCCCGCCAGGCAGAGGACTCGATGCTGAAGACGGCACGCTCGAGCGCCGGATCGGGCGTCACCCGGATCGACTGGAGCAGCACGATCCTGCGATCCAGCTTGGCTACCTTGCGCAGCAGCTTCGCCGAGAGCTCGTTGCTGGACTCGGACTGGGTCAGCTGCTTGTAGACGTGCTCGGGTGGCATCGTCACCAGCTGGCCTGTCGTCGAGGGCCGCAGCCACGGGGCCTGCACGGTATCGGCGAGCAGGCCGCTCGCGAGCCTGCGCGCTGGGTCCCAGCGTCTGGGCGGTGCGACCACGATCGGCCTCGGCGTCCCCGGTGCCTCGGCGGCGATCATCGCGGTCTCGGCCAGGTACAGCTGGCTGACCCTGAAGATCGCGCCGGCCGTGCGCGACGTGGCCGCCTTCGACCCGAGCAGGGCCGTGATGGCATGGTCGGCCAGCAGCACGTGCAGCCGCTGGCCGGTCCCGGGGAGCGTGCTGGCCACCGCGCCTGGCGTGTAACTGACCGGCGGGACGGCGGGAGCGGTCAGGATCACCGTGTTGACGTTCGCGGTCGCGAGGTTGTCGAGCAGCGCGCCACTAGCGATCCCGCCCGCTGGCCAGGCAATCGCGGAGAGCTGCCGCCGCCCGGCCGGGAGGCTGGCGGGAACGGCCCTGCGGCCGAGCATGTCCTGCCCGACCTCATCGGCGTCGGTGAAGGACAACTGCAGGTCCGTGCTGTTGCCGGCCCTGGTCAGCGCCGCGATGTCAGCGTCCGCGTACGGAGTGACGAAGACGGGCTGGCCGCTGGTCCCCTTCACCAGGCCCGCCAGCCAGCGCGTGGCGTCGCGGCTGGCGGGATGCTGCGGTTCCGCACCGCACGTGGCGGAGAACCCGACCGGGTACGGCTTCCGCATCACCCGCACGCTGTCCAGCAGCGCGGGATCGATGGCCCAGGTCAGTCCGGCCCTGGCGGAGTAGCGCTCGCCGACAGCCAGCAGGGAGCCCAGCCGCCCAGCCGGTACGATACTCGCGGCGAGCCTGTTGTCGATCAGGCCGCGGCACGCATCCTGGTGCGGGGTGTCAATCAGCGGCCAGATCCAGGAGATCGCGGACGGCCGCGGCCGGGGCTCGCCCGAGCAGGCGCCGGTCTTCGTCGGCCAGTACGGCAGCGGTATCGGTTCGCTGGCCACGCTCAGGGCGACGTCACTGACCTGGGCGGTCAGCGGATAGACACCGAAGCAGCTGAGTCCGAGAGCGCTGGCCGGGAACGTGATGGTCCAGTCCCAGCTCTTGCCCGCGCCGAGGGCCAGCCGGGTGACGGGCGCGATGCTGACCGGTGTCTCCCCTAGCGGGTAGCTGCCGGCCGCGAAATTCTCCATTTCCAGCCGCGACCCCAGCCGGGTCCGGGATGACAGCAGCTGCACCGACAGTGCGCTGGCGGCCGAGCCGGAGGTGTTCTTGACCCGCCCGGTGATCGTGACCTGGTGGCCCTGCTCCGCGTAGGACGGGCTCACCGACGTGACGGTGAGCGCGAGCGGACCGCTGGCGGGCTGGCCCTGCGCCGCCGGCTGATCGGTTGCTGCCTGAGCATCAGCCGAGCTGGCCAGCAGGGGGAGCACTGCGCAGAGCGCGACGACCGCCGCCGCAGCGACCCCGCGCACCGGACTGGTCAGTCCTGCCCGCCTGCCCAGCCGCATTGACCTGCCCCGCCGCATTGACCTGCCCCGCCGCGCCCGGCGGGGCAGTGGCACCGCCAGCGTCCTGGCTGGTACCTGGCCAGGCAGATGCCTGGCGACGTGCGAGCGGGCCATGGCGCACATGTTATTGCGGTCGGCGACCGTGCCGGGCAGTCCGGTGTTCACTACCGGTCAACCAGACCATGGCCGGGACGTGCCCGCATGCCAAACTGGTGCACGACCCGTACCTTTCCCCTGCGGCACTGGATAGTCCGGTGCGCCGTCCTGGCATCCCGGATTTCGGCCGCACCGACCTAGCGCCTACCCTCGATGCCCGTGCACGATCTCACTCCTGTGACGCCGGAACAGCAGCGTGCGGCCAAGGCCCTGCTGAAGTCGGCGCTGTCCGCCGGCCTGCGGCGAGCCGACGAGCTCGCCCGGATCTTCGTCCGGGAGGGGCACGAACTGGCGCTGGTCGGCGGTCCGGTCCGCGACGCGTTCCTGCGGCGGCCGCACAGCGATCTGGACCTGACGACGGACGCGCGGCCAGAGCGCGTGCTCGAGATCACAACGGACTGGGCCGATGCCACCTGGCCGGTCGGAATCAAGTTCGGCACCGTGGGGCTGCGCAAGGGTGACACCCTCTTCGAGATCACGACCTACCGCAGCGAGGCGTACCAGGGCAACTCGCGCAAGCCGGATGTCCGCTACGAGACCTCGCTCATCGCCGACCTGGCCAGGCGGGACTTCACGGTCAACGCCATGGCCGCGCGGCTGCCAGCGAACGAGCTGGTCGATCCGTTCGGCGGTCTGGCGGACCTGCGCGACAAGATACTGCGCACGCCCGGCCGGGCGGTGGACTCGTTCAACGACGACCCACTGCGGATCCTGCGGGCCGCGCGGTTCGTCGCCGAGCTAGGTCTCACGCCGACACCGGAAGTCCGCTTGGCGATGGCCGAGCTCGGCTGGCGGCTGGAGATTGTGTCGGCCGAGCGGATGGGCGTCGAGCTCGAGAAGCTGCTGCGCGCGAGCCGCCCCGGCGGCCCGTCGGCCGGGATCGACCTGCTGGTCCAGACCGGCGTCGCCGACCATTTCCTGCCCGAGGTACCGAAGCTGCGGCTGGAGCGAGACGAGCATCACCGGCACAAGGACGTCTACCGGCACTCGCTCACGGTGCTGGACCAGGCCATCGAGCTGGAAGAGCGGTACGGCCTGGAGCGGGACGTGCGGCTGCGGCTGGCCGCGCTGCTGCACGACATCGGCAAGCCGGCGACCAGGTCGCTGCTGCCCGACGGCCGGGTCGCCTTCCACCATCACGACGCGGTCGGGGCGAAGCTGGCGCGGAAGCGCCTCAAGGAACTGCGGGTTCCCAACGACGTGACGGCGGCTGTCGCCAAGCTGATCAGCCTGCACCTGCGGTTCCACGGGTACGGCACCGGCGAGTGGACCGATTCCGCGGTCCGCCGCTACGTCACGGACGCCGGCCCGCTGCTGCCCCGCCTGCACGCGCTGACCAGGGCCGACTGCACGACCAGGAACAAGGCCAAGGCGGAGCGGCTGGCCCGCAGCTACGACGCCCTCGAGCGCCGGATTGCCGAGCTCAACCAGCAGGAGGAGCTGGCAGCGATCCGCCCCGACCTGGACGGCACCGAGATCATGGCACTGCTCGACATCAAGCCGGGGCCGCTGGTCGGCAAGGCTTACGCGTTCCTGCTCGAGCTGCGGATGGAGCACGGCCCGCTCGGCCATGACCGCGCAGTTCAGGAACTGCTGCGCTGGGCCCGCGAGTCCGGCCTGTCGTCCGACGGGGCGCCGGCCGGGGAACTACCCGCCGGGGAGTCGCCGCCCACGGAACCACCTAGCGAGGAACCGGGCGATGGCGGGGCCGCCGGTCGCAGCTGACCGGCCGTCAGCCGGTAGCCGGCCGCGGCGAGCAGGTAGCCGCACCCCACGATGAGCAGCATCGGCACCGACCGGCCGGTCACCGGCATGAATGCGGCGCTCAGCGCCGCGCCGAGGACGAACGCGACGTTGTAGAGCATGTCGTTGACCGAGAACACGCGGCCGCGGAAGTCGTCCTCCATCTCCTGCTGGAGGATCGTGGTGGTGCAGATCGCCACCCCCTGGGCCACCACGCCGAGCCCGAACCCGATCGCGATGAACTCGGCCTGGCCGAAGGTCAGCCCGAGCGCCGCCGTGACGATTCCCCCGGCCGCGAGCAGGACCGTGATCCAGGCCGTGTTCGCCAGCCGCCTGGTGACGATCGGCGTGAGCCAGGCTGCCGCGCCGTAGCCCAGCGCCGAGCTGACCACGACCGGCAGGAAATGCTTGAGTGCATCGTTCCCGCTGCTGCCCGGATAGAAGTAGTTCCGGTACAGCAGGATCGACATCAGCAGCAGGATCCCGTAGAGGAAGCGATGGGCGCCCGTAGCGGTGAGGGCTGCCCGGGCAGGGCGCCGGTGCCAGACATGCCGCAGTCCGGCGAGCAGGCCGGCGGCGACGCCCTCAAGCTCCACCACCACGCTGCCCAGGTGCGCCTCGCCCAGGTCGGGCCCGAGCGAGGTCCGCGACATCCGCGTCGCGCTGAGCCCGGCCAGCAGATAGCACAGCGCCGCGGCAAGCAGCGTTACCGCTGAGCCAGTCTGACCTGTACCGGTTGCCAGGCGCACTCCGATGCCGGCGATCCCGCCGATGAACGCCACCACGGTGCCCGAGGTCGGACCGACCGAGTTCGCCATGACCAGCTCGTCGGCCGCGACGACGTGCGGCAGCGCGGCGGACAGCGAGGACAGGAAGAACCGGTTGACGCCGAGGACGACGAGCGCCGCGAGCCAGATCGGCAGGCCCAGTGTGCCGGTGACGACGAAGACGGCGGTGAGCGCGGCGAAGCCGGCTCGCAGCAGCGCCGACCAGAGCAGGATCTGGCGGCGTGACCAGCGGTCGATAAAGACGCCTGCGAATGGCCCGATCAGCGAGTACGGCAGGTAGAGCACGGCGAACGAGGTCGCGGCGGCGGCGGGATCGGGGAAGGTCGTCGCGTTGAAGAAGACGTAGGCGCCCAGGCCGGCGTTGAACAGCCCGTCGCCGGCCTGCGAGCTCAGCCGGGTCGCGAAGAGCTTGCGGAAGCCGCTCCCGGCCAGCACCGTGCGCAGGTCGCCGATGAAGGAGGATCTTGCCGCCGGAGCATGGGCATCGGCTGTCACGCCGGGACCTCTGGAGCCCATGATCGCGGACGACTATCAGTCACCACGACTGAACAACGACCACGATCATGGTCTGAGCAGCAATCCACGTGATCAGGTTACGGCCGGGCGCCAAACGACGCCCGGCCGTAACGAGGTGATGCTCGCAGGTGCTAGCGGTCGATCTCGGCGCGGATGAACTTCTCGACCGACTCGCGGGCGACGTCGTCGCTGTACTGCTCGGGCGGCGACTTCATGAAGTAGGACGACGCGGAGGTGATCGGGCCGCCGATGCCGCGGTCCTTCGCGATCTTCGCGGCGCGGACGGCGTCGATGATCACGCCGGCCGAGTTCGGCGAGTCCCAGACCTCGAGCTTGTACTCCAGATTCAGCGGGGTGTCGCCGAACGAGCGGCCCTCAAGCCGCACGTAGGCCCACTTGCGGTCGTCCAGCCACGGCACGTGGTCCGACGGGCCGATGTGCACGTCCGCCTTCGCCATCTCGTGCGGGATCTGGGAGGTGACCGACTGGGTCTTGGAGATCTTCTTGGACTGCAGGCGCTTGCGCTCCAGCATGTTCATGAAGTCCATGTTCCCGCCGAAGTTGAGCTGGTAGGTGCGCAGCAGTTCGACCCCGCGGTCCTCGAACAGCTTGGCCAGCACCCGGTGCGTGATCGTCGCGCCGACCTGGGACTTGATGTCGTCACCGACGATCGGCACGCCGGCCTCGGTGAACTTGGCCGCCCACGCCGGGTCGGAGGCGATGAAGACCGGGAGCGCGTTGACGAACGCCACGCCCGCGTCGATCGCGCACTGGGCGTAGGATCTGTCCGCCTCTTCCGAGCCGACCGGCAGGTAGGAGACAAGCACGTCGGCCCGCGTGTCGCGGAGCGCCTGCACCACGTCGACCGGCTTCTCGTCCGACTCGGTGATGATCTCGCGGTAGTACTCGCCGAGGCCGTCGTAGGTCGGGCCCCGCTGCACCGTGACGCCGGTCGGCGGCACGTCGCAGATCGTGATCGTGTTGTTCTCGCTGGCGACGATCGCCTCAGCGATGTCCCTTCCGACCTTCTTGGCGTCCACGTCGAAGGCGGCAACGAACTCAATGTCCCCGACGTGGTAAGGGCCGAACTGGACGTGCATGAGGCCCGGCACCCGGCTTGCCGGGTCGGCGTCCTTGTAGTACTCCACGCCCTGGACGAGGGAACTCGCACAGTTCCCGACGCCCACAATGGCT
>DATKQH010000218.1:0-3040 GCA_035532775.1 Streptosporangiaceae bacterium
GCTCATCCGGCGCAGCGGATACGAGCTGCCACCCGGCGGGAGCAGGCGCGCATGGCCGGCGCCCGGGCAGGAGGCGCTGCCCCGGTTCGTCCCGGCCGATGACACGTCAGTCGACCTGCCGGCGATCGGCGAGCTCGACGAAGAGGCGACCGGGCAGATGACGCGCTTCATGGAGGCGCACGACGCGCTCGGCGACGGAGATGACCGCTGATGTACACCGAGACGATCCGCTTCGAGGAAGTGAAGCGCCAGTTCATCAAGAACCTGCCCTGCCCCGGCTGCGGCCGGAAGGTCCGCCGCCAGCGCACGTTCTGCCAGACCCTCAACCCGTGGAACAAGCGGGCCGACGGCATGGTCAAGTCCCGCCTGGACATCTGGGACGGGCTTGCGGAGCGAGGCATGGCGTGGCAGTCCGAGGCCGTGCGGTGTGCCAGGTGCGAGGCCACGCCATGACCGCCAAGACCGTCACCCGGCCGCGCCCGCTGACCGATGAGGACATCGAGACGCTCGACACCCTCGCCCTGCGGCACAAGCCCGGCTGCGACGTCCCGTTCATCGCCGGGGTCCTGGCGTGCCGCCGGTTCAGCCCGCAGGAGCTGCAGGCCGCGTGGGAAGCCTTCCAGGATGCCGTCATCTGGCGGCAGATGCTCAGCACGGATCAGCGTCGCTGGTGCGAGTACAGGTCCGAGTCCGCGCTCCCCGCCGCCCCCACCTTGCAGGAAGCAGCGATCCAGCTGGCATGCGCAGAGGCGGACGAGGCGCGGAGCCATTTCGTGTTCGGGGGGCCGAAGTGACCACTGCCGAACGGGTGACCGACGGTGAGACCGGCGAGCGCTACTACAGGCACCCGGTGACCGAGGAGCTTCTCGACTCGGTGACCACCGTCATCAGCAGCACCGACTCCAAGCCGTGGCTGCGGAACTGGTATGCCACCTCCTCGCTCGGGTGGGCCGTCGACAACATCGACCTGGTCCTGAAGGTCCTCGCCGAGACCCCCGCCGAAGACGGCCGGAAGGCGGTCATCGACCTCGGCAAGGGCGAGGCGGAGCGGATCCGGGACCTGAAGGCCGACGCCGGGACGTACGTGCACGACGTCCAGGAGCGACTCATCCTGTGGGCCGCATCGCCGGGGCGGACCGGGGCGCAGATCGCGCTGCCCGTGCTCCCGGAACACCTGGAGCACGCCCTCTACGGCGAGGAGCCGCTGACCGACGTCACGGACTACATGGTCGACGGGTTCATCAGCTGGGTGTCGGACTTCAATCCGAGATTCATCGCGACCGAGATGGCCGTTTACAACCGCGATCTGGGCGTGGCCGGAACCCTGGACGGGATTGCCGAGCTGACCGGGTACTCGCTCAGCCCCGAAGGCGACCGGATCATCGCCTGCTACGGGCACACGCTGGTCATCTGCTTCGATACCAAGACCGGGAAGAATCCCGAGGGCACCTGGAAAGAGCAGCTGGCCGCGTACCGGCGGATGACCGAATGCCTGCTGCCGCTCGGCGAGGTCACGCTGATGCCGCACACCGACTGCGGTGCCGTCCTGCACCTGCGGCCCGAGTACCCGGATGGCTACCTGCTGATGCTGGTCGCCGGAACAGACGATGAGGCGGCATGGCAGCGCTTCCAGGCCGCCGCGACGATCTACCGTGAGCGCCAGCACGTCAAGAGCAAGCCCGGCAAGTCCGTGCGCCCGCTGCGCCCTGATGGCACGATGCCCGGCCCGCGGATCTGCGACCTAGCCGGCGAGGGCTACGGCCGCGCTCTCGCCCCGCTCGCCAGGGCACTCGGCGCCGACACGGAGCTCGAGGACGTCGCCCGCTTCACTGCGGACGAACTGCTCGCCGTCAAGGGCATCGGCCCGAAGCTCGCCGCCGACATCCTGCGGCTGCTCGCCGATCACGGGCTCATCGACCAAGAGTTTGCGGAGGTGGCGTGATGCCCGTGCTCGACTTGCAGCGACGCGCTTATCAGAGCGGGCGGATCCGGCTCGGCAAAGTGGTGAAGACCGGCAAGCAGGACAAGGCCGGCAAGGACATCACGCGGCCGGTGAAGCTCGACACGTTCCGGTTCACCTCGCCGTCCCGCTTCCAGGTAGACGCAGCGGCGGAGGCATACGACGGCGAGGTGCGCCCGTGGGACAACCGGGGTCGCAAGGAATGGGAGGTGGTCACGAAGGTCGACGAGATCATGGTGGCCATCCCGCCCGCCGCTGATGCGATCTCCCAGTGGTACGAGATGTGGACCGGCGGTGGCTGCAAGCGGCGCTGCGACTCTCAGCGCGAGCAGAAATCCGACGGTCCGTGCCTTTGCCCGCACGCCAGCGACCCCAAAGACGAGGACGAAGTAGACCGGATGGCGCGCGAGCGGGCCCGGCTGTCCAAACTGATGCCTCCGCAGGCGTGCGGGCTGAAGACGCGGGTTAACGTCGTCCTGCCAGACCTGCCTGACATCGGCGTGTGGCGACTGGACACGGGAGGTTTCTACGCCGCCGGCGAGCTCGTCGGCAAGGCCGAACTGATGCGGCTGTGCCGAGACCGGGACCTGTTCCTGCCGGCGCGGCTCTGGATTGACCAGAGGGTCGACGTCGTTGACGGCCAGACCAGGAAGTACCCGGTCCCGGCGCTGGAAATCCAGAAGACATTCCGTCAGGTCGCTACCGGCGAGCTGGAGGCTGGCGGATGGGCGGCGCAGTTGCCGGCCGCTTCCGGCGAGCAGCCGAAAGCCATCACCGCTGCGCCCGCGCAGCCATCAGACGTGCCCCGGCCTGAACCCGAACTGGCATCGGGTAGCAGCGTAGCCAGCGCCGGACCGGGGCACTCCGAACCACTGGACGAGGAAGCCCTGTACCAGGTCGCGCAGGGCATCGCCGACCGGCTAGCGGTGGCGCAGACCGCAGCCGAGTTCAAGGCGCTCGGCAAGGAGATGGATGACGCGGGCTGCGGCGAGATCTTCGTCTGCGTCGACCGCCAGAACGACACCCACGAGCAGCTCCGCGACTTCGGCCTGCGCCTGTGGGACGAGAAGGCCAGGGGGG
>DATKQH010000219.1:0-8971 GCA_035532775.1 Streptosporangiaceae bacterium
CCGGGCGCCGCCCCCTTCTGCTCCCGTCAGGGACTCGGGCAGGTGCGGAACTTCAGCGTCGCGGTCACCGTCCGGCGCGAGCCGCCGTGGGAGAAGGTGACGCTTCCCGTCAGCGTGTAGCTCGTGCCCGGCTTCAGCGACGCGCCGTGCACGACCGGCGAGTGCAGTGTCGCGGAGCCGAGCTTGAGTACCTTGCTGCCGGCGCTCCAGTGCGCGGCCGGGGAGCCCTTGACGCCGACCCCCAGGTCGACCGGCGGCAGGCAGGAGGCCGGCCCGGTCAGGGTGACCCGGTTGCCGCCTGCCGACCTCGTCGCCGTGACCGTGCGACCGGGTAGCACCAGCGGCGCGACCAGCAGCTTGTTGCTGACCGAGGACTCGATCGACCAGGCCACCCAGCCCCGGCCGCTTGGCGTCGTGGTGAGCTGCGGGTCCCCGCCCGCGAACGTGCCGTGGACATTGAACCGGACCACGGCGGCGTGCAGGGTGTCGGTCAGGTTCGCGATGGCGAGATCACTGCACTCCTTCGACACGTCAGCCATTCGACCGCTCACGTCGGACACCGGGTCGTGGCTGGACGGCGAGCAGTTGTTGCGATCGCCGGTCAGCGCGGGCCGGGTGAAGCCAGAGCCGGTCCAGCGGGAGACGACGGGGAAGTAGTCCGCGTTGTCCACGCTCGCGAGCAGGCGGACCCCGGATCGCGTGCTCGCCAGGCCGAGATCCGACGCCGCGGTCCACGTGTGCGCCACGGCATGGAACGAGGACCACGGGCCGCTCGTCCTGGACGCGTAGGAAACCGGGAGCGAGATCGCGCCCGCCTTCTGGATGGCCAGGACGGCGGTCGACCCGCTGAACCGCAGCCTGGCGTTGCCGACGAAATAGGGCGCGGTGATCGTGACCGGCGGGCTGCTCAGGCCCTCCCTGATCTGGAGCTTGTCGGTGGCCCCCGATGGCTGGGTGACCGTCCAGATGGTCCCGCCCGGGCCGGCCACCGCGTCGAACATCGTGCCGAAGCTGGGCGCGGTGGCGACGTCGTGCGGTGCCGACAGCGGTCCGCCGGACTGCGAGGTGGCGATCGCGATCTCGCTGCCCTGCGGCCCGTTTTCCGAGGCGACCGTGTCGTGGAACCAGACTAGGGTGACCTGGCCGCCGGGAGTGACCAGGACCCGCAGGCTCTGCGCGGACGAGTCGCCGAGCGAGTCGACGGTCTGGATCCCGCCCGCGCAGCTCTTCGCGCCGCGCGGCAGCGTGCACAGGGACACCTTGCGCCCGGCGCCCGTGTCGGCGATCCAGCCGATGTAAGCCTTGCCCGAGGCATCAGTGGCGGCGTCGTACCCGCTGAACTCGGCGTTGTTGACGAGCGTGATCGGCGTGCCGGTCAGGCCCGCGCTGGCGGGGACCGGATGAGTAGCGTCGAGGGCCGCGGGCCCGGCGGCGAGCGCCGCCGGCGCCGCGGCCAGGGACAAGACGGCGGCCGCGCTGGCGGCAACCGTCGCGGTTCGGATGCGGATCGAAGTTGGCAATGCTGCCTCCGGGCAGTGCGCGTCATGGAAAGAGTCCTGACCGCAGTGCAGCGCGGCAGCGTAACGTCTGTGTAATGCCGGACGTATCGCCGCGGGAGCGGCCAGACGCGACGCAAAGTCCCATGCCGGAAGTACCGGCGCCGCCAGCTGCCGTCGTAGGTGGCCGGCAGCAGCCAGCCGGCCCGCTGCGGGTGCAGGTTATCGGCTCGGTGTCGGTCAGCAGCGGCGACCGGATCGTGGCCGGCCAGGCACTCGGGGGACGCCGCGCACGAGTGGCGCTGGTCGCTCTCGCGCTGGCCGACGGGCCGGTTACTGCGGACCGGCTGGCTGCGATCCTGTGGTCCGATGAGCCGCCCAGGACGTGGCCGGCCGCGCTGCGCGGCGTGATCCGCGGGCTGCGGGCGGGCCTGGCCGAGATCGGCGCGGGCGGGCAGCGGGTCATCGCGACGATGCCGTCTGGATACGGGCTCGCTGCGGACGTAGCGGTGGACCTGCGCCGGGCCATGTCGGAGCTGCGGGCCGCGACCGCCCTGGCCGACCAGGGCAGGCACGAGGCGGCGCTGGCCGCCGCCGGACCGGTCGCGCTGCTGTCGGGCGAGCAGCTGCTGCCCGGCGAGGACGCCAGCTGGCTCGATCCCTACCGCGTCGAGGCCGACGCCGTCGCGCTGCGAGCGCTGGAGATCCTGGCCAGGTCGGCGGGGGAAATGGGCGATCATCATCGGGCCGCCGCCGCAGGCCGCCGCGCCGCCGCCGCCTTCCCGCTCGACGAGCGGGCGCACCGGATCCTGATCCAGGCCCTCCGCGGCGGCGGCGACCGGGCCGCGGTCGTCCGGGCCTACGAGGCGTGCCGCGCGGTACTCGGCGATCAGCTGGGCGTCGATCCCGACCCCGAGACGGTGGCAGCCTACCTGGCCGCGCTGGGCGAGGCAGGGCCGGCCGGGGCGGCCGGCGCCGCCCGCCTGCCCCAGGCCGCGTCGGCGTTCGTCGGGCGCGACGCCGAGGTGGCCAGGCTCGCAGCGGCGATCGAGGTACCGGGCCTGGTGACGCTGGCCGGCCAGGGGGGAATCGGCAAGTCCAGGCTCGCGCTCCAGGTGGCCGCGCCGGCCCAGTATGCGGGCGGCAAGCTGTGGGTCTCGCTGGCGACGGTCCCGCAGGACGAGCTCGTCGCGTCAGCCGTTGCCATGTCGATCGGCCTGCCGGTCGGAAACGATGACGCGGCGGCGCTGCTCGCTGGCCACCTTGCCCCGCTCGGCCGTGTGCTCCTGGTCCTCGATGGCAGCGAGGTTGTGCTCGACGGCGCGGCCTCCCTGGTCAGCAGCCTGCTCGCGCTCTGCCCCACGCTGACCGTGCTGGTGACCACCCGGGCGCCGCTGGCCATCGAGGCCGAGCAGGTGATCAGCATCGAGCCGCTGCCGCCGACCGCGCAGGTCCGGCTGCTCGCCGACCGGGTGCGCGGCGGCGGCGGGCAGCTCGTGCAGGACGAGGCGACCGCCCCGTTTGTCGCCGAGCTCTGCCGCCGGTGCGGCGGCTTGCCGCTGGCCATCGAACTGGCGGCGGCCCAGCTCGCGGCGATGTCGCTGCCTGACCTGCTTGACCATCTTCCCGGCCTGATCGCCGAGGGCGGGGACTGGCTGCGGGGAGTCGCCACGACCAGCTATGAGCTGCTCGACGAGGACGAGGCGACGGTGTTCAGGCGGTTCGGCGTCATCGACGGGCCCGCCGCGCTGCCGCTCGTCAGGGAGGTGGTGGCGGGCGGCCGGATCGCGCCGGTCCGGGTCGTCCGGATCCTGCGCGAGCTGACCGCGCGCGGGCTGCTCGCCGTGGACCGCTCGGGCGTCAGGTGGCAGTACTACCAGGATGACGACCTGCACCACCTGGCCCGCGAGCTGCTCGACGCGGCGGCCGAGACTGACCAGGCAACCGAGCGGCTCGCCGACGCGGTATCGGCCATCATCCCCGAGAACCCGACGGCGCCACCGGGACCCTACCTGGACGCCATCGGCGAGGTGCTCACCTCGGTCAGGTCGCTGCTCGGAGCGGCCATCGACGGTCGGCTGCCCCGGGAACGGGGCCTTGAGCTGGCGTTCAGGCTCCATCGGTACTGGGCGGGGTCGAACGTCTCTGAGGGCAGATTCTGGCTGTCCAGACTGCTCGCGGACGCGTTGCCGTCGCCGGGCACTGGTCACGCGGCCTACGCGCTCGGCTACCTCAGCTACTGGTCGGGGGACACCGCCGCGGCCGCCCGCGAACTGCAGGCGGCCGTGGAAATGCTGGCCGGCCAGCCCGATCCGTTCGCGGCCCGCGCGCTGATCTACCTCGGCGGCCTCGCCGATGACGTGGATCGCGGCGAGGAGGCGCTCGATTTCGTGCGCCGGTCGATCGAGGCCGCGGCGACCTTCGGCACCGACCTGCAGATCGGTGCGGCGATCGGGATGGGCTGCGTGCTGGCCGAGCGAGCCGACCGCCGGGCCGCCGGATACGCCGCCGACGCGATCGAGGCCTGCCGCCGCGGCGGCTCCCGCGAGCAGCTGGCCGGAACGCTGCCGACCGCGGCCATGGTGTGCTGGCAGGTCGGCGAGCTGGCGGCGGCCAGCCGTTACGTCGCGGAAGCGATGCCGCTGCTGGCGGGCTCCCGGCGGATCGCCAGGGTAGTCCTGCTCACCGTGGCGGCCGGAGTAGCGCTGGCCGAGGGTGACCTTGAGGCCGCCATCGAGCTGGGCACCAACGCCGACGTCGACGCGAGCGACCTGGGTATCGAGCGCGAGCTCCCGCTGGCCCGCTGCATTGTCGCGCGGGCGCTGCTCGATCGAGGCGATGTCGAGGCGGCGGCGGCCATGGCGCGTCGCGCCGTCGAGGCCACCAGGACGCTGACGTTCAGCTTCCCGCTGGCGGTCTGCCTGGAGACGGCGGCGCTGATCTGCCTGCGCCAGCCAGCCGGTGCCGACGTCAGCTCCCGGCTGCTGGCCGCCGCGGGGCGGATCCGGGCACGCGGCGACCGGCCCGGACCGCCGACCCTGCGCGCCGCCGTTGACCAGGCACGATCCGCTGCGGGACTCGCCCCGGCCGCTCGATCGGCGGCGGCGGGCGTGGGGGATGACCAGACGCTCGACGTCCGGGCGGTGGCGGACCTGGCGATCTCGGCGCTCGGGCCGGCCGAGATCGGTGCGATCAGCCAGTCGGCGGCGCCAGCGTGAAATAGCCGACCAGCATGTTGACCTGCACCGTCTCTTCGTCTCCGGCGTGCTCGCCGGCATGTTCGCTGGACGCGGCGACGTCGTCGAAGATCTGCAGCAGCTGGGCGCGGATGGCCGCGGCCTTGGCCACAGGGATCCGCCCGTCGACGGAGCCGAGCAGCGGCTGCCGGTGTGGGTCAGGGCCGGCCGCCGACCCACTGGCCCGCCTGCGGGCGGCGAAGTACTGCCTGCGGTACAGCTCAAGCGCGGCAGCCGCCATCGCCTCGGCCTCGGGACTCGCTTTCTCCTGATCGGTGAAGCTGTCCCCGACCATGAACTCAGCCTGGCTGGCCTGGTAGCGCTGCTCGACGATCCCCGAGACGACCCGGCTGGCGACCGCGCGGATCAGGCCGGCTGACTCCAGGTGCCTGATGTGCCGGTACAGCTTGGTCTGCGGCTCGCCGAGTTCAGCGGCGAGTTCCTTGACCGATCTGATCGGCAGTTCCGCGCCCGCATCCTGAGTCAGCGCGTACAGCAGGTTCAGCCGCAGCGGATCGGCTAGCGCCTTGAGCACGTCGACGTTGGAGACCGCGGGCGCCATCTGCCCGCCGTCGGCCGGGCCGCGAGATTCAGTCACGACCTCATCTTGCCAGCTGTTCACGAATGTGCAAGCATTCATCCTAGCGTGAATGGTGACGCCAACGTGAAGGTCTCGATACGAAGCAGGAGATGACAGTGATGATCCCGCGCCAGATCGACGAAATCGCCCGCCAGCACACGCAGCTGATGAGGTTGCCTGCCAGCCAGGCCAGCCAGGCCAGCCAGGCCAGCCCGGTCGGCCGGTCAGGCCGCAGCACGGCCGGCGGGCGCCGCGCCCTCGCCTCGATCAGGAACCACACGGGCTGGAGTCTCGTGCAGATCGGACTGCGGATCGCCGAGTCCGGCGGCCGGTAGGGACGTGGGCCGATCAGGGCGCGGCGGCGCGGCGCCAGGCGCCCACTGCCGACACGATGTCCTCGGTGCAGACATCGCGGTGGGTCAGCATCCGCACCTTGCCCGCCACGACGGTGGTGCGGAGTCCCTCAGCGGCCAGCCGGCTGACCCCCTTGGAGAGACAGAACATCATCGCGGTCACCTGCGAGGCGTAGTCGGCGATCGTCGCGCCGGTCACCGTGCAGGCGTTGAAGATGCGGGCGCCGTCCAGGTACAGGGGGACGCCGGCCGCGTCACAGGCCTTCGCGATCGCCCGGACGTCGTCCACCGGCTGGACCGAGCCGCCGCCGACCTGGTGCGGCTGGCGGCGACGGTCACGAACGCCGCGCCGGACAGCGCGGCCACCGAGTGGACCTCCATCGTGCAGACGGGCGCCGAAGCCTCGGAGACGACGAAGTGCCCGGACCTGACCAGCGCGCAGCGCGATCTGAGTGCACAGCGTCCCGGTCGGCAGGTACAGCGCCGCCTGCCTGCCGGTCAGCTCGGCGGCCCGGCCGTTTGTCGGCGCGGAGATCGATGAGAGCAGTCATGATCGCCGGTGTCCTGTCGTCGCCGGGCTGCCAGCTTGAGTATCCGCTATCTCAGCCTCCGGGCGAGGCTGCGGTACAGTCGAGCCGATCTGGCCGGCAACGAGGCCGGGCCGGGCACAAGGTCTCCGGGGAGCGAGCGGCCGATGAAGGCGCTGGTGAAGGTCTGTGCCGAGCCCGGGCTGTGGATGCAAGACGTGCCGGTGCCCGAGATCGGCCAGGACGACGTCCTGATCCGGGTCCTGCGGACCGGCGTCTGCGGCACCGACCTGCACATCTACTCCTGGGATGGCTGGGCGCAGGCGAACGTGCCCGTCCCGCTGGTCATCGGGCACGAGTTCGCCGGCGAGATCGTCGAGCTGGGATCCGACGTCAGGGACCTGGCCGTGGGCGACCTGGTCAGCGGCGAGGGTCATCTCGTCTGCGGTCGCTGCCGCAACTGCATGGCGGGCCGCCGGGTCCAGTGCGCGCACACCAAGGGCGTCGGCGTCAACCACCCCGGTGCCTTCGCCGAGTACATCGCGCTTCCCGCCGCCAACATCTGGCGGCACCTGCCGGGGATCGACCTCGATGTCGCCTCGATCTTCGACCCGTTCGGCAACGCGGTGCACACCGCGCTGACCTTTCCCGTGCACGCCGAGGACGTCCTGATCACCGGCGCCGGGCCGATCGGGATCATGGCGGCGATCGTCGCCAGGCACGCGGGCGCCAGGTACGTCGTCATCACCGACAGGTCGCGCTACCGGCTCGAGCTGGCCAGGAAGATCGGCGTCACCGTCGCCGCCGACACCAGCGAGCGGCCGCTGGCCCAGATCATGGCCGACCTGGGGATGCGGGAGGGCTTCGACGTCGGCATGGAGATGTCGGGCCAGCCGGCCGCGATGCGGGAGATGCTGGCGTCGATGACGCACGGCGGCAAGGTGGCCATGCTCGGGCTCCCGGCGGGCGAGTTCGCGATCGACTGGGCCCATCTCGTCGTCAACATGATCACCATCAAGGGCATCTACGGTCGCGAGATGTTCGAGACCTGGTACTGGATGTCGGTCCTGACCCAGTCAGGAGTCGATATCGGCCCGGTGATCACCCATCGCTTCGACGCCGCCGACTACGCCGCCGCCTTCGAGACCGTGCGGGACGGCAACTGCGGCAAGGTGGTACTCAACTGGGCCGACCGCTAGCCAGCAATCAACCGACGGAGGCCGACGATGTTCTCCAGCGTCGCAGAGCAGATAGCCGACGAACTCGGACAGATCCGCGAGCAGGGCCTGTTCAAGAAAGAGCGTGTCATCGCCAGCCCGCAGCAGGCCAGCATCGTCGTCGCTGACGGGACGCGGGTGCTGAACCTGTGCGCCAACAATTATCTCGGGCTGGCCGACGACCCCCGGATCATCGAGGCCGCCAAGGAGGCACTCGACCGGTGGGGCTTCGGCATGGCCAGCGTCCGGTTCATCTGCGGTACCCAGGACGTGCACAAGCAGCTTGAGCACCGGATCAGCGAGTTCCTCGGCACCGCCGACACGATCTTGTACCCGTCCTGCTTCGACGCCAACGGGGGACTGTTCGAGACCATACTCGGCGACCAGGACGCCGTGATCAGCGACGAGCTGAACCACGCGTCCATCATCGACGGGATCAGGCTCTGCCGGGCCAGGCGGCTGCGGTACAAGAACAGGGACATGGCCGACCTGGAGAATCAGCTCAAGGCGTCGGCCGATGCCAGGCGCCGGCTGATCGCGACCGACGGCGTGTTCTCGATGGACGGGTACGTCGCGCCGCTGCGCGAGATCTGCGACCTGGCCGACCGCTATGACGCGATGGTGATGGTCGACGACTCGCACGCGGTCGGCTTTGTCGGCCCGACCGGCCGCGGTACCCCCGAGCTGCACGGCGTGACCGACCGGGTGGACATCGTCACCGGCACCCTTGGCAAGGCGCTGGGCGGGGCGAGCGGCGGCTTCACCAGCGGCCGCCAGGAGATCGTCGACCTGCTGCGGCAGCGTTCCCGGCCGTACCTGTTCTCCAACTCGGTGGCGCCGGCCGTGGTCGGGGCGTCGCTGAAGGTGCTCGACCTGCTCGACTCGAGCGACGACCTGCGGGCCACCCTGCGCGAGAACACCGCGTGGTTCAGGGAGCGGATGACCGGGCTCGGCTTCGACGTGCTGCCCGGCGCCCATCCCATCGTGCCGGTGATGATCGGCGACGCGGCCCGCGCGGCCAGGCTTGCCGACTCGCTGCTCGGCAAGGGCGTCTACGTGATCGGGTTCAGCTACCCGGTCGTCCCGGTCGGCAAGGCGCGGATCAGGACGCAGGTGTCGGCCGCGCACACCAGGGACGAACTGGAGCTGGCCGCGACGGCCTTCGCGCAGGCCCGGGACGAGCTGGACTGAGCGGCGACTTAGGTGGCGGTGGCGCGGTGGCGGCGCTACCGGCGGGCCGGGCCGCCGGAGCCGCCGGAGCCGCCGCCCGAGTGGCCGGCGATCTCGTAGGACCACAGCTCGCTGCTGACGCCGACCGGGGCCTGGGCCGGGCCGCCCTGGCGTTCGGCCGCTGATCGGTGCCCGTGGCCGAACGCCGGCGAGTGCATCCAGGCCTGGAACGATTACTCGTCCCGCCACCGGGTGACCACCAGCCAGGTGGTGCGCCCGTCGACTGGCTTGAGGAGCTCAAAGCCCTCAAAGCCATCCTGGCTGTCGACAGCGCCTGCTCTTGCAGCGAACCGGCGGGCAAGCTCATCCCCGCTGCTGGCCGGCACCGTGAT
>DATKQH010000220.1:0-22697 GCA_035532775.1 Streptosporangiaceae bacterium
CCTTCAGCCACTTGACGTACTGGTTGACCATGGAGTCCACGATGTGGATGAACGCCTCGTAGCACGAGAAGAACCCGTGCCTGCCGGTCAGCAGGTAACCCTCCAGCCAGCCCTGGCAGGTGTGCTCGGACAGGATCTCCATGACCCGGCCGTCGGGCGTCAGGTTCACGTCCACCGGCAGGACCTCGGCCTCCCACGCCTTGCCGGTGACCTCGATCACCGCGCTGAGCCGGTTCGAGTCGGTCTCGTCCGGCCCGACGACCCGGAAGTTGCGGGTGGCCAGGTTGCGCCGCATGACGTCGGCCAGCATCCCGCCGAGCACCCTGGTCGGCTCCGAGCTCACCGCGCCGGGTACCTCGACGACGACGGCGTGCTCCCGCAGGCTCGGCAGGTCGAGGTCGCGCAGCAGCAGGCCGCCGTTGGCATGCGGGTTCATGCCGAGCCGCCGGTTGCCGGACGGGACGAGAGTCAGCAGGCCGGACCGTGGCCGCCCGTCGGCGTCGAAGAGCTCGGCTGGCGCGTAGGACGCCAGCCAGTCCGACAGCTGGCGCAGGTGCCCGGGATTGGTCCTGACCTCCGCCAGCGGTACCTGATGCGAGCGCCAGGTGCCCTCGACCTGCAGGCCGTCGACCACCTTCGGGCCGGTCCAGCCCTTAGGGCTGCGCAGCACGATGACCGGCCAGGCCGGGCGGACCAGTTCTCCTGGCCCGGCCGCGCGGGCCGCACCAGACCGGGCGGCGGCCCAGATCTGCCTGATCCGCTCCGTGGCGGCGTCGACCGCCGCCGCCATCTGCCCGTGCATGACGAGCGGGTCATCCCCGGTGACATAGATCGGCTCGTAGCCGTAGCCGCGCAGCAGCGCGTCGAGGTGGTCGGCGCCGATCCTGGCGAGCAGGGCCGGATTGGCGATCTTGAAGCCGTTCAGGTGCAGGATCGGCAGCACGGCTCCGTCGCGAGCCGGGTCGATGAACTTGCTGGAGTGCCAGCTTGTCGCCAGCGGCCCCGTCTCTGCCTCGCCGTCGCCGACCACGCAGGCCACGATCAGGTCCGGATTGTCGAAGGCCGCGCCGAAGGCGTGCGAGAGCGAGTAGCCAAGCTCCCCGCCCTCGTGGATCGAGCCGGGCGTCTCCGCCGCCACGTGGCTCGGCACCCCGCCGGGGAACGAGAACTGGCGCATCAGCCTGGCCATCCCGGTGCGGTCCCGCGGCACGCTCGGGTAGATCTCGGAGTAGCTGCCCTCCAGCCAGCAGTTCGCCAGCGCGGCGGGGCCGCCGTGACCGGGGCCGATGACGATCATCATGTCCAGGTCCTGCAGCGTGATGGCACGGTTCAGGTGCGCCCAGATGAAGTTCAGGCCGGGCGTCGTGCCCCAGTGGCCGAGCAGTCGCGGCTTGATGTGCTCGGGCCGTAGCGGCTCGGTGAGCAGCGGGTTGTCCATCAGGTAGATCTGGCCCGCGGCCAGGTAGTTGGCCGCCCGCCAGTAGTCGTTCAGCGTGGTCAGCTGGTCAGGAGCGAGCGTGCTCGGTGCTGTCATGGTGGTCTGTCCGGGGTGTTCGGAGCGGCGCGTGCAGCCGGTGTCGCGGGCTCAGGCGGTGCGGACGACGGTGACCGGGCAGTACGCGTGCGTCACGCAGTGCATGCTGACCGATCCGAGCATCATGCCGGTGAAGCCGCCGTGGCCGCGGCTCCCGACGACGAGCAGGTCGGCATCCTTCGACTCATCGATCAGTACCTGCGCCGGATGCCCGTAAACAACTCGGCGCTCGATTTCCACCGCCGGCGGGTCGCCGAAGGTAGCCGCGATCGCCTGGTCCAGTATCTGGTACCTGGACTGCTCGACCTCGGACGTCACGGAGGCTGGCGCCACGCCGACCGGAGCCGGCCCGGCCGCGGTCGGATAGTGCCAGGCCAGCACCGCCCGCACGGTCGCTCCCATGGCCTTGGCGTAGCGCGCCGCCCAGGCCATGGTGATGGCCGATGCCGGCGACCCGTCCACGCCGACCACTACGCATTCGGTCTTGCCTTCTCTGGTCATAGCAGCCTCGTCTGTGTGCGTGCCCCCGGCATCTCGAAGGCGCGATCGGATGCATGTCCTCCTCCAGCCATCCAACTGTGTACCCAGTTACCGGGTCCAGGGCCGTTGGTCACCGACGTTCGGTCCTTTGCCGGCGGCGCGGCGCCTCGATCCGCGGGCTGCCAGTTCACGTGTCCCGCTTGACCGGCGCTGGCGCCGGATGGTTTGGTTCTGCACATGAAAACGGGCAGGTCGAGCTTCGAGGTCCCGGCAGGCAGATGATTACCCTTGCAACCATTTTCGTGGTTATTGCGGCGATTCTGTGCCTGGCTGCCCTGCTCGCTTTGCTCGGTATCGGCCACCTCGGGCTGTCCGGGCCAGATGCCCTTGCGCGCGATGGCCTGGCCAGGGGCCAGCCGGCGCCGGCGTGGACGCTGGAAGATTCGGCGGGCGTGCCGCACTCCTGCCCGCCCAGCCGGCCCCTGCAGCTGATCGTGTTCGCCGATCACTCGCTGAAGTCCTTCCCGTCCGTCGTGACCGGGCTGCGGGCGCTACTCGCGGACGAGGACCTCGAGATCGTCATCCTGACCCGCGGACCGGCCGGGCACGCCGAGCCGGTCCTGCATCAGCTGGGCCTGGCCGGAGTTCCGGTGCTGACGGGATCGCCGGCTAGCTACGGCCGGTGCAACGTCCGGGTCATGCCGTTCGCGATCTTCGTGGACTCGGCCGGCCGGGTGCGGGCGTCCAGCCTGGTCAACCACGACTGGCAGCTGGCCAAGCTGCGGCAGGTGGCCGCGATCCCGGTCGGCGCTGACGAGGTGGCCGGCCGGCGGCGCAAACCTGCGATGGCGGGCTAGATGACTGCGGTCGCGCTGGCCTGCAAGGCGGTAGTCGCGGTCCTGCTGGTCGCGGCCGGCGGTGCCAAGCTCGCCGACCTGCCCGGCTTCGCGGCCAGTGTCCGGCTGTTCCTGCCGGGCACCGCCGCGCGGCGGCTCGACGGCAGGGCCGCGCCGCGGCTCGACCGCGGCGTCGCGCTCGGCATCGCCGCCGGCGAGATCACGGCCGGCGCGGCGAGCCTGTCCAGCCCGCGAGCGAACTGGCTGAACCTGGTCGTCCTGGCCATCTGCTGCGGCTTCGTCGCCGTCTCGGCGGCCGGCTACCGCTGGCATCGGGGCCGGTCCTGCCGCTGTTTCGGTGCCCTGTCCCGGCGCCGGTTCAACCTGGCAGGCCTCGGCAGGTCTATGCTGATCGCGCTCGGCGCAGGAGTGGCGACGGCGCCAGTCCGCGCGGTCCTGATCCAGCTCGGCCCGGCTGACCGGATCGGCCTGCTGGCCGGCGCCCTGCTGGTCGCCGGGGCCGCCTTCAGCGCGGCAGCCGCCGTCGGCGCCGGCCGCGGTTCCCAGGACGCACAGCCGGGGTGGGCCTGATGATCCGGATACCGGAGTACCTGGCCGTGGCGCAGTGGGCGCTGCTCGGCGCGCTCGGCGTGCTTGTCGTGATCATGTTCCGCCAGCTCGGGCGGCTGCTCACCGGAGCCGCCAAGACAGCCGAACTCGGCCCGCCGGCCGGCCGCAAGGCCGCCGCGCTGACCTACGCGAGACCGGGCGATCCGGCCGAGCGGCAGCTGACGCCGGGAGACGGGCAGCCGCTGCTGCTGGCGTTCGTCGATCCCACCTGCCCGTCCTGCGAGGAACTGGTCGGCGTGCTCGGCCAGCTTCAGGCGGCCGGCGAGCTGGCGGGCCTGCGGCCCCTGCTGCTGATCTCCGACCCGCCGTCCTACCTGCAGATATCCGATGTGTTCAGCTCGACCGGGATCGAGATAGGCCGGCCGGTCCGGCCAGCTGGTCTGGAGTCCTACCGGGTATCGGCGACGCCGCTGCTGGTCGCCATCGACGATGCGGGCGTCGTGCGGGCCGCCGGATCCGTCGTGCGGGCGGCCGAGGTTCGCGCATTTGCCCAGTCATGCCTGCTGCCGGCGCCTGAGGCAGCGCTGACCGTCGTTCCGGCGGTCGCGGGGAGGGGAGAGGACGGGCCATGAGCCGTCGAGGACCTGGGTCGAGCATCGATGACCGGATCGGCGCGGTCACCGCGCGGGTCGCCAGGACAGTGAACCGCAGGGCCGCGCTGCGCCGGGTGGTTGTCGGCGGGACGACCGGGCTCGCGGCGCTGGCGCTGGGCACCAGCCCGGCGCAGGCGGCGACCTGTGACTGCGGCCCGACCAGGCGCTGCTCGAACTGCCCGGGCGTCGGCTGCCCGCCGGGGCATCACCTGTGCAAGGGCTCGTTCAGCAGCAACTGCTTCAACTACCAGGGTTACCGGTGCGAGTGGCCCTCTGGTAGCTGGATCGCCTGCATGAACCTGGGCAAGGGCCTGGGCTACAAAGTCTGCTACGACTGCATCGGATCCGCAGGCTGCCGGGACTGGTGCACCTGCCTGAGCGCGTGCATCTGCTGCCACTGCGCGAGCCCGGCCGACATCAAGGCCGAGCAGCGCAAGCTGGCCCACGCTGCGCCGCAGTGACCCTGCTCCTGGCCGGGCTGGCCGTGGTCCTGGCCGTCGTGAACGGGTACTCCAAGGCGTACTCGCCATGAGGGGTCAACTCGGCTGCCTCGCTGGCCGCCGGTCTTCCGGTCGGGAGACATGCCGTCCGGCTCGGCGTGATCGTCTCGTACGCGCTGCCCGCCGTGGCTGTCTGGACGGCGCTCGGGTTCGTGGTCACCACGGTGCGGCTGACCGGCTTCGCGCTGGCGGCGGCCGTGGCCTACGGCGGCTACTACGGGGCGACCGAGGTGTCCGGGCGGCGCGGCCTGCCACCGCCCGGCCGGTCCTGGCAGGTGCCGCAGACGATGCTGATCGAGGCGCCGGTCCGGCGTCGCGTCCTGGTCTGGGGTGCGCTTCTCGGGCCGGGCTTCGCGACCCGCAATCCCTATGCCGGGTTCGGCCTGCTGCCGCTGGTGGTCGCCTCGATGCCGGGCACCGGTGCGGGCCTGGCCGTCAGTGCGGCGGTCGGGCTGGCGCACGGAACCGCGCGGGCCGCAGCCCTGGTGCGCGACGTGCGCGACCTGCGGCCCGGGTCGGCGAGCCCGGTCCCGGCGAGCCCGGTCCCGGTGAGTCCCACCCCCGCCCGCCCTGTGCTGGCCGTGGCGGGCGGTGGGGGCGGCGTGACCGAGCCGCCGGCCGACGCTGTGATCACGCACCTCGACGTGCTGCTCAAGACCGTCTGCTGGCGGCGGATCGACGGTGCCGTGCTACTGGCCGCCGCCGCCACGGCACTGGTGGCCTGCGCGGGCTACTTCACCTAGTGCGGACTACGTCAGCTCGCGCTGGTTACTTCACCTAGGAGGACAGATGCCACTCAGAATGCGATCAGCGGCGATAGCCGCCGTCCTGGCCGTGACGATGGCGAGCGGGCTCGCCCAGACCGCGGCCAGCGCAGCGGAACGCAGCCCGGCCTTCTCCGGCCGCGAGGTGTTCAAGATCGTCGGCCGGATGCCTGGCCCGCGGCACGCGTCGGTGTCGGCCTGGGGCGCGTTCAAGGCAACGGGCGTCTTCATCAGGAAGGACGCGACGCTGGCCTTCCGAAGGGGCCGGATCATCGTGCGCCGTCACGTGGCGCAGACCGTCTACTACGGCCCTGACCTGTCCACCTGCCGGTTCAAGATCGTGCAGAAAGGCACCTTCGTCGTCACCAAGGCGACGGGCAGGTATCGCGGGCTGCACGAGTCCGGCCAGTTCTCCACGACGGTCTCGGGGCGGCTGGTGCGGCGCGGGCCAGGCCGGTGCGGCTCGAAGATCACGGCCAAACGGACGGTTACCTACGAAACCGGCACCGTGCGCTGAGCCGCCGACGTGCCGGACGAATGCCTGCGCGGACCGCTCAGCTCCGGGGCACCCGGCTGCCGGTCAGCGGCGAGCGGAGTTCATCGTCTACCACATAGTCTGGTGGGCATTGTCTGCTTCACGCTGCTGTCGCAGTTGATCAAGAAGGCGGAGGACCCCCCGGATGCCTGACCTGTCGTTGCTGCCGCCGTCGGCCACCGTCGAGGGCGAGGACCTGCGGATCGGCGGCTGCCTGATGTCTGAGGTGGCCGAGCGGTTCGGCACGCCCGCCTACGTCTTCGACGAGCAGGCGCTGCGTGATCGGGCCAGGGAGTACCGGGCCGCGATGACGAGCCGGCATCCGGCCAGCCGGGTCTGCTTCGCCGTGAAGGCCTACCCCTCGGTCTCGATGATCAGGGTGCTCGTTTCGGAGGGCCTCGGCTGTGACGTGGTCGGGGCGGGCGAGCTCAAGCTGGCGCTGGCGGCCGGTGCCGGCCTGGCGAGCATCGTCATGCACGGCAACGCCAAGTCCGACGAGGACATCGAGGCGGCGCTCGACGCGGGCATCGGCTACATCGTTGTCGACGGCTTCGACGACATCGACCGGATCGAGCGGCTCGCGCAGCGGCCGACCCCCGTGCTGCTGCGGGTCAGCCCGGGAGTCGAATCGGCTACCCACGCGGCGCTGGCGACGGGCGGCAAGCAGTCCAAGTTCGGCGTTCCGGTCGAGCAGGTGCCGGCGGCCATCGCCAGGATGCGCGCGGTCCCGGCCATCGACCTGCGCGGCCTGCACGCGCACATCGGCTCGCAGATCCTGGCCACCGACCAGTTCGAGGCGGCCGTGGACGCGCTGGCCAGCCTGGAGCGGTTCGAGGTCTACGACTTCGGCGGCGGCCTCGGGGTCCGATACGAGTCGCACGACGTGGCGCCGTCCGTGGACGACTACGCGGAGCGGCTGGTCAGCGCGGCGCACAAGGACCTCGGCGAGGACATCGAGATCATCGTCGAGCCGGGCCGCTCGATGGTCGCCAGGGCCGGGCTGACGCTGTACCGGGTGCTCACGGTCAAGCGCGCGGGCAAGCTGCATGTAGCCGTCGACGGCGGCATGGGCGACAACCTGGAGCATTCGCTCTACGGGCAGCGGTTCAGCCCGCTGGTGCTCGGCCACTGGGACGCCGAGCCGGTCCTGGCCGATCTGGTCGGCAGGCACTGCGAGTCCGGCGACGTGATCACCCCTGACGTCCCGCTCGCTGACCCGAAGATCGGCGACCTCGTCGTCGTCCCCGCGACCGGCGCCTACTGCTTCACCATGTCCAACAACTACAACGGCGCGCTCAGGCCGCCTGTGATCTACTGCGCCGACGGGACGGCCAGGCTCGGCGTCCGGCGGGAGACCTTCGACGACCTGCTGGCCCGCGAGGTGGACGTGCCGTAGCGAGGGCGGCCCGCGCGGTAAGCCGGTGCGGTTCGTGCCGCCCGCACGCCGTCCCTGCTTGACACTCACGTCACATCACGGGATGCTGTCACCACTCTGTATGCAGTGAGTGTGCAACGGCGCGTCGTGGGGGCGGGAGCAGGGTTCCTGGCAACGGCTGATCCTGTTGTCGGGGAATGTGTCGCGTTCAGCCTGTTGGTGTAACCGGTCGCGTCGCGGTCTGTTTCGGCCGCGGTCCGCTCGCGGTCTCGGCCGCGGTCCGCTCGCGCCAGTGGTGAGCGCGGGCTGTGCTCGCGCCCGGGCCGGACCACCCAGCGCCCGCGCACAGATGCCGGACAGACGCCACGCCGTGGCCCGCCGCAAGGAGACGTCGCCCGATGCCGGTTACCGCGAAGCAGGTCAGCGAACTGCTCAGCGCGATGGTACGGATCGAGTCGGTGACCCCGTCGCTGATCCCGACCGGGTCGGGTGAGGCGAAGATCGCCGCGTTCATCGCGGACTGGCTGGCCGGCCCGGGTGCGGAGATCGAGGTCGTCGAGGTCGAGCCGGGCAGGCCGAACGTCCTTGCCCGACTCCGCGGATCTGGCGGCGGCCCGACCTTGTGCCTGAACGCGCACAGTGACACCGTCGGCTACGAAGGCTGGCCGGACGAGGCGCTGGAGCCGCGGGTCGACGGCGACCGGATGTACGGGCTCGGGGCCGCGGACGACAAGGGTGGATGCGCCGCGGGCATGCTGGTGCTGCGGTCGCTCGCCGAGTCCGGCGTCCGGCTGCGGGGTGACCTCCTCGTCGCCTGCGTCGCCGACGAGGAAGGGGTCTCGGTCGGCTCCGAGCACCTCGCGCGCCAGGGCGGCATCGACGCGGCGATCGTCATCGAGCCGCAGGCCACGCACGAGCTCGTGGTCGAGCATCAGGGCTTCGGCTGGATCGACGTGATCGCCCACGGGGTCGCTGCGCACGGCTGCGAGCCCGACGTCGGGGTCGATGCCATCGTGCACCTGGCCGAGGTGATCACCAGGCTGCACCGGCTGGACCGCACCGTGTTCCGGCCTCAGCCGTCACTGCTGAACGGCCGTACGGTCTTCCACACCGGGACCATTGCCGGCGGCACCGACTACGCGACGTATCCGAGCTTCGCGAAGGTCGGTATCGAGATCGGCACGCAACCAGGAGAGCACCTGTCCGACCGGGTGGCCGAGATCGAGGGCATCTTCGATGAGATTGCCAGGACCGAGCCCGGGTTCAGCGGGGAGGTGGACGTCAGGCTCGACCGCGAGCCGTTCGTCGCCCGCGGGCAGGAGGCGCTGCAGGATGTCGTCGTCAAGGCGATGACCACGGTGCTGGGCCGGGAACCCAAGATCACCGGCATGAACGGCTGGACGGACGCGGCGCTGCTGCAGGCGGCCGGCATTCCGACGCTGCTGATGGGCGCGACCGGCGGCAACTACCACACCGCCGGCGAGTGGGCCTCGATCAGCGAGCTGGTCAGGCTCTGCGACATCCTCGAGCACGTTGCCCGCCAGTACCTCGGCTAGCTCCCCGTCCCGCGGACCAGCCCCCTCACCGACCCGCCTGCCGGGCGTTGCTTGCAATTTAGCTATCTGTCAAGATAGCTAACATGACAGAAGACATCGCCGGGTCCGTCTTCCGTGCGCTGGCCGACCCGACCAGACGACAGATCCTGGAGGATCTGCGCGACGGCGAGCTGGCGGCCGGGGAGATCGCGGCCAGATTCCCGATCACCGGACCGTCGATCTCCCGGCATCTGTCGATTCTGAGGGCCGCCGGCCTGGTCCGTGAGCGCCGCGAGGGCAACCGGATTATCTACTCGGTCGCGGCTGACCGGATCGCTGTGTGTGTCGGCGGCTTCCTCTCGGCGGTCTGCCCCGATCAGGTTGTGATGCGGCACCGCCGGTCTGGTCAGCAGGACCAGGGCAGGACAAGGAAGGGCCGGGCTGAAGCTGAGGCCGGCGAGCGGGCGGAGGAGCAATGATGCGGCTGCGGGTCAGGGCCCGGCTTGACCGCCGGATCCTGGTCAATTACCGGGTCGATCCTGAGGTCATGGCGGCTGTGCTCCCGGCGCCCTTCCGGCCGGTGATCATCGATGGTCATGCCATCGCCGGGATCTGCCTGATCCGGCTGGGCCAGATCCGCCCGGCTGGCTTGCCGGCGCCTGCCGGATTTATGACCGAGAACGCGGCCCACCGGTTCGCGGTGCGCTGGGACACACCCGATGGTCCGGCCACTGGCGTCTTCGTGCCGCGCCGCGATACGGACTCCCGGCTGACCGCCCTGGCCGGCGGACGGCTCTTCCCCGGCTGGCATCGTCGGGCGAGGTTCGCGGTAGCCGAGGCTGCCGGCCAGTTCCGGCTGGAGATGACCAGCCTCGACGACGGGGCCAGGATCCTGGTCGCCGCGCACCTTGCTGACCAGGTGCCGCACGAGTCGGTGTTCGCCGATGTCGGGACGGCGTCGCGATTCTTTGGCTGCGCCCCGGTCGGCTACTCAGCCCGCCCTGACAATGCCGCCTTTGATGGCGTGGAGCTTGACTGCCACGGCTGGAACCTGCGGCCGCTGGCCGTCGATTACGCGGCGTCGAGTTACTTCGATGACGTGAGCAGGTTCCCGCCCGGCAGCATCGCACTGGACAGCGCCTTCCTGATGCGCGACCTTGACACCACCTGGACGGCGCTGCCGCCGCTGCCCGCCAGATTCCCTGACCTGGCCGGGCTGGCGCACGCCCGGGAAGCCGATCTGGTGCCGGGAGAGGAATCTCGTGACGACAGGGAAACCCCCCTTCGGGGCGGGAGGCCGTTGCGCTGCGGGGGCTGGTGGATGACCGGCTGCTGGACGCGCTGCCGGAGCGCTCGCGGGACGAGGCCGGGGGGCTGCGGCTGACCGGCGGGGGTCCATGCCCGGCGAGCTGGTCAAGGCGGTGCTGGAGCGGGCGCTGGAGGCCGAGCTGACCGCGCACCTGGGATACGGCAAGCGCGACCCGGCCGGCCATAACAGCGGGAACTGCCTTCAGCTGGGCGGCTGGGTTCGTGGACACGAGTGACCGCTGCGGCTGCTGCTGCGGCTGCGGCTGCGGCTGCGGAGCCTCGCGGGGATAGCTCGGTCTGGCCGAGCGGCTCTGGAATGTTCGCCAGGTTGTCTCTATCGGCAGCACGGCGCCTCGGACCGGGGTCTGCGGCCAGGTTTTACGGTCAGGGGCGCCTGCCTGGGCACCGGCTGATCCGGTTCCGCAGCTTGATCCGGTTCCGCAGCCCGGCCCGAATCCTGGTGGGCTTCAGCTTCCGCCAGGCTAGACGCCATGATCGGACGGGTCATCCATCGTCTGGCTGGTCCCCGCTGTCCCGAGCATCCGCCTTGCTGTCCGTAGTATTCTCCTCGATTCCCAACCACTTATCCGCCGATACGTGTGCTTGCGCCAGTATCTTCTTGAGCATGCTGCGAGAGTGGTCATGGGTGCCTCCTGGGTTGTTTTCCCAGGTCAGAGGCAGTTTTCTGCAGAAACCTCCATGATCATGGAATGCGCCGTCAGGCCTGGATGATCTCCTCGGCCTGCTCGGCCCTGGCGGTCTCGGCGGCGGCGCGCTCCCTGACGAGCTCCTGACCGCCGTGCCGCAGGGCCAGGAGCGCCGCGATGACCAGCACGGTCATCGCCATGCTGAACACGATCACCAGCCCGTGATGGAACGGGCCTGAGATCAGCTGCGGGAAGAACTGCTTGCCGGTCAGCACGGCCACGTTATGCGCTGGCAGGTGATTGAGCACGCCGGTCGGTGCGAGCAGCTGGTGCACGGGGTTGTAGCCGAGGAACGCGGCGAACAGGCTGCCGACTGGCGGCAGGCTGCCGATCTGGTGCGCGATCGCCGAGGGCACGCCCTGGCCGGTGAGCCCTCTGGTCAGAGTCGTGGGCAGCGTCGACGCGAGCCCCGCGATCATCAGCGAGAAGAAGATGCCGATGGACAGCACGAAGCCCGAGTTGGTGAACGTGGCGAGCATGCCCGACGCGGCGCCGCGCTGGTTCGGCGGGACGCAGTTCATCACCGCTGCGGCGTTCGGCGCCGAGAACAGTCCCATGCCGGCGCCGGAGATGAAGATCAGGGCGGCGAAGGCCGGGTAGCTGAAGTTGACCGGCAGCAGCAGCAGGCCGCCGAACGAGGCCGCCGACAGCAGCAGACCGCCTGAGGCGAAGAACCGGGCACCGTACCGGTCCGATAGCCAGCCGGAGAGCGGGCCGGCGATCAGGAACCCGGCCGTCAGCGGCAGCAGGTAGATGCCCGACCACAGCGGCGTGTCGATGAACGAGTAGCCGTGCAGCACCAGCCAGATGCCCTGCAGCCAGATGATCAGCATGAACTGCATGCCGCCCCGGGAGATCGAGGCGAGCAGCGCTGAGGTCGCGCCGGTCGAGAACGACCTGATCTTCAGCAGCCTCAGGTCGAACATCGGCGAGTCGACCCGCAGCTCGATGAAGCAGAACGCGATGAGCAAGGCGATGCCGCCGATCAGGCCGGTGAGGACGACCGGGCTGGTCCAGCCCATCGAGTGGCCGCCGTAGGGCTGGATTCCGTAGTTAATGCCGGTCAGCAGGCCGATCAGGCCGACGGCGAAGGTGACGTTGCCCAGCCAGTCGATCCTCGACGGCGTCCGGGCGCCGACCTCACGCAGGCTCAGGTACGACCAGATGGCGCCGCCGATCCCGATCGGGACCGAGACGATGAAGACGAGCCGCCAGTTCACCGCGGCCAGGACGCCGCCCAGGATCAGGCCGATGAACTGCCCGGAGATGCCGGCCACCTGGTTGATGCCCATGGCCATGCCGCGCTGGTTGAACGGGAACGCGTCGGTCAGGATGGCGGGGGAGTTGGCCATCAGCATCGCGCCGCCGACCGCCTGCAGGATCCGCCAGCCGATCAGCCACAGCGCGCCCGACGGCCCGGTGAACGGATCGAACGGAAGGGCGAGCGCGCCGAGCGCGAAGATGGCGAACCCGAGGTTGTACATCCGCACCCGGCCGTAGATGTCACCGAGGCGCCCGAGCGTCACCACCAGGACGGCCGAGACGACCAGGTAGCCCATCAGCATCCAGAGCAGGTAGCTCACGTTGCTCGGGGTCAGCGGATTGAGCTTGATGCCGCGGAAGATGGCCGGAAGCGAAATGATCACGATCGAGGCGTTCACCGTCGCGGAGAGCATGCCGAGGGTCGTGTTCGACAGCGCTACCCACTTGTAGTGCGCTCCGTGCAGGCCCCGCTTGCGGTCTTCCGCGGCTGGCGCGCCTCCCCTGCTTGCTCCGCTGTCACCCTGCCTGCGATCTGTCGTAGCCAAAGTCAGTACGCCTTACTGGGTGTGGTCTTCGTTATCAACGTCTGAACCGGATGCGAGCCTAACTTATTTCATAGGCTAACTATATTCCGCTCCGTTCCGAGGCCAGGGCCTGCGGCTCCGCCGCGGCGCAGAACCAGTGGCACCGTACAGTCCCCGTCGAGTGGGTAGCTCTTGGGTAATGAGGCAACTCGACAATCTGCTCGGCCGGGCCGACCGGCTCCAGCGCCGCTGGGTGCCGCTGGCGTTCGCCGTGGCGGTGTGGAAGAAGTTCGGCGACGACCGCGCAGGGGATCTTGCCGCGCTGATCGCCTACTACGCGTTCGTGGCGATCTTCCCCCTGCTGCTCGTGCTGGTCACGCTGCTCGACATCGTGCTGCGTCACGATCCGGCACTGCGCCAGCGGGTGATCAGGTCCGCGCTCAGCGCGTACCCGCAGATCGGCCCGCAACTTCAGGACAGTGTGCACGCTCTGCACAGCACCGGCATCGCGCTGGTGATCGGCCTGGTCGGCGCGCTGCTCGGCGCCAGGGGCGTGGCCATGGCGGTGCAGAACGCGTTCAACTCGGTCTGGGCGGTTCCGCGTGATCGGCGGCCGGCGTTCCCCCGGTCAACCCTTCGCGCGGCTGGCCTGGTTGCCGTCATTGGACTCGGTCAGACCCTCATCGCGCTGCTGTCCGGCGCCGCAGGCGGACTTGGGCACCTGATCAATGGCGTGCCCGCGGAGGCGGCGACCGTCGTGCTGGCACTCGTGCTGAACATCGGGCTGTTCTGGCTGTCGTTCAGGCTCGCCACTGCGCCGGAGGTCAGCTGGCGCGACCTTCGCCTCGGCGCTGTGGTGTCGGGAGTTTCCTGGCAGATCCTGCTGCTGCTCGGAGGCTTCATCGTCGGGCACACACTGCGCCATAGCTCGGCGCTGTACGGGGTATTCGGTGTCGTTCTCGGCCTGCTCGCCTGGCTGTACCTGCAGGCGCAGGTCACGTTGTACGCGGCAGAGATGTGCACCGTACGTGCCTGGCGGCTCTGGCCGCGCGGGCTGAGGCCGCCACCGACCGAGCAGGACGGGCTCGCCTACCAGCGGCACAGCCGAGGGGAGCGCCGCCTTCCGCCGGGCTGATGGGCCGCCAGCGCCGGTGCCATACTTACCTGGCGCAGCGGAGGAGCGGCAGGCGGATGGGCGCGGGGTGCTGCTCAGCCAGGTATGCACGGCGCGGCCAGTACGCGGCAGCGGCCGGCGACTGGCTGCGTCGTCGCGGGTGCCGGCGCCGCGGTGACGCTCGGCTCGATATTCCTCGCTGTCCTACGGCGCGGCCGTCGGCCCGGCCGGCGTGGTGGCCGCCGTGATCGGCGGCCTGCTGCTCCGCGCTACGATCCGGCCGGTCAGAAGGAGCCAGTGATCAGCGCCGCCATCCTGGGCGTGCCGATGCCGGTGGCCTGGTCATAGCCTCGCGTAGTCGGGAAGAGGCGACGGCCCCGCAGAAGCTGCCCGGCGTGCTCGCGTCGCCGGTGCACTACGCCGCGTACGGCGTGAACACGTCGGCGTCGGCCGACACGTCAGGGACCTCACGGCAGGGTGTCCCCGCCGCGGCCAGCGCGCGTCCGGTGGCCGTGTAGGCGTTGTTTATCCCCGGCCCGTGCTGGTAGAACGGCCTGCCGAAGACCTGGCTGTTGCCGCCACCGCCGGACCCGATCAGCAGGCAGTAGTACAGGTCAGTCGGGAGCCCCTCGCTGGTGCCCTGGTTGCACAGGTTGCCGACGTTCCACACGCTCTCCATGCCGGCCGGGTAGGACGGATGCGGGTCGCTGACGGGGTTGAGAATGATCTGCGAGAACCGCACCTGCGCGGCCGTCCGCCCGGGTGCCAAGCGCGTCAGTCAGCGCCCCGAACGGGCGCCGTGCCGACATCCGCTCCGTCGCCGCCCTGATCAGCGTGGTCTTGCCGATCCCTGCCTCGCCCTTGACCATTTCAGCGCCATTCCGGAAAGCGCTTCAGTCGAATCGGCGGCTCAACGCTCGATCATCTCCCCGTGCAACGTGCCTCAGGGGGAGGGCCGGTTGTCGCGCGTGCGGGCTGACGATTAACTGAAGGGGGAGGCATGATGACGGCGATCAGTGATCGGGCGGGCCAGGCGCACGGTGCGAGCCCGGTGGACTTCGAGGCGTACGGCGACTACGGCGACTTCAGACGCGGGAAGGCCAGCGCGCGCGGGCAGAACGGCGGGCCGAGCGGTCAGCCGGACGGCAAGCCAGCAGCGTCAGGCCAGCCGGGAGCTCCGCAGGGAGCCGCGCACGAGAAGCAGGCGGCGGAGTTCGTCCGGGCTGCGTACCCATTCCGCGGCAGGGTCACGGCCGACGGATCGAGCGGCTATCCGGCCGAGGCGGGGCGCTATCACCTGTACATCTCGTGGGCCTGCCCCTGGGCCCAGCGCACCGCCATCGTGCGCAAGCTGCTCGGCCTGGAGGACGTCGTCTCACTGAGCGTGGTCGACCCGGTCAGGGACGGCCGCGGCTGGGCGTTCCGCGAGGGGCCCGGGCACGGCCTTGACCCGGTGAACGGCTTTGAGTTCCTGCGCGAGGCGTACGAGGCGACCGAGCCCGGTTACGACGGGCACATATCGGTTCCCCTGCTCTGGGACAAGCAGACCGGCCGGATCGTCAGCAACAACTTCCCTGATATCACGATCGACCTGGATACTCAGTTCGGCCAGTGGGCCGACCCGGCTGTGCGGCTCTATCCGCCCGAACTGCGCCCCGAGATCGACGAGATCGCCGAGGCCGTCTATACCGCGGTGAACGACGGGGCCTACCGTTCGGGCTTCGCCCGGTCGCAGGAGGCGTACCACGCCGCCGTGACCGACCTGTTCGCCATGCTCGACCGGCTTGAGCAGCGGCTGGCCGACCGCCGGTACCTGGTGGGATCAGCACTGACCGAAGCGGACGTCCGGCTGTGGGTGACCCTGGCGCGGTTCGACTCGGTCTACTACTCCCACTTCAAGACCAGCATCAGGCGGCTGACCGACTACCCCAACCTGTGGGGATACGCACGGGACCTCTACTCCAGGCCGGCCTTCTGCGAGACGACGAACTTCGACCACATCAAGCGGCACTACTTCACGACGCACGCCCATCTCAACCCGAGCAGGATCGTGCCTGACGGACCGCTGCTCGACTGGGACAGCCCGCACGGGAGGGAATGGCTCTAGCGCGGCCGGGCGGCAGTTAGCGGCCCGGGCCCTCGTGCCCGCCGACGATCGGCAGCCGCGTGCCCTTGTCGTGGCGAAGATGCTCGTCGGAGTAGCAGAGCCCGGCGCAGGCCAGCCTGACCAGGATCTCGCCCTGACGCGGGCTGTCGACCCTCAGGGCGCGGATCTCCCAGTCGCCACCGGACTCGGCCAGCACGCCGCCTGCGACTCGATCACTGGCTTCCTCCGCATCCTGGCTGGTACGGATACCCCTAGGGGTGTACCTATGTCCTGGCACACCGGGACCAATGACTCTGATCGCGGCAGCGCCACCGAACCTAACGTGAGGCAAGAGGTCACGTACAACTCCAGCTTGGAGAACGCTATGCAGCGGCTACTCGTACTAGGCGGGGGCACAGCCGGCACGATGGTTGTCAGCAAGCTGCGCCGCAAGCTGGACCCGGCTGACTGGCAGATCACCATCATCGACCAGGACGACAAGCACCTGTACCAGCCAGGCTTCCTGTTCATCCCGTTCGGCGTGTACGAGCCAGCGGACGTGGTGCGGTCGCGCCATACGTTCATCCCCGACAGGGTCGAACTTGTGCTGGGCGAGATTGACCGGGTCGACGCCGATGCCAGCCAGGTGCACCTCGCCGACGGGCGGCAGCTCGGCTACGACTACCTGGTCATCGCCACGGGCACGACGCCGCGGCCCGACCAGACTCCCGGCATGCTCGGCCCGCAGTGGCGGACGTCCATCTTCGACTTCTACAGCCTGGACGGCGCGACCGCGCTGGCCGGGGCGCTGGCGAAGTTCGACGGCGGCCGGGTGGTCGTGCATGTCACCGACATGCCGATCAAGTGCCCCGTCGCTCCGCTCGAGTTCACCTTCCTGGCCGAGGCGTACTTCAGGCGCCGCGGTATGCGCGACCGGGTCGAGCTGACCTACGCAACGCCGCTGCCCGGCGCGTTCACCAAGCCGATCGCATCGAGGCAGCTTGGCGCGATGCTCGACGAGCGCAAGATCGCGGTCGAGTCCGACTTCATGGTCGAGCGGATCGACGCCGACAAGAAGGCGCTGATCTCCTACGACGAGCGGGAAATCCCGTTCGACCTGCTCGTGACCGTGCCGCTGAACATGGGCGCCGAGTTCATCGCCCGCTCGGGGCTCGGCGACGAGCTCAACTACGTGCCGGCGGACAAGCACACGCTGCTGTCCAAGGCGCACGACAACATCTTCGCCGTCGGCGACGCGAGCGATATCCCGACCTCGAAGGCGGGCTCCGTGGCGCACTTCGGCGTCGACGTCTTCATCGGCAACTTCTGCCAGCACGTCGCGGGACAGCCGATGACCGGGAAGTTCGACGGGCACGCCAACTGCTTCATCGAGTCCGGCGACGGCAAGGGCCTGCTGATCGACTTCAACTACGACACGGAGCCGCTGACCGGGAGCTACCCGGTGCCCGTCCTGGGGCCGTTCGGGCTGCTGAAGGAGAACACCCGCAACCACTGGGGCAAGCTCGCGTTCCGCTGGATGTACTGGCACATGCTGCTGCCCGGCTGGCCGATGCCGCTTCCGGCGCACATGTCCATGGCCGGAAAACACCAGCCCGAGCAGGCGGGAGCCGCTGCGACAAGGGGGCAGTGATGACTGTTACCACGATCGGAACCTCGCATGTCCACGTGGACGCCGAGGGATTCCTGACCGACTACGCCGAATGGAGCGAGGATCTCGCCAGGCAGCTCGCCGCCCAGATCGGAATCGAGCTGACCGACGCGCACTTCACGGTGCTCAGGTTCCTGCGCTCGGACTACGCCGAACAAGGCCAGACAGCAACGCTGCGCCGCATCTATTCGCAGGCCGGCATTCCCATCAAGGAATTGTTCACCCTGTTCCCCGGCAAGCCAGCCAAGAAGATGGCCTACATCGCCGGGCTGCCCAAGCCAGTCGGCTGCGTGTGAGCGCCGCCGGCCACGGCGGCCGCTTCGGGCGCGCCGCCGGAAGGAGAGGTACGCCATGACTACCACGCAGGGCCGGCCGGCCATCGTTCCCGACTTCGGCGACAGTGCGCCCACCGGGCGCAAGCTCGCCATCATCTGCTCCAAGGGCAACCTGGACATGGCTTACCCCGGGCTCATCCTCGCCAACGCGGCCCTGGGCGAGGGCGTGCAGGTGGACATGTTCTTCACGTTCTGGGGTTTCGACATGATCACCAAGTCCAGGATGGGCGACCTGAAGTTCACCATGCTCGGCAACACGGCCACGCATATGCCGCAGGGACTCGGCGGCCTGCCCGGCATCACCGCGATGGCGACGCATCAGATGCGCAGGCAGATCCACGACGTGGGCGTTCCTGACGTGCCTGAGTTCCTGGCCCAGATCGTCGACTCCGGCGGCCACTTGTGGGCCTGCCGGATGTCGGCCGACATGATGCAGCTCACCGAGGATGATCTCTACGACGAGGTCGACGGAATCATCAGCGCCGCGGACTTCATCGAGAAGACCGAGGGCGCGCAGTTGCTGTTCATCTGATCGGCGGCCCGCTGATGCCCGGCCACGCTTGGGGCAGCGGCCGGGCATCAGTCATGCCGGCCGCGATCGGCTGCCGGGGCCGATGGCCGGGCTCAGGTCAGCTCGATGTCCACGTCGGGAGGGTTGTGCAGCGTGTTGTGGACCGTGCAGTGGCTGACGACGGCGGCGAGGGCCGGCCAGCGGTCCTCGGGCAGGTCGGTCGGGACCTTCACGCTGATCCGGATCGCCCTGATCCTGGACGGCCGGTCGGCGGCCAGTTCGTACTCGGTCGAGACGGTCAGGCCGGTCCTGCTGTGCCCGTGCCTGGTCAGGTACCGGCCGGCATAGAACGCCACGCAACTCGCCAGGGACGCCACGAACAGCTCAGTAGGAGACGGCGCGGTGTCCTCGCCGCCGGCATCGGCGGGCTGGTCCACGAGAATCCGGTGTCCGCGGACGGCGATCTCGTAGGACTCGCCGTCGATGTAGCTGACTTCCATCCGGTTCTGATCAGTTGCCATGACGCTGAGATTATACCCATAGGGGTATTCTGAGCAGGTACGACAGTCCTTGTCAGGCAGGACCTTGGTCCCAGCAGGCGGTTGAGCGGAGCAACTCGTGCCCGGGTGAATCGCGTGTCGGCGATCATGGAATTGAGCGGTGAGCGGCGGGGCGCGCAAGAGGGGGCACGCCGTTCCCGGTCGGTGGCACGCACGAAAGATCTTGAAGAATAAGTCCGCGCCGGCGAGGAAGATCCTTCAAGATCACGGCTGCCCGTGGGGGGAGTGCTGCCTCCGGCGGTGCTGGCAGCCGGCTTCGTCGGCGATGCGGCGGAAATGGTGCTCTAATGGCCCATGACGTCGCAAGGCGCTTCGCTCGGGAGGGGATGCCGATTGCGCGGACGGGGTGATCACTTAGGCAAGCTCGATCAGGCTGAGGCAGATCGAGCAGGAGTCGATCGGGCCGGTGTCGATCGGGCCGGTGTCGATCGGGCGGGGACCGGCCAGGACGCGGCCGGGCTGGATCGCCGTGACCTGCCGGCAAGCGCCGGAGCCGCGAGCCGCGATGCGTTGCTGCGGCGCTTGGAGCAACTGCCGCCCAGCCATCCGAGTTCCGTCCGCGCGGGCGAGTCGCGCGACAGGTCGGCTCGGACCGGCCAGGAAGAGGTGGCTGGCCGAGGGGTCGCGGCGGACCAGCGAGACTCGTCGCTCCAGGATCGCCCGCCGACCCGTCAGCAGCGTGGTGACGGGCTTGCTCCGCCGGGCGGACCGGCGCCAGAGGGTCCGGACCGCCCCGGTACGCCGGGCGGGCCGCCGCCGGACAATCCGGACGCGGCTGTCGTGCCGTTCATGGATCGGGTCGGGCACTTCGAGTCGCTCTGGAAAGCGCATCGGGAACGCTGGCCGGAGCCGGCTGACGGCGCCTCCGACGCGGACAAGGTCCGTCCTGATGATCCGCCCGGATCATGGCGCGGTGCCGGCGACCGGTACCTTGCACCCGACCAGAACGCCGAGGCTGACCAGATCATCGAGTTACTCCGCAAACCCGAGAAGGCCGTCACCGACTTATTGCAGAAGATTCAGCAGGACAGCCCGCACGGCGGGTACCTAGTCGGACTGGATCACCGGCTCAAGGGCGCCGATCGCCTCAAGGAGAAGATCGTGGAGCATATTGAGAGCGAGGTCGGGTCTACCGTGACTGATGCCGCCAGCGAGATCGACGATGCGGTCCGGTACACCTTCTGCTTTGGCCCAGCGGAGTACGTCGAGGGCCATGGCTATATGCGTCAGAAGCTTGAGTCGGCTGGATGCCAGATGACTTACAGCAAGAACCACTGGATAGACAACCCGGAGTACAGGGGAATTAATAGTCGATGGGCGACACCGGAGGGAGATCAGTTTGAGCTGCAGTTCCATACCCCCGAGAGCTTCTACGCCAAGGATCAACTGACGCATCCTTCGTACAAACGGCTTCGCAGACCCGACACGAGCCGAGCGGAACAACGTGCCCTGCACGACTACCAGCGCGAGGTGAGCAGTGCCCTGCCCGAGCCAGACCGAATCATCGAGATTGCGAACATGAGGAAAGAACCTGCATGAGCAATCGGATCACCTACTTCGCGATCGTGGGCCGCGGAGCCAGCCTCGATCGCCCGCTCGGCTTGGTCCGTCGCCTTGAGCATGACGACGGCCCGGAAGACGAAAGCATGCGCAAGGACCTGAGCTGGCAACGCACGCCGGTCATTGTCGAGTGGGAACACGGCAGCTACGACAACGAGCTAGTCGAGGTTAGTCATGAGCAGGCGAGCAGGATCGTGCAGTACTTCAGGGAGAAGTTCGCCCGGGAGCGGGAGCAGGAGCAGGAGCAGGGGCCGGCCAGCTAGCCGGCTAGTCTCCCGCGTGGACGCCGTCGGCTCAGGCCTGAGCGAACTCCCGGTCCGGGCAGCCTCGCTCGTCTGCTGTGGCTAACTGGTTCGCGACATCCCTGGGCGGGCCATCCAGGCGCCGTCGGCGCCCGACGGCGCGGGAGTGCCGGTAACAGCCTGAACGTGGGTCAGTCCGCCGGGGCCGCGTCCACGCTCGCCCGCGGGGCGGCTGTCAGCCAGGCGAAGACCGGCGTCAGGCTCGGCTGGGCCGGCCAGCCGCTGATGATCGCCAGCAGCTGCCGGCACCGCTCGGCGCGCGGATCGCTGCTGACCTGGAGCTGGTGAGCAGCCAGCGGCGCAGCCCGGCGTCGTCCTGGCGGCCGAAGGCAGCGGCGTAGCGCGCGGTCAGGGCGTCAACGACCGGCCGTGCCTGCGCGGACGCCGGGTCGAGGCCGGCCGCCATTGCCGCACCGACCTGGTCACGGACCGTCTCGGTCAGCTCCTGGTGCAGGCCGCTGCCTTCCCCTTCGGATCGCTGCTCGGCCTGGCACTGCGCCATCCGGCGGACTGACGCCCTGAAGTCGGCGTCCTGTACCAGGTCGGCGAGTCCCAGCCACGCCTCGACCTGCTCGGGCGCCGGGTCCTCGGGGAGTTCGGGCATCGCCCTGCGCATCATGGCCACGAAGTCGGGGTTGGCGTCCAGCCCAGAGAACGTGTCGTCGATGAAGTCGCTGATGAGACGCCGGCGTTCATCCGCCGACTGCCTGGCGAGTGAGTTCATGAATTCGGCCTCCTGGAATTCGGCCTCCTGGGGAGTTGAGCGGCGTCTGGCGACCGCCAGCAGAACGGCGCGCCGTAGTTGCAGGGAGCGGATCTGGACGGCCGGCACCTCGGCATGCGCGTTCGCGATGTCCGCCACCGCGACCTCGCGGTTCAGCACCTGCTGGATCGTGGCCAGGTCAAGACCGAGCTCCCGCAGCGTGCGGACGAGATCGAGGCGGGCGAACGCGGCAGCGTCGTACAGCCGGTGCCCGGCCGCGCTGGTGGGCGGCACGAGCCCGGAGTCGGAATAGAATCTGATCGTCTTCACGGCGAGGCCGGTGCGCGACGCCATCTCCCCGATCGTGCAGAGCGTGCCGTCGGTCATGCCCCCATCCTGCGGTCTCCCGTCACTGGAGACTCAAGCGCACGCGCCCGGGCGGTCAGCTTCCGCCGACGCCGAGGACGGTCAGAAGCACCAGGACGATGGTGACGACGGCGAAAATGCCGTGCCCGATGACAACAGACAGCGGGAAATGCCGCTCGGGCGGAACGGCGAGCGCGCCGGGTCTCCCCTCCGGGCCCGGCATGCTCGACCTGCCGACGGTCCACGCCTCGCTGGGTGTCCAGGCGTCCCGCGGGCCGCCGGCCACGCCAGGAGGCGAGGTCATGATCGCGACCGGCGGCCTCGTCGGGCTCGCGCGGTACACGCCGACCCAGCGCACGGCCATGGTCAGGCCGAAGGTCGCGACGAGGGCCAGGATCGCGATCGTCGCGAACGCGAATACGTCCTGGTCGGTGACGAGGTACATGACCCAGACCGCCAGGCCGCCCAGGGCGAACAGGACGTGACCGCAGATGACCAGCACGGGAAGCCGCGTCGCCGCCGCGCGCTGGAAATCCGGGTCGTATTCGATGAGCCAGATCGCCAGGAGATAGAGCCCGCCGAGAGCACTTACGATCCACGTGATGAGTGCGATAACCGGCATCAGCTATCCGATCCCGAGCACTGGGGCTTCGTGCCGTCTCAACGCAATCACTGTAGATTCACATAGAGATCTCGCCAGAAGTTCATCATGGCGCGATCCCGGCCGCATTCGAATCTGGAATTGCCCCGCGCTGCGGTGCGCTTTTCCGGACGAGAAGCGGCCGGGTGGTTAGGGGTTGCCGGGCGCTCCCTGGGCTGGCGCGATCACCAGCGTGGCTGGCCTGCGGTCGGCGGCCGCCAGGTCGGCTAGCTCGCGCTCTTCCCGGCCGCCAGCGCGGACAGCAGC
>DATKQH010000221.1:0-4044 GCA_035532775.1 Streptosporangiaceae bacterium
GGACCGCGGCGCGGAGTCCGGATCATGAAGCCGCAGACCTGGATCGTCGTGTCAGTTGTCGGGCCGGCGGTCGCCGCTTCGGTCACGCTCTTCTTTACCGGGAAGGCAGGCGTACAGGTGACCGTGCTGGTGTCCATCGCGGCCGCCGGAGCGATCGGGTTCGGGCTCGCGCTCCCGGCAGTCATCGCGAGACGCTTCCTGCTGCTGCTGATCCCAGCTCCGGCCGGCGCGGTCGCGGCATTCACCGCGAGCAGCCACCCGGCGGTCTGGATCGCCCTTCAGATCCCCTACTTCCTGGTCCTGACGCTGACCCTGCTGGCCGCCATCCTGATCTGCCTGCCAAGGCGGCGGAGTGCCGAGCACCGGGGCAAGGTGCCCTGAACCGGGTTACGCCGACTCGTCCTCGAGGTACTGCTGCAGCTTGTTCATGCCAGCCAGCCACCGGTCGGTCTCGGCAGCGCGGCCCGCGTACATGCCGCCGACCTCGGGATGGGGCAGGATCAGGAACCGGCCGTCGGCGAGCGCCTCCATCACCGCGCTCGCCACGACCTCAGGCATGATCGCGGCCGGGCCGAGCAGCTTCTCCATCATCGGGTCGCTGCCGTCGAACATGCCGGTCCGCACGCCCATCGGGCAGATCGCCTGCACGGTCAGGCCGCGGTGCCGGTGCGTGAGCGACAGCCACTCGGCGAACGCCAGCGCGGCGTGCTTGGTCGCCGAGTACGACGCCGACCCCGGCGTCGCCAGCAGCCCGGCAGCCGACACCGTGCAGATCAGGTGCCCGCTCCCCCGTTCCAGCCACGCGGGCAGCAGCAGCCGCGCGGCGCGGACGTGCGACATGACGTTGACGTCCCAGGAGTCGGCCCAGTCGGCTTCGCTGGCCTCGGGTCCGCCGATCCTGGCGATCCCCGCGTTCGCGCAGTACAGGTCGATCTCGCCGAGCTCGGCCCGGGCGGCGTCGATCAGCGCCGCGACGCCGTCCTGCGACGCCGCGTCCCCTGGCACCGCGACCGCCAGGCCGCCGGCCGGCGGATCACACGACGCCGCGACCGCGGCGACAGCTGTGGAATTCAGGTCGTTGAGCACAACCCGGGCACCCTCGGCCACGAACCGGCGTGCCAGCGCCGCGCCGATGCCGCTGCCGGCCCCCGTAACCACCACGCCGACCCCGGCCACCGACTCCATCACTGACCTCCTGAGCGCCTCCGGCCGGCCGCCGCGGGCTCGGGCAGCCTGAGCAATCCTGCGGTGAACTGTACAGATCGGCCTTCCCTGCCGGGGCGGACTACGGCAGGCTTGTAACCGGTCAATGCTGTTATCCATGCTTCGGGAGGTACGACATGCCGGTCCTTGACGCGCTCGTCGCCGCACTGCGCCTGAGCACCATCGAGGTGATCGACCTCACTGCCCCGCTGAGCGCGGACACGCCGGTGATCAAGCTGCCTGAGCCGTTCGGGAACACCATCCCGCTGTCCTTGCAGGAGATCAGCCGGTACGACGACCGGGGTCCGGGCTGGTACTGGAACAACATCTCCACCGGCGAGCACACCGGGACGCATTTCGACGCGCCGGTGCACTGGGCGACCGGCCGGGACGGCCTGGACATCGCGCAGATCCCGGCCAGCCAGCTGATCGCCCCGGCGGTCGTGCTGGACTTCAGCGCCGAAGCCGCCGCTGACCCTGACTTCCTGCTCGAGGTTGACCACATCAAGAAGTGGGAGGGCGAGCACGGGTCCCTGCCTGAAGGCGGCTGGATGCTCTACCGGACCGGGTGGGACGTTCGTTCGGCCAGCCAGGAGCAGTTCCTGAACGCGAACGAGACCGGCCCGCACACGCCAGGGGTCTCGGTCGAGTGCGCCCGCTGGCTGGCCGAGCACGCGCCCATCATGGGCTTCGGCACGGAAACAGTGGGCACCGACGCCGGCGCCGCACACTCGTTTGACCCGCCCTTCCCGTGCCACTCCATGCTGCTCGGCGCCGGGAAGTACGGGCTGACCCAGTTGCAGAACCTCGCCAGGCTGCCTGCCACGGGCTTGGTCGTGATCGCGGGCCCGCTGCCAATCGTCGGCGGCTCGGGCAGCCCGTGCCGGGCACTCGCCCTGGTCGAGCGCGCCTGATGCTGGTCAGTGATGCCGTCGCCGCCGTGCTCGCCGAGTTCGGCGCCGATACCGTCTTCGGGGTCGTCGGCAGCGGCAACTTCCACGTGACCAACGCGCTGATCGCCCGCGGAGCGCGGTTCGTGCCCGCCAGGCACGAGTGCGGTGCGGCCAGCATGGCCGACGGCTGGGCCAGGATCACGGGCCGCCCCGGCATCGTGTCGGTGCATCAGGGCCCGGGGCTGACCAACGCGATGACCGGCATCACCGAGGCGGCGAAGAGCCGCACGCCGATGATCGTGCTGGCCGCCGACGTCGCCTCCGGCGCGGTCAGGTCCAATTTCAGGATCGACGTGGCGGCCCTGGCCAAGGCCGTCGGGGCGGTGCCCGCACGGCTGCACTCCCCCGACTTCGCCGTCGACGACACGGTGCGGGCCTACCGGACCGCGGTGGAAGAGCGGCGGACGGTGATCCTGGCCCTGCCGCTCGACGTCCAGGCCGGGCAGTGCCCGCCGCCCGACGCCGAGCGGCTCGAGGCCGCCAGGCCGGGCCCGGTCAGGGGCGCGCGGGCCGGGCGCAAGGCGACGGGACCCGGCGCTCGTGCCACGCTGCTCCGCCAGGCCGAAGGCCCGGATTCGGCGGCATGGCTGGCCGAGGCGATCCGCGGGGCGCAGCGGCCGGTCTTCATCGCCGGCCGCGGCGCCAGGCACTCCGGCGCCCGCGCCGACCTGGAGCGGCTGGCCGACGCCTGCGGCGCGCTGCTGGCGACCTCCGCCGCCGCCAAGGGACTGTTCCGCGGCAGCCCGTGGGACCTCGACGTCAGCGGCGGCTTCGCCTCTCCGCTCGCGGCCGAGCTGATCCGCGGCGCCGACCTGGTGGTCGGCTGGGGCTGCTCGCTCAACATGTGGACGATGCGGCACGGTGCCCTGATCACGCCAGGGACCGCCGTTGCCCAGGTCGACATCGAGGCGGACGCGCTCGGCGCGCACCGCCCGGTCGATCTCGGGGTGACCGGGGACGTCGCGGCCGTTGCCCGCGACGTCGCAGCGGCCTGGGGTGACCACCGGGCCCCTGGGTACCGGTCCGAGGAGGTTCGCAAGCGGATCGACAGCGAGGTCCGCTGGCGCGACGTCCCCTACGCCGACGAAAGCGACGGCCGCCGGATCGACCCGCGGACCCTGTCGATCGCGCTGGACGACCTGCTGCCGGCCGAGCGGATTGTCGCCATCGACTCCGGCAACTTCATGGGCTACCCGAGCATGTTCCTGTCGGTGCCGGACGCTGACGGTTTCTGCTTCACGCAGGCCTACCAGTCGATCGGGCTCGGGCTGGCCTCGGCCATTGGCGCGGCGATCGCGCGGCCGGACCGGCTCGTGGTCGCCGCGCTCGGCGATGGCGGTGCCCTGATGGGGATCAGCGAGCTCGAGACCGTCGTCAGGCTGCGCCTGCCCATGGTCGTCGTGGTCTATGACGACGAGGCATACGGCGCCGAGGTGCATCACTTCGGCCCGGACGGCCATCCGCTGGACACGGTCAGGTTCCCGCCCGTCAACATCGCGAAGATCGCCAGGGGGTTCGGTTTCGCGGCGGCGAAGGTGCGGCAGGTGGCTGATCTGGCGAACGTGCGCGAATGGCTGGACGGCCCGCGGGACCGGCCGCTGCTGATCGACGCCAAGGTCACCTCCGACCACGGATCGTGGTGGCTGGAAGAGGCATTCCGCGGCCATTAGCGAGTGCTAATGTGTGGCCAATTAATTGACGCAGCTGGCGCCGCTATTAACAGATCGTAACTGGATAGGTCGCCGTTCCGGTTGTCAGGCGGTGGCGGGGATCCAAGGGGTCCCGGCGGCGGCCTGGGTGAGTGCTTCGAGCGCGGGGATGCCGTGCTTGGCGGCGGTCGACAGGTAGGACCGGATGTCGCAGAACTGGGTGGCGCCGGTCATGGACC
>DATKQH010000222.1:0-26706 GCA_035532775.1 Streptosporangiaceae bacterium
TTGGCGTGCCTGCTGCGAGTGCGCTACCGTTCATGGGCTGGCCCCGTCGTCTAGCGGCCCAGGACGCCGCCCTCTCAAGGCGGTAGCGCCGGTTCAAATCCGGTCGGGGCTACTCACCGAAGTAGCAGGTCAAGGGCCTGATCGCTGTCCATGGCGGTCAGGCCCGTGATCGTTTGTCCGTCGTTTGTCCGTGAGGTTTGCCGTCACCTGGCGGCAGCATCCGCCCCAAGAAGGGTGTCGCCGACATGCCGCGATTCCAGGCCACGGGTCGTTGTGAACCCGGCTGCGGGATCGTCTCCACGCCGCCGACGCCCATCGGTCGGCTCGGCTGGCGGGTAAGTGGCCGCGAGCTATCGGCTCCAGGAATTCCGCGGCGCCCTCGATTGCTACATCTTCTAGCGACGCGGGGTGGAGCAGTTCGGTAGCTCGCTGGGCTCATAACCCAGAGGTCGCGGGTTCAAATCCCGCCCCCGCTACCAAGTAAGTGCAGGTCAGAGGCCTGATTGCCGGAGGCGGCGGTCGGGCCTTGATCTTTGTGGCAGCAGGAGGGCAGCAGGATCCGGCCCTACATGCTGGTGGACAGCGGGGATGTTCGGCACGGAATGGCATCATGCGAGCAGTGAGCTGACGGCAAAGCGCCGATCAGGAGCCGACCGAGGTCGGACCCGGTCACGGCGTCGGTGAATGCGGCAGCTGCGTCAGGGCCCTAGATCCCTTGCCCCACTACACGGCCGGCCTGGCATGCTGGCCGACGGCCCGCAAGTCACCACGCACGAGGCTCGGGTCGCGGCCGACTAGCTCGGCAATAACCTGGGTCGGCGCCCCAAGGTCGCGCAGCGCGATGACCTGCAGCCGTCGCTTGGCTATCTCGTTCTTCTTGCTGCGACTGGCGCGCCGTTGTTCAGGGCTCAGACCGCCGAGGAAGGTGTATTCCTCGCAGCTCTCCTCCGCGTACCTGCGGCACGCCGCGAGGATAGGGCAGCCTAGGCAGATCGCGCGAGCTGCCCGATAGTCGGCTATCTGGTCTACCGGGTCGCCGTCGAAGGCGGCTTGCTGACGCTTGGGTGAGGGGAACCGGCCAGGGTCATGTGTCGCGCATGCAGCAGGTCCGCTAGGGGGTCTGACCGGCTCCAGCGCAAGGTAAAGGGCCTCGGGCGCGGTGACGTCAATAAACTCGCTGGTATCCACTCTCGCTCCTCGTGACCGCGCCGAGGCGCGGTCACCGGAGCGAGGGGGCCACACCCACGCTTGATCACCCAGTAATGGCGGCCCATCGGGTCTCGGATCATGCGAGGCGGTCGGTTCGGGACATGGCCCTTACCGCCGCGTGGCTGCGCCGTCGGCGCTCGCGCGATTTCGGAGTGACCCCCGTGAGCTGCCTGCCAGCCTAGCCGCGTTGGGCGATCCAGCGGGAGAAACCGTGATCCCTTGGGTCCAGTCGGCCTGAAGTCCGCGCCAGCGGCCTCCGGTTTTCCTGATTCACCAAGTGCATGTGCTGTACTGGCAGCACGCAGTCGAGACCACGGCTCACCGACGCCAAGTCAGCGGCGGGCACACGGCAGCGGGCCACGGCCCCCTGACCGGAGTCCTCGCGGTTAGTTTCAGCGCTCGGCTCGTCACGGCGCACGCCTTCGGGACGCGCCGGGGCGTGGCGCCTGGCACGTGGGCCTCCGCCACAGGCCGTCAAGCGATCGCTTGACGGCATGGTGAGCGGACCAGCGCCGCTCGTGATCGCCTGGAGGCGGCACGATGAACGAGTTCAGCACGCACGATGCCGACGAATCTGCGCCTGCCGCAGGGCATGCAGAGGCCGGTGAAGCCGGCCAGGTCGCAGCTGAGACGGTAGAGGATCCGACAGACGTCACGGTCGGCGACGACCTTGAGACCAGCGAAACCGCGGCCTGGTCCCGCTTCGGCGACGGTCCCTTGCCGGGTCTCCCCAAGATGGCGGCGGTGCACCGCGCCTATAAGGTCGGCGCAGACTTCGGGTTGCCGGAGGGCTTTGCCTCTGCTCTCGCGCACGCCGTGGTCGACCCAGCTACGCTGCGGGCGGCGTTGAACAGCCCCACGAGGATCAGCGTGGCGGGCGGCGTGATCGAGGTGATCGACGTTGACCTGTACACGCCTGGTCTCGTTCCGCTGCCGACAAACAACCGCACGATGGACATGCGTGTTTACCCCGCGGGTGGCGCGGCAGGCTACCTTGGCCCGCTGACCGGGCCCCGTTCACTGCCCGGCGAGGCCTGCGGACTATGGATCGAAGCCCAGAGCGTCTCGCATGCCCTCGACGAGGCCAAGCAAGCCCAGGACTACGTCTTGGTGAAGAACCCGCTCAAGGACTCGGTGGCCGCGCGCGGCATCGTCATGCCGGTGACGGTGGTGTACTTCGAGCTGCAGCATCGGGACGGGCAGCCGGCAATGCCGCTGCTAGGCACGGCGGACGGCTCGAGCCGCATCACTGGCGCCCATGCCGTACTCAACCTGGTAGACCCTCGCACCACTCATTATGACCTGTCGGCCAACAGGGACTCGTACCGCCGCTTCATTGGCAGCATCTGCTCGCCGGAGATCGGGTCCCTCGGAGCAGCCGCAGCGCGGCGCCTGCGGTGGCAGCGTAACGCGCTGATCACGCCCGCACGGATCTTCCTGCGGTTCACACCCCAGCCGGGCGCGGCGTACGACTTCAGCCGCGCCGTTGCCGCCTATGTGGGCATGCTGCACGTGGACCCGCCCCGGCCCTGGACACCGACGGGCAAACTTGAGGCGATGGCCGAGGCCGTCTTGGAGGTCCTGCGCTCGGCGAGCGTGCTCGATGACACCCGGCACGACTACCTCGCCGGACTGCTGACACCGGCGGCTGCCACGGAGGCCGGCCTGCCAACACTGCGTGACGAACAGGCTGCCTATATCCTCGCCACGCTGCTCCAGCCCGATCTTCGGGACCTCGTCGACCGGGGCATCATGGACGTGACGGCGAAAAAATCCGTCACCGCCCCCCGCCGCACCGATGTGGTGGCGGAGCTGGCACTGCGGCCCACCCGCAGTGCCGCCGTCACGCTTCGGCTTGGCGATCCGGAGCGCGAACGAGCTAGCGCGATGCGCGCCGCCTACCTTCGCGCCACTCATCTGTCGCCGTACGCCACACGAAGGTGGCAGGTCACCGGCCGCAGCCCAGACGAGTTGCTCGAGGGAGCTCTCGCCGAGCTGGAGCGTCCCGAGGCCGAGCAGGGGAACCCCGATGCGTGGCGAAACCGGCTCGAGCTGGCCGCACTCGCCCAGTACCACCTGGCCGCTTACGAGGTGCTGAAGCGGGAGCCGATGGGCAACAGGGATGCAGACCAGCGAGGCCCGCAGGAGATGCTCGCGCTGATGCTCCAGGACGAGCGCGGGCTCAGGCTTCTGCGGCAGGCGATCGTCGACGGACGCGCCGGCGCCGCCCCCCATCTCGTTGAAGCGGACGGTCAGCTCACCCATGGGCTGCCGGACGCCAACGGAGATGTCCAGCTCGATCCGGACGGGCCGGCAGTGCCGCTGACGGATAGCTGGCTGCGGTACGAAGGCTTCCCGAGCGGTGGCCAGAACGTTCGCCCGGTCTCGATCCACTCCGAAACGCCAACCATGAAGGCGTCCCGTCTCCAGGAGAGCGTGCTCCACGTTATCGAGCAGCTGGCCAAGAACCTGGAGGAACTCGACCGCGTCGAAGCGCCGTCCGGTGGCGCCCTCCTCGATCAACGCGGCTGGCCTGCCAGTGATACCAAGAACGCGGTGGCCATGCTGATCGAGGCGCAGTCCAAGTTCGGGTACTGGGGGCAGGTGGCTACCCGGCAGGCAACCCGGCCTAACGAGCTCGCCGAGGGCGAGATGGGCGAGGAACACGACGAAGAGATCCTCGCTGCGGCCGCTGCCGAATGGGACGAGTAACCGAAGTGAACGGTGGGGTCGGCGAGAACCCGTCGGCCCCACCCAGGGCGGGTGAACATGGAACGACCGTCGTCCCGTCGTGTCGCCGCCGCCTGAGTACTGACCCCGTGTCGCCCCGGCGCCAGGGGGTCAATTTTGGAGCGGCGTTGACACGTCGCCGAGGAGAACTCCGATCCTGCTGCGTCCCCCCGAGGCGTCGAGCAGGAACTTGCCCGGCTGGCACCTCTCCGTGCGGCGTGCTGATTGCCGATGAGATGGGGTCCGGCGTGTAAAGGCAGTATTCGGGGACGGCCGCAGAGCCGGCGAATCCCAGTTCGCAGTCGGGCAAGGCAGGTCCGCTGGTGGCCAACGATGCTGAGGCATAGCTGTTCTCGCCCGTAGTTTGCTCGTCATAGAGGCGCCGCTGAGGTCGTGACGTAGCTGGCGTCGCCAATTTTCTCGACCCGGCTGGGCGTCACAGTCCAAGAGACAGGAGCGCTGAGTCGTTCACGCCCTGCGTGAGCGGCCCGCAGCCGTTAGAGCGCCTCGGCGACGGTAAAGCGTACGGGCTCGGTGAGTACCCGCGCCGCGGAGCCCAGGTCCGCCAGCCGTGCAGCGAGGGTGGCGGTCGCCAGGCGTTCTGGCAATGCCTCGTTGAACTTGAGGCCGGCCAGCGCCCGGCGGTCCACGTCGGGCAGGCAGAGCCGTTCGAGGGCATCAGCCGTTCCGGCCGACCACGTCTCGCGACTCAGGTCGGTGCGCATGCGGATGCTGGCGTCGTCGAAGCGCTGGACATTATCTGTCAGGTCGGAAAGGGTCGCGGCGAGCGTTGCGTTGGCGCGATACCCGGCCCAGGTCCACCAGCGGGCGTCCTCACCGGTCCGGGCCATGACTGTGCCACCTGGATGTACGGCAGGCATGTGCTCATCACGGACCTCGGCCAGGTTCCCTTTCGCTCGCTGAGTCAAGGCCACCGGCGGATCCGCTCCGAGCAGCACCTCCCTGACGGCGCGGGCCAGCGCGAAGCTAGCCCCGGATACACCGTGCGTGAGCCAGCGGGCCTTGCCGCCACCAACAGCGGGCTCGACGTAACAGCGTCGGCGTTTCCAGTCGGTCCACGTCACCTTCCAGCTGCGGCCGCCGAGCAGCAGCAGCCGGGGGCCGTCGGTTCTCTCGGTGAGCAGCATCGGGTCGGTCCGCCCGATCTCCTGCCGCCCGGACAGCACGGTGAACTGCGGCGGGGCGGTGAACACGGCGGTCATGCCCATGAAGTGGCGGTGGCCGAAGCGCTGCTCGGCGGCGGGCCCGATGAACAGCAGCTCGCCGTCCTGGTCGATGAACCCCTGCTCGACCAGGTACCGCAGGATGGGCTCCGCGCTGCGATCGAACGGGGCCAGCCCATTCCACGCCTCGGCCCACAGCCGGCTGCCGATCCGGTGCTCCTGCAGGCACAGAGCAAGCAGCTGCTGGGCGACGATGTGCCTCGGCTGCGGCGGTGCCACCACCGGCTCGACGTATCCCTGGCCCCACAGCTGCAGCAGTCCGGCGGACCACAGCAGCGAGCCGGTGTCCACGGCGAGGAACAGGCAGTTGCGGCTCGTCCCCTCCCGCCGCCCAGTCCGCCCGGTGCGCTGCAGGAACGCGGCCACGCTGGGCGGGTGGTTGACCTGGATGACGCGGTCAAGGTCGCCCACGTCGATCCCCAGCTCCAGGGTCGACGTTGCCACGATGACGCAGTTCCGCGCCTCGGCGAACGCCCGCTCGGCGCGGCGCCGGTCGCCAGCCGGCAGCGAGGCGTGCGACAGGAACGTCGTCACCCCGCGCTCGCGCAGCGCAGCGCCGATCTCCTCGACCAGCTGCCGGGAGTCGCAGAAGACCAGCCGCTTCTCGCCCCGGTGCAGCGCCGCGATCACTGTCGCCGCGTTGCTGACCGATCCCACGTAGTCCAGCTCGACGTCTCCGGGCGGGGGGGTGGCCTGGCCCGGGACGCCCCCCGTCGCACTGCCGGCTGCCTCGCCTATCCCGGCAGCAGAGCTGATATCAGGAGAAACCACAACGCCGAGACGGCCCGCCCGCGCTGATCCCTGCAGCCAGCCCAGCAGTTCAGCCGGGTTACCCACGGTCGCCGACAGGCCGATGCGCTGGATAGGCCGGCCGGCCACCTGGGCGAGCCGTTCCAGCACGGCGAGCAGGTGCCAGCCGCGGTCGTCCCCGGCGAACGCATGCACTTCGTCGATGACAATCGCCCTCAGGCCGGTGAACAGGCGGCCGTGCTCGACCTTGAGGCTGATCAGCATGGCCTCCAGCGACTCCGGCGTGGTCAGCAGCACGTCCGGCAGATCCCGCAGGATCCGCTGCCGCCCCGAGGCGGTCACGTCGCCGTGCCAGACCGCGACCCGGCGCCCCAGCCAGCCTGCATAGGTCTCGAGCCGTGGCAGCAGGTTGTTCAGCAGCGCCTTCAGCGGGCAGACGTAGATGACCGACATGTCCGGCCAGCCCTGGGTATCCATCGCCGTCAGCAACGGGAACATCGCTGCCTCGGTCTTGCCGCCCGCCGTGGGCGCGAGCAACAGCGCGTCAGTGCCGTCCAGCACCGGCCCGGCGGCCTGGTCCTGCAGTGCTCGCAGCGACTGCCAGCCCAGGCTATTGACGATGTGGTGCACGATGACCGGGTGCAGCCGGTCCAGCCCGGAACCCATCACCTCGCGCCGTCCCCGGCCGTAGGCCGCGCGCTGGTCACGGCAGGTCGATGTCGATGTCGTCGGCGCGCGCCGCGGATGGCACGGCCAAGGCGGCGGCGTTCCGCTCGGTCTCGGTCAGCTCGCCCGCCGCCAGGGTCAGCGCGTAGTGGCGGCGGGGATCGAAGTCAGCGAACAGGTCAACCCGGTCCAGCACATCGGTGACGAGCTTCTTCAGGAACACCCGGGGCGCAACCCCGACCTTCCCGCCCAGCGAACCTGTCACCGCGTCCGCTAGCTCGCCGATATAGCCGTCGTCGACAGCCTTCGCGATGCGGCCGGGCTCGCTGGCCCCGTCGGCATACAGGTCGCGGACCTTCGCGCCGAGCGCCAGCAGGGCGTCCCGGTTGAAGCCGGGCAGCCGCAGCTGCACGGCACGCGGGTTGTCGAAACGCGGGTCGGTGGCGAAATCGGTGGCCAGCCGCTGCGCCAGCGGGGGCAGCCGGGGCACACCGCTGGGCCCGTCGTAGAAGGCCGGCGTGCCGGTGACGACGAGGAACAGCCCCGGATAACGTCCGGCGTCGATCTCGTCGAGTAGCTGCCGCAAGGCGTTCAGGGCCTTGTCCCGGACATCACCGCGGACCCGCTGCAGAGTCTCTACCTCGTCCAGCACCAGCAGCAGTCCTGGATGCCCCGCGTCGCGGAGGACTTCGAGCAGTCCCTGCAGGAATCCCATCGCGCCGAAGTGGTCAAGCTCGCCCCTGATCCCGGCGCTCCGCTTGGCCGCGGCCGCGACGTGCGGCTGGCCTCCCAGCCAAGCGGCCAAGGCGTCCGCTCGGGCGACATCGCCGGCCGTCACGGCGCCGCGGTACGCACGCAGGGCCTGGGCGAAGCCAGGGGTGCGGACGGACACCGCGGCCAGCCGCTGCTCAAGCAGCCGCTCGACGGCCTCTTCCACCGCCGCCTGTCCGCGCCCGGTTAGCTGCGAATCGGCGGCGGTGGCGTCCGATTCCAGGGTGAACAGCCAGGAGTCCAGGACTGGCCGCAGCGCGCTGGGCGGGAATGCTGCCGTCCGGAGGGCCTCGCCGATCCGCCGGTAGACGGTCTCCAGCTTGTGCAGCGGCGTCTCGGTCTCCGAGACCTGCACTTCCGCGGCGGCGAACCCCCGGTGCAGGGCACGCTCGGCGACGTAGCGGGTGAGGAATGTCTTGCCTGCCCCGTACTCGCCCCGCACGGCCTTGAACGCCGCGCCGCCCCCGGCGGCGGTGTCCAGGTCAGTGTCGAGCGCGGGGGTGAAGCGTTCCAGGCCGACCGCAAGCAGGTCCAGGCCATTGGCCGGGACGGTTCCCCGGCGCAGCGCGTCGATGACCTCGCGGCGCCGCCGTGGGGAGGCGTGATCATTCACCCGCGGATCCCGAACTGCTCGCGTAGCAGGCCCTCGTCCAGGATGACGGTGGCCCCGTCTGCGTCAACGCGCAGCACTGGGTAGCCATCGGCGTTCAGTAGCCGCTGGGCGTGCAGGACTGCGCCGCGCAGCGTGACCGGCGACACGGCGAGCGCCGTTGCCGCCGCCGCGGGGACCAGGCGCGCGCCGGGGGCGGCCAGCAGCGCATCGAGCAGTGCTCGGATCTGGTCGTCGGTCACCGAGACGCGCCCGGCGATCTTCCTCTGCGCGGCGTAGGCAGCGGACTTCAGAACGGCCGTGGCGGCCGGGCTGGCAGGCGTGGTCGTGCCGGGCGGGGTGGGCGTGGCCACGCCGGGCCGCGATCTGGTAGCCATACCCGGCGGGGACCGCGGAGGCTCGGCGTCCGGCGCGTCGAACAGGGTCGGCGCCGCGTCCTGCGTGCGCCTGCGAAACTCGACGCCGGGACGCGAGGTCCGGCCGCCTGAGTCCGGCGGCGCGAGCAGCGGGGAGACAGCGGCGACGGGAACGACCGGATCGATCCACCAGCCGGGCTCCTGCGGCGGCGCCAGCTGCAGGCCGGTCTCGTCGGGAACTGCGCCGGGAACCAGGACGGCCACCGGCACGACAGCTTCGGCCGGGGCGCCGCCGCCGTGATAGCCGGCCTTCAGCGGCCCGTATCGCAGGTGCTCGTCGACGGCAAGCACCGCCGTGCCGTCATGCAGCAGCACCCGGCGGCCGGTGACCAGCACTTCCCCGTCGGCGGCCGGCTCGGTCGCGGCGCGGGAGCGGCCGCTGGATATCGCGGCCTGGGGTCGCTGCGTGCCCTGGCGGCGTTCGACGATGTGCCCGTGGTCGGCGGTGAGGATGACGACCCGCCCGGCATGCCTGGCCCGGTCCAGCAGCGGCGCGAGGTGCTTGACCGCGTCGGCGCCCCACTCGGTGCCGCCGGGATCGGAGCGGTCCAGGGCGTCGTCGATGGTGTTCAGCACGCATGTGACCAGGGGCTTGCCGGTGACATCGGCGATGGCGGCCGCGACGTCATCGGCCACCGCGTAGCCGAGCCGGGAGGAGTCCAGCGGCTTCTTGTGGAACAGCGCCGCACCCGGCAGGCTGTGCGCCCTGGTCAGGGCCGCATATCCGAGGCGCTCGACATCCTGCCCGCCCGTGCGCAGTTCTCCGCAAAGCAAGGATGAACGGCTCACCTCGGTCAGGGTTGGCAGCACGGCCAGCGCCGCCGCCCGGCGGCTCTGCCCGGCCAACAGCGCCTCAGCCCAGCCATCACCGGTCCGCGACAACACGCTGGCCATCACTTCGGTGCCCACCCCGGCGCTCAGCCCGTCCAGGACCAGCAGCAGCACCGGCGTGGCGCGGGCCAGCGGCAGGATCACCTCGGGAAGGAGTTCCTCCAGGTGCCAGACCCCGTCGTGCGGGCCGGATGCCGCAGGCGGGTCGGCAGCGGTGTGCGCGGCGAGAGCTGCGGCGAAGGCTACGTCGTGAGCGGCCCGCCGGGCGCGCACGGCGGCCAGGACGGCAGCGAGCCCGGCCCCGAGAGCGGGGTCGCTCGCGCCGGGGGCGGCGTCGTTGACGGCCGAGTCGACCCAGGCGTCGCTGCCGCCATGCCGGTCCAGCAGCGACCGCAGGGAGGTCCCGGCGGCACCGGAACTTTCCGCCAGCCAGCGCACCAGCCGCACGGCGGCGTGAAAGGCAGGGGTGCGCGGGTCATCCTCGGCGAGTCGGTGGGTGGCCACCCTAGTCCACGCCTGCTCGACGCCCGCCAGGGTGGCGCCGACAACCTGGGGAGCGTCGGGATCCGCAGGCCGGCCGTGCGCGCCAAGGGCCGGGGCGGCACGCAGGGCGCGCGCCAGCGCGGCGAGCCGGCGGGTCAGCCCGGCAGGCAGCAGATCTGAGCCGTCTGCGAGACTCTCGGCACGGCTGAAGGTGAGCAGCTCGTCGGCGCGGGCGAGCAGGGTTTCGCCGTTGGCTCGGCTCGCGGGATCCCGGAGCATTCCGGTAAGGACGGCCGCGGACTCATCCGCCCACGACCGCAGCACGGCGTCGGCCGGCCCGGCGCTGCCCAATCGGGGCTCTAGCCGAATCAGGGCCTCGCCGGCCAGCTGCATCGCCTCCGGCATCGGCTGGTCCGGCGCGGGTGTCGACCGCCTAGTCTGGTCGGCCGGGCCGTTCCTGGCCTGAGCCAGCAGGCCGGTGACCAGACCGAGCGGGACGGCATCGCGTGCTTCCCCCGCCCGCAGCAGGTGCAGCAGCGGCCGGCCGGCTGTCCCAGCCCGCCCGGCCGCCCAGTCCAGGACCGCGCCTGCGAGCCCGTCGTCGGCCAGCGCCCGCAGGTCCGCGATGCGGATGACGACCGCCGGATCCGTGGTCCAGGCCAGGACGCTGGTGGCGTCGATGACCGGATCGGTCAGGCCGAGATGGACTGCGGCAACGGCGCCCAGGGCATGGTCGCGGGTCAGCACGCCGCCTGGGGCAGGCGGCCATCCTGACGCCGGCGCAGCCATCAGCAGCCCGATCGCAATCTCGCGGTCGTCGGCCGTGCCGGTCAGGGCCGGGTCGATGCCGGTGGCGGCGAAACGGAGCCGGACTGCGTCCCAGGGGTCGGGCGTGCGCAGCCGCTGCCACACCAGGTGACTCAGGATGCCGGCGCCGAGATCGTCATCGGGCCGGTCGGTCAGCACGACCAGCCACTCGTCGCGAACCCGCTCCAGTATTGCCTCGCGTACGGCGAGAGCAGACGCGCACGGCACGACTCGCACCGGAACGTCGGCGTGGGTGAACATCGGCGTGCCCGTCCACTCCGGGCGTGCCCGAACGCCGAGCACCCCGCAGGCGTAGTCCTTGCGGCGTGCCTGGTCCAGCAGCGCCCGCAGCACGGGCAGCGTCGCACGGGTCGCCGTCACCGTCACTCCTGCACCCGCCACTCCACGATCACCTGCTCATCGTGGTGCGCCTCCAGGAACGCTGCCAGCTGGCTGAGCACCTCGGCAGACGGCGTGCCCTTAGCCCTGGTTACCCGGCCGCCGCTGCCTGGCAGGGGTTTCGGCTGCGGTCCCGGCAGCAGGATGCCCACCTCGTCCGGGCGCAGCGACTGCGTGGCTGAGACCGGCTGTGTCGGCTGACCGTCGGCCAGCCAATCGAAGATCGCGTTGTCGGTGGCCGCGAGCGCGGGCTCAAGCCTGGTTGCGAATTCGTCCGCCACCGCCGCGTCGCGCAGAGCCCTGAGCGTGCTGGCGGCGGCCATGCCCTGCCCGTCAGCCCGGTCCTGCGCCGCGCGCAGCGGGGCGAGCCGCTCCCACCGGAACCCTTGCACTGCGTCGGCGACCTGGCCCGCCCGGCTCAGCGAATTCGCCACGGCGGTGTCAGTGGCCGGCAACTCAGTCTTGGCTAGGGTCTGCACCAGGTGAACCCGGCTGCTCGCCCGGCGCAACGCGTCCACCAGTGCCGCCGCGGCGCGCGCGGTCGCCAGTCGGCCAGAGCGGTCGTCCGGCAGGCCCAGGTGCTGGTAGGCAAGCTCCACCCGCGGCACAAGCATGGCGGCAGCGTCGGCCACGACGTCGACATGAGCGCGGACGCTCTCAGTGAACTCGGTGACGCCTGCGGCGGTGAGGTACGGGTTGACGCGGATGCCAAACAGCGTCTCGGCGCGCGACGTCGCCTGCTGCCAGTCGGCCGGGACAGGCAGCGGCTCGGGCCGCAGCTCCATATCGGGCCGGGTCGCACCGGGCCGAGGAGCGGTGATGGATCCGCCGTGCTGGTACCAGGCTCGCTGCCGCAGCGCTGCCCAGGCCAGCACGACCAGATCGGCCACCTCATCCCGCACGCCAAGTTCCGGGCGCATCGCGTCGATCCACCCCCGCAACTGCCCCACGGTGACCGTGTCCTGCGGCTGCAGGCCGTCACGGGCCGCGGCCCGCTCGAACTCCGCGCCCCACGGAACGAACCGGTCGTCACCGAACAGGAAGTGCGTCTCGCCGGCCATGCCGACCTGCAGCTGATTAGCAATCCGGCGGACGGCGGCGATGTCGCCCTCCAGCCGCACCCGCCCGTCCCGGTCGGCGACTGCCCGCTCGATGTGCGCGTACACCGCGGCCAGGTCCCGCACGGTGACCTCGACATCGGACGGCTCGAACCGGGGATGGCCAGGGTAGGTCGCGGTGAATGCCTGGTCGATGAGGTTGCCGAACGCCGCGGCCAGGTCAGCGCCAACTGGCGTCGCCGGGGAGAAACTGGAATCGAAGCTGACAAGCACCCGGTCATGGGCGCCGTCATCGGCCAGCGTCCCCGGCGTCGGCGCGGCAGCGCCGTAGCACTCTTGCATCGCCCGGCGCAGTGCCTCGCGATGCCCAGTGCGCTGGCTCTCCAGGATCGCCCTGGCCTGCGCCCGGTCTACCTCGGACAGGTGGTCGGCGTGCGTGGTCCACCGCTCCCCCGTGCCGCTGAGCAGCCATTCCAGAATGACCAGGCGTCTCACATCGCGCATCCGGTCCTCGGAAAGGAACCGGGGCAGCCATACGATCGTCCGGCTCTTGAGCCCGCCCTCGATCATCCGGTCGATCCTGGCAAGGTCCTCTGCAGTCGAGCGCCCCGCATCATCGAACGGGTGGTCGATGATTATCCGCCACGTGCCCGGACGGGCACGAAAATGGTCCTCGGTCAGCCAGCCGGCGTCCCGTACGTTGCCGAAGACCACATCCACCGCGCGGCGCGAACCGCGCCAGATCACCGGGTGCGCGTAGGCGCCGAAAATGTCCGCGTCCTGCGTTGTGACCCCGAGGGCGTCGCGCACCAGGTCCTTGATGAGCTCGCGGCGCCGGCCGTCGTTGTCCTCGCCCTTGGCGTTCTCGACGACTGACTCATAGTCGACGTCGGACAGCTGGACCCGGATCACTGGATTGCGCGGGTCGCCGCCGACATGAATCTCCGGTACCCGCAGGGACCAGTCCCTGACCTTGGCCAGCACGATGCCCGACTCGCTGCCCGGCAGCGGGGACTTGATCGAGCCGTGATTGAGGGATGCCAGCCGGGACGCGGTCAGCTCCTTCAGCGCCGGGACCTTGGGGGCGACCGCGGACAGCAGCAGCGTCTTGGCCAGCCGGTCGTCTGTGCGGAACCCGGCCGGCAAGCCCTCCGGATCCCCGGCCGTGTCGCTCTCGGTGAGGCCGTGCGCCGTCAGTAGGATCGGCCGCAGCTTCTCCCGGTACAACGCCGTGGCGGACCGGAACAGCGCGGCGGCCTGCGGGTCGAGAGCGTCTCTGCCCTGCACGATGTAGTCGAAGGAGTCACCGACCGGCACGACGTCGTCCACGGTCAGGGTGTCCCGCCTGTTCACCAACATCTGCTGCATGACCTTCAGCGCGGTGCGCTCCCGCTGCATGACGCTGGCCAGCGAGCGCAGCGTCGACACCAGAGCAGGCGAGAACGGGTAGGTCAGCCGGAACGCCGCCTCGTCAGCACCGCGGTGCTGATCGTCGGTGTTGACGCCGTCGAGCAGCACGTCCCAGATGTCCGAGCGGCGGTCCAGCCGCGCGAACGCGTCGCCGAGCACTTGGTCGGCTTGCGGGTTGTCCGCCAGCCGCCGCAACAGCCGCCGGTTCGCCACGTACGGCAGGTTGTCGTCGCCGAGCACCAGGGTGCCGAACCGGCCCTCCTGATGCCGGAACGCCTGCTCGAGCGCGTCCTGCTCGGCGCCGCTCGCGCCCGCGTCAGCAAACCAGCGGCGCAGGTCCATCTGCCGGGCCACGAACGATACCAGCGGGATCGCGCGGGCACCCGTCCCGGTCTCCACCAGCTTGGTCAGCTTTTGCGATTCGCGGCGGAAGAACTCACGATCCTGAACCGAGAACGCCAGCCACAGCACCAGCTCGTCCAGGAAGAGCACGACCGCGTTGTAGCCCAGCCCCTTCGCGTGCGCAGCGATCGCGGCCAGGCCAGTATCGAGATCCACGTAGGACGCCTGCTGGGTATACGCGCCGAAATAGCTCTGGACCAGCGCGGTCACCAGCAGCTGGCGCGGCTCCGACCCCGGCTCCGCCGCGCGGGCGGCGGCGTAGGAGTCGGCCGTCCAGGTGCCGCCGCCGATCAGCCCCGACCACGGGTCGGCGGGGTCGCCGTCCGCAGCGCCGCCGTTGAGCCCGGCGAAGAACCGCTCGTCCCCGTCCCTGGCGCGCAGCCGCTCGGCGTCGGCGAGGATGCCGTCCGACTGGTGCACGGCGGGCAGCGGCGCACTTGGGTGCAACTTGCCGACCTGCCGGATATAGCCCTGGAACAGCGCCTGTTCCAGGGACTCAGCGCCGATCAGGTGGAAGGCCAGCGGCAGCACCTTCTTGTCCAGCAAAACGCCATCGTGCCGCGCGACGACCGGCTGCAGCTCGGCCTTGGCCCTGGCCGCCGGATCATGCCGCAGCAGCGCGTGCAGCACCGCCATGAAGTGGCTCTTGCCCGACCCGAACGACCCGGCAAGGAACGCGCCCCGGCTCACCCCCGACGTCATCGACTCGGCCACAAGGCCCAGCGCGGCGTCAAACGCCTCGGCCAGCGCGGGCGTCACCACATACTCATCGACCGTCCGCGCGACGGCGACAGGCTCGATGCTGTCGGTCAGCCGCAGCACATAGTCCTCGGCACCCGACTGCTCAGGGATGTCGAGGACCTCACGCAGCAGCGCGCTCACCGCAGACCTGCTGTCATGCCGTCCCGCCTCGCACCACTCCGCTGAAAGCGTCCCCGCTCATCCCCGCGCCTCTCTGATGTCATTCGGGACTCCGGACCCGCCGTCCCCGCTTTGCTGGGGCCGGACGCCAGGCGGTCAGTTCTTCCAGCGTCTTGCCGACCTGGGCGGCGCGGGCGGTGAGCTGCTCCCGGCAGAACGCGGCCAGGCTCACCCCGTAGCCGGGATCAACCTCGCCGTGCCATTGCTCCACCCATGGCTGCAGTTCCGCCAGGCCTGCGACAAGAGGGATAAGCGGCTCGTCACCCCAACCGTCCTTCTCCCGGTCCCCGATGATCAGCGACAGCGCAAGAGACTGCTGGGCATGATCCCACCCGGCCCAGCCGAGCAGCGCCGTCGGATCAGTCTCCCGGCCGGCTTCGGGGTACAAGATGAACCGCTCCTTCGGCACGTCGAGCTTGCCGCGCATTCTCGCGTATTCAAGTCTGCGATAGTCGCCATCTTCATACTTCGGCGGCACAGGAATGGTTCCTACCCGCTCCCCGGCATCCTCGCGACGCTGCCGTGACCACGTCTCCTCCCACGCCTCGCGCTTGCGCAGCCCGGAATCATTGTGCCGGTACGCGGCGAGATACGGCACCGCCTCATCCGCCAGCAGCCGCGACAGCGATTGCGTCACGGGGACGTCAGGCCGCCCCTCCCACAACGCCATCACCGACAACAAATTGACGTCACGGGCGACTTCATCGGCAAGCTGGGCGACGCTACGCGGCCGCGGACGACCTTGGGCGTCAAACCAGAATCGCCTGTCCTCCAGCCGATCAAGCAGCCACTTCCGCAGCGCTAGCTCCTGTCTCACCTCCCAAGGCTCTGACTCCCACCGCCGCTTATACTCTGGTCGTTCCAGTAGCCGGATAAACGGGTCAGACGCGATCAGGTCAATCCGCCGCTGAACCAGGTTCCGGTAGCCAGTCGGCCAATGACCTGGGATCTCCATGATCGGCACCGAACTATGATGTCTGAACCACGCCCTGTCCTCCTCGCCCGCTCTCACAGCCCGAGCCAGGACGATCTCGAACGACCGCTCTCCGAGCGCTAGCCCTGGCAGATCATCACCCTCATACGTCAGGTCCTCGTCGGTCAGCCCGTAGAGCCGGTAGGTCTCCCAGTCCAGCTCCTCCTGAATCGCAATCATGCGAGCGCTGACTACCTCACTAGAAATGCGGGCGGTCACAAGAATGTCCGCTGACGGAACGCTGTGCGAAATGGATTCCGAAGGACTCGCGGCAAATCTTTCTTGTGCCAAAGTATCAAGCATCTGGCCACGCTTCACCGGAAGCGTGGCAGGCAATGGGTAGGCAGCCAGCCTTCTTCCGTTGAACTGGTACGTCCTCAGCCATAGATGTCCAGCTGCGCCGCCCTTTGCCTTTGACATCTGCCTGAGCCAGAAACAGGCCGTCGACGAGTTCAGTATGCCGAGCAGCGCCATGTGCTGGTCTTCCGTCGCCTGCTCAGGCAGCTTGATCATTGGTGCCGTCTGCTTGAACACGCTCCCGCCTCGGTCAAGCACGAAGTGGTTATGCGATGCCACTTCTGCAAATGCAATGGAAAATCTCGACGTGTTTTCGTCCTTTGGCAATTGATGCCACTCGTACCACGGCCGATCGTCGCTAAAGTAAGTGCCGCCGCTGAATGTTGCCCTATTCCCGAGATCAGTGCGAAGCGGCCACATCCATTTAGCGTTGTCAGGGCTTGACGCCAGTGGACGAAGATTGTGCTCGTCGGTATACGGGAACCAGGCCACATCGTTGGGAATTTCTGTGTAGTCACGTATGCCGTCTCCCACTACAACAGGAGCAAACCATGCGGCTTCAAGTCCTTGACGGGAGACCGTGCAGGGCGGCAGCGACATGGCCTCATCACTACCCATCACGCCGAAGAAGCCGATGCGTACCACCATTGCAGAGAGTCGGCGAGTAGCGGCATTACTGATCGCCTCAAGCAACTCGACTGCGCCACCTCCCGAGAGACTCCATGGATGGCTAGCCAAAAGCGCACGGTCAAGATCAGTAACAGTAATCCAGTTGTCGTCCCATCCAGGATCGTCCAGATGCTTGACCATCGCTGTCCAGTATGGGCCCCGGCCCTCATTTCCGTGGACACGGGTTTCACGCTTGCCTTTGCTAAGTACGGACCTAACCGTGGTGCTGACCGGCATCTGATTCTTGGCAATCAAAATCACTGTAGGTGTTCCATCAGAGTTGTGGCCAGGTATCCAGGCGCCCTCTGAATCAATAACCATCCTGAGATCCATCCGAGGCAAGAAGCCCTCTATCAGCGGCGCTCCGAATTCTCGCTTCATGAACGAATTGCTGGTGATCTGTCCGACCCAGCCCGCATGCTCGTCGCCCTTGGCGAGGGCGAAGAATAGTTTCATGAACGGAACAGCAAGAGCGTATTTTCCCTTGCAGACATCGGCGTACTTGGAGCGATAGATCTGATTTAGCGCTTTGTCTTTAGCTGTGATGTAGGGCGGGTTACCAACTACCAGGTCGTAACGGCCCTCCTCCAGCATCGTCAGGAGCAGCGGGCCGTCTTCGGTGGTGTAGGTGAAGGGCATGAAGGCGCTTCGATCGCTCATGCCGGCTAGGACGTCGGGGTCGGGGCCGTGGATGAGGGAGTCGCCGACGGCCAGGTGAAAGTTGAACGCGGGCGCGGCCACCAGCGACGTGAGGCCCGATGCCTTGAGCGCGGCGACGGTAAGCCGGAACCTGGCGATGGCTACGGCGAAGGGGTTGAGGTCGACGCCGTGGATTGCGTCTAGGGCTGCCTGGACGCGGGCTTGGAGTTCCAGGCCAGGGGCATGACGGTGCCAGCGGTCGAGCAGACGGTCGAAGGCGCCAAGCAGGAAGTGGCCGGAGCCGCAGGTGGGGTCGATGAGCTTGAAGCCTTCGAGTGGCCGTTCTTGCAGTGCCGGTTCGAGGGTGCGATCGAGGATGAACTCCTCGACGAAGACTGGCGTTTGGAGAAGCGCGTAGGTGTCCTTGGCGTGCTGGGAGAGGTCTTGGTAGAGGTCGCCGAGGAAGCGTGTCGAGAGCGAACTATCGGCCAGGTCGTGCACCAGTGTGCCTTCCTCGCTGCGGCGGCGCCAGAAGTCGAGCAGCGCCGTGACTGCGTCACCGGACGGCGAGATGAGGTGCAGCGCGGAATGTGAGTCGATCAGCGCCTTCGTCGCGGGCAGGCTCGCGAGATGGGCGATGGCCGCCTCAAGCCATTCGCGGTCGGTGTCCTCGGGGTGGGCGCGGAAGAACGTTAGCTGGGCGTCGAGCGCCTCCTGCCGGCGGCTCTCCGGCCCGGCGATCCAGACCGGGGCCACGAGCGCGTTGTCCTCGCAGAACCGGATGAACACGCTGGTCACCACCCACGCGACCGCTGCCTGGGTCACCCTGTCGTCGCGCCACGCCGTCCAGGACGCCGCAGTTCTCCCCTTCTCCAGAGCGCGCAGGTGCTCCTGCTTCCAGCGTCCCTGTAGCTCAGCGTCGGCCATGACCCTGGCGCGCAGGTCGTCCTCCAGGTGCAGGACCTGCCGCTGGAGATCGGAGGTAAGGCCGGGAGACGCGGTCATGATGTTCCTTCTGCGGTGGAGACGTTTTGCCGGGAATCGATCCACTCGGCGTCGAGGCGGAAGAACTGGCCGGGTGCCGCGAGCGGCAGCGGCCGCTTGTCGATGATGGCGCCCCGGTTACCGGACAGCTGCGGGACCAGCACCCAGATCGCCTGGCGCCGACGCACCCCGAGGTCCGCCCACTGGCTCAGCGTGGCGATGTGCCCGTACCGGGCCAGCGGCGCGATCTCGCTGAGCAGAATCGGGTGCGTTCCTTCCGGCATGTCCGCGCCCGCGGCCTCGATCGCCGACTCGACGGCGGGAAGGCTGCGCTGGACGAGAGCCGCGAGACCGGCCGCGTCCCGGCTGCCCGGCTGGGCTGCGTCCGCGGCCTGGACCAGGTCCCACGGCAGGCCGGCCATGGCAGCCTGCGCTCGCATCGCCTCGATCAACACCTGGGTCACGTTAACCACCACCGCGCCGAACCGGCTGGTCAGCGCGTCGATCGCGCGGTCGGTCCGGTCGGCGTTGACGCCCAGGGCGAGGAACGACCGGGTGGCCGCGCTTTCGGTCAGGCGGTGCCCTGACCGTCCGCCGGTCACCAGCTCGGGGCCCGCGGGCGAGGTGACGGTGGCCTGCCGGGAGGCCAGGCCGTTGGTATCGGCGGCCCTCGTCGGCGAGCGGTAGCCGTGGTGCGTGTCGTCGTAGATCAGGCCGAGCCCCGCGTCGCTGATGAGCTGGTCGAGCCGGGGACGATCCGGTAGCGGCGCCAGTGCCGGGAACCTGGCCCTGACTCGGTCCCTGACCTCGCTCGCGGACACGGCCTGGGATCCGCCTACGCCATTGAGCGCGAGCGCGAGCGCATGGCTGGCGGGCAGATCGCGGTGGTAGAGCTCGTTCTGCCCGGACAGGGCCGCTTCTCTGGCCAGTACCGCCGCCAGCCGCAGCAGCCGGGCGTCGCCGAGCCCGACCGGTGACGGCAGCTGGCCCGCGCCGGCGCGGGTCCAGTCCTCCCGCAGTCGCTGCCCAGCGCGTGCTGAGGGCACCAGGGGCTCGCCGGCAGTCCTGGCCTGGGTGAGGAGATCATCGGCCGTGCGGCCAAGCGCTTCCGCCGGGTCGAGCAGGGCGGGATCGTTGGCGAGCAGTGCGATCCTGCCGTCCCGGCGCCGGGTGACAATCTGCTCGCCGCCCGCGTGAGCCCGGCTCAGCGCCTGCGCCCGGTCCAGGGCCAGCCGCAGCAGCCCGGCGGCGATCCTGGCCGGCGGCACGGAGTCCGTGCGGTCGGGCGGCGGGGGAAGCGCGGCGAGGACGGCGCCCGCCAGCTCGCCGATCGTGGCGACGCCGCCCGCGTCGGCCAGCGACTGGCGGGCCGTTTCGGCGAGGGCGTCGAGCATGTCACGGCAGGCCACATCGGCCGCCCAGCCGTCCTGCAGGGCACTGACCTGCTGCGCTACCCGTGCTCGGGACACGGCCAGCAGCGCGGCTATTTCGTTCTGGCTGGAAAAGGGATCAAGCCCTGAGTCCAGCCCCAGTAGCAGGCGCATCACGGCGCGCCGCGATGCTGCGCGGGCCGTCCCAGCGTGCCCGAGCAGCATCTCGGCCGCCGTGACCGGGTCGGGCAGGGTCGGGGTGTCCGGCCCCGGCACGGCCTGGCGCTGCTGGCCGCGACCGGTGACCGCGGCGCCGAATCGGTCCCGCCACTGCCGGGCCAGGGCCTTGACCTCGCGGCGGGTCGCCTCGGCCACCCCCGACAGCCGGTTCAGCCGCACCGGGTCGACGGCGATCAGGTCGCCGACGGTGGCCACGCCGAAGGGTTCTAGCGCGGACAGGGCACGGGCGGACAACCCCGCATCGGTCAGCGAGGTGGCCGGCCGGGCCGCTGCGGCGCGCTCGGCGGCGTCGTCGGGAACGGTCCTGGGGACAGGGGCGAATACCAACCGCCATTCGGCCAGCATGTCCGCGGCCGTGTCCTGCCGCTCCTTGGCGCCGCGGGCCAGTGCGGTACGGAAGAACGAGACGAGCGGGCCCGCGACCGTGGCGTCGAACATGCTGGCCTCGACGGTGGCCTCGTCGCGGACGGACGCGGGGTCGGACATTCCGTCGCCGAACCGGGGTGTGGTTCCCGTCGCCATCTCGAACAGCACCACGGCGGCCGAGTACCGCTCGGCCGCCGAGTCGTGCCGCCCGCGTTCGGGGGAGTCGAGGAACGGGTCAAGGTATGGCGGCGTGCCCGCCGTGACGGCGGTCGCTCCCGCGCGGGACAGGGAGAAGTCGAACAGCACCAGGTGCTTCGCCCGGTCGCTGCGGCCCTCCCGCACGCCGAGGTTGGCAGGCTTAATATCCCGGTGATCGACGCCGGCCCGGTCCAGGGCGACCAGGGCCTCCAGCAGGTCACAGCCCCACCGTTCCAGCAGGTCGAGGGACAGCCGCTCGCGGCCGCGCAGCACCTCGGCCAGGGTCTCGTCACCAGCGCTCTCCAGCACCAGCGCCTGCCGACCGCCGACGGCCAGCGGTCCCTCGACCAGCCGGACCAGCCGCGAGTCGGTCAGCCCGTCGAGCACACTGGCCTCGTCGGCAATCCGCCCGGCGGCGGCGTCATCGACCGCGACCTTGAGCACGCGCGCGGCGTCAGGTCCCGAGTCGGCCACGGTCAGGTCGGTGACGAGCAGTCCGACAGCGGTCGACCCTGCGCCGAGCCGGCGTACCAGCCGGAACCTGCCGTCGATGACCGAGCCGGGAGCCGCGTCCAGCGGATCGATGACCTCCTCGGCCGGCCCGGCCAGGGCGGCATCAGCGGCCGCCAGTTTTTCGAGGAAGGACCGCACGTCCGGCAGCCGCTCGCTGACCGTGGGCCGGGTGGCCTCCAGCACCAGCGCCCGGACCGCGGACGGCACCTGCGGCAGATCGGCGGCCAGGTCCAGGCCGCCGTCCCGGTGCAGCCGCTCGCGCAGGGCGGCCCGGTCGGCCGCTGCCGGGCGTCCGGCCAGCACGAAGTAAGCCAGCGCCCCGAGCGCGAACACATCCAGCCGGACCCGGTCTGCGTCCCGGTTCCAGACGCCTTCGGGTGCCTGGAAAGCCTCGGCCAGCCGCCGATCCACATCGACAGCGCCGGGTCGCATCATGAGGCTCGGCTGGTCAGTCGGCTGGCTTGCCCCCGCTTGCGCCCCATCGCCCATCAGGCTGGTGACCCCACTGCCGGACAATCCCGTCAGCGCCGAGCCGGCCACTGTGCCCGCGCTCTGCCAGTCCCCCACCAGGACTCGCAGGCCGCCGTCAGACAGCGGGCGGACCGATACTGCATGGGGGGTCAGTCCGCGGTGCACTACCCGGTTCCCATGGGCATACGCCACCGCTTCGGCGACATACCGCAGCAGTGCTAGCTGCTCAGCTGCTGACAGGCTGGCTGCGTGGTCGGCGAGCCACAGGTCGAGCCGCTGGAACCGGCCGTCCAGCGGATATACCAGGCCGACGCCCAGTTCGCTGTCCACCATGTCCCGCGGGCGCAGCAACCTGTCGTTCGCCAGCCGCGACATAATCCGGTACTCATGCTCGGCGACCTGGCGGACTTTCGCCCGCGTGGTGGCCGCCGCGCCCGGCGGCGTGACCAAGAAGCGGATCCGGCCCCGGTCGGTGGTGGCCACCCGGTGGAACGCCGGCCAGTCCTGCCAGCCGTCGCCCTCCCCGAGCGGCTCCTCGTCGATCACCCACGAGCCGGCCTCACGCTGGCGGCGCTGAACGATCCCGATCCGCTTCATCAGCGCGGCGATGATGTCGTCGCGGTTCGCGCCGACCGACTGCTGAGGTGTGGCCGGCTCAAGGAGCCGCTCAGAGATCCCGGGAAGGCCCGTTCCGCTCTCGCTGCCGTCCAGGCCGAATAGGTCGATCCGGGAGGCAGGCGGCAGCAAGCAGCGGATGCCGGGGTGGTGCAGGAAGACGGACTCCTGTACGAACGGAACGACGGTGCGAGCGTCGGGGATTTGGTGGCCGTTCTCTTGCGCCCAGCGGATCAGCTCATCCTGGAGCTTGCTCGCCAGCCGTTGCGCCTTGCGCCGCGCAAGCTTGAGCGGGGAGTCCTCGGCACGGTGACCGTCCCGACGCCAGGTCAGGTCGTCGCCGCGCAGGCTGCCGGAGTAGTACTTCAGCTCCACCAGGTGCAGCCTGCGTCTGCCCAGCACTAGCAGGTCGACCTCGTGCCATTTTCCCTGCCCGTCACGGAACTCGAAGTTTGACCAGGCTCGGAAAGGCGCGTTCGCTGGCAGCCCCGCACGGATGAGACTCAGCCCCTCAGCCTCGTGCGTGAATTGCGACGGGGTTATCTCCATCCAGCGCTCAACCCGTTGCGCCACAGTCCCGTCTCCTCCAAGTGCCCTTGCGGCCTACCCGCCGGGGCAGAATTCCCCCAAGCGACCATCTTGCCAGCGGCCGCCGCCAAGCGGGTCCTATGTTCGCACGGCCTTCGTGCCCTGGATCCGCCCAGGAACTGCGGTTGCGCCGCGGAGCGCCCGTATGATCACCAAGGCGATCAGCGATCCGGCCGTCGATTTCCGGACCCAGAGTTCGGGGGTCCTCGGCGTCGCCCGCAACCGTGAAGCCGACCGGCGCAGCAGGGAGCGCCGCCGCGAGACCAGCCATCCGGGCAAGTTCAAGCCCGAGCTGCTGGCTGACGGCCCGTCGCGGGTCTGGACGCGGAAATCACCAAGCTGCGGGGCCCGGCCAAAGGGGGCGTGGGAGCCAATCCATTACGCGACGTGCGCTTATGTGCCGGCTGCTGCTTTATCTTATCGCTCGCAGGCTAATATGCTGGGTCCATGCGCACCGAGGCAGCCAATTGATGATTTCCGCATCAGCGTTCCGCTTCCTGTTCCGGTTGAAGCAAGATATACCTGTTCCGGTTGAAGCAAGATATACGTAAACCCTGTTTATCTCTGGACCGGCGCGGCCCAGAGATAAACAATGGGACCAGTGCCGCATACGCGGCGCTGGTCGGACCGGGCGCGGTCCCACCGCACGGGGCTCGGCGGTGGATCGAGGTGGTGGTCGTGGCGAGCACGGCAAGGCGGCGCCGGTCACGGCAGGCGGTGTCGCGGCCGAAGGTGGTGCAGTTCTCGCTGACTGAGGAGGAGTTTGAGGAGGTCAGCGCTTCGGCAGCCCAATTGGGGATGGCGCGGGGGGCGTTCGCGGCGGAGGCGGTGCTGGCAGCGGCCCGTGGTGTACCGGCTAGGGCTTCGTCGCCGTTGCGGGAGGCCTGGTGGAGTTGATGTCGGCGGCTGGGCTGGTGCGGCGGGTGGGCACGAATCTGAATCAGGCGGTGGCCCGGCTGAATGCGACGGGGCAGCGCGGTGATGATCTGCTCCCGGCGGCGCAGTTTTGCGTGCGGGTGATCCGCAGATTGGATGAGGCTGCGGAGCAATTGCGCCGGAGCGTTCCGTGACGGAATGGGAGTACGCCGGGTGATCGGGAAAGTGCTCCGGGGCACCGATGCCAGGCGGTTGCTGTACTACTTGTACGGGCCCGGAAAAGCGAACGAGCATACCGATCCGCATCTGGTCGCCGGATTCGCTGATCCGGCGGAACTGGAGCCGGAGCGCCGTCCCAGCAGGTCACCGGATCTGCGCCGCCTGGCCGGGCTGCTGGCCCAGCCGCTGGCAGCTCTGGCGGGGCCAGGCTACGGCAAGCCGGTGTGGCATTGCGCGGTGCGCGCCGCACCCGAGGACCGGGTCCTGTCCGATGCGGAGTGGGCGCAGGTCGCGGCCGGGATCATGGACCGGACCGGGCTCGCACCCGCAGGCGACGACTTGGGGGTGCGGTGGGTTGCGGTACGGCACGCCGACGATCACATTCACATCGTGGCGACCCTGGCCCGCCAGGAGGGCACCCGGCCCAAGATCTGGAACGACTTTTACCGGGTGCGGGAGGCGTGCCAGGAAGCCGAGCGCCGGTTCGGGCTGCGCTCCACCGCCCCGGCGGATCGCACCGCCGCCCGCCGCCCGGCCCGCGCCGAGACGGAGCAGGCAGCCCGCCGCGGACGGGCCGAGGCACCCCGCGTGACCCTGCGCCGGGAGGTGTGCACCGCAGCCGCCGGGGCGGGCACGGAGCAGGAGTTCTTCACCCGCCTCCACCAAGCCGGGGTACTCATCCGCCACCGCCACAGCACCATCAGTCCGGGCGAGGTGACCGGGTACGCGGTCGGCCTGCCCCAGCACACCGCGAAGGACGGCGGGGTGATCTGGTACGGCGGTGGCAAGCTCGCCGCCGACCTGACCCTGCCGAAACTGCGTGCCCGCTGGGCCAGCCCAGCAGGGCAGGACCCAGCCGACGGGGCAGGGCTGTCGGCCCCGGCGGCGCGCGCTCTGCTCCGCAACATGGTCACCAACGCCGCTGACGGGGCGCGGGACGAGACCAGCTTCTTCGCCCAGCTGCGGGAGTCCGGGGCGCAGGTCAGGTTGCGGTTCAGCGAGAGCGATCCGGGACAGGTCACCGGGTATGCCGTCACGCTCCCCGGCCACACCGGACCCGGCGGAGCACCGGCGTGGTACGGCGGCGGGCGCCTGGCCGCCGGGCTCACTTTGCCCCGTCTGCGCGGCCGCTGGAACCAGCCACGGAGCACACGTCCGGGGCATCCGGGAGCGTTCCGGTTCACCGTCCCGGAACGCGACGCCATTTACGCGCACGCGGCCCGCCAGGCCGCTGCCGCCGCGGAGCACGTCCGCCGCTGCGCCCACAGTGATCCGTCCGCAGCGGCCGACGCCGCGTGGGCGGCAGCCGATACGCTGCACGTCGCGGCGCGGGCACTGCGGAACCCGGCGCTGCGGTGCGCGGCGGACGCCTACGACCGTGCTGCCCGGGCTCCCCACGGGCGCGTCCCCTGGCGATCCGGCGACGGTGACCGGCTACGCGCCACCGCCCGGCTGATAGCGCTGGCCGGCGACGTTACCGGCGACAGCACGCTGACGGCGATCGCACTCGTCGCCAACCTGGCCGCCCTCGCGGCCGCCGTGGCCGAACTGCGGCAGGTCCAGCAGCACGCCGCACAGTCCGCGGCGGCTCACGCGGCAGCCAGGCACCTGCACACCGCCATGGCCCAGGCCCGGCCGCACCCGCCTCGCCCCACCCAGGCCCACACGGCCCGGCCGGGCAGGACTCCGAACGCGGCCGGCGTCGCACGCGGCGACTTCCCGGCACCACCGCGCCCAGGTGACCCGCTGCCCGTCCAGCACGGCCAGCCCGGCACAGGTCCGCGCCGGCACCGTGGGCAAGGACCGCTGCCGCCACAGCGGGCCGGACCATCCCGGTGACGCCAGGCGGCCCCGGAACGGCAATTGCCGGCTGACGAAGCGCCGCTGGCAGCGGCTACCTCAGTCATCCACTGGCAGAGTTGCGAGGGTACAAGTGGCGCGTGGAGCCTGTGAGTGGGCCCAGCCAACGGGCTCCGGCCACGTAAGCAGCCGAGGGAAGGAGGATGAGCCGTGCTCTGGCGAATAGTTACGCGTTCTGGGTGCTCGCGTTCCTGGCGATCATTGTCGTGTACCTGCTGCCGACGCTGGTCGGGATAATCCGCGGGGTGGACAGGTTAGCGCTGGTGTTCCTCGTCAACCTGATCGGAGCCCCGACGGGCATCGGCTGGCTCGCAGCCATGATCCTGGCGTTCGGCCCGCGCCGGATTCCTGACCCGCCGTCGGCATCGTGGCCGCCATACCCCTGCTGACCAGCCGCCTGCCCCACACCCGCGCGGCGCGCCGCGCAGCGATGCGCGAACGGGCACCCGCAGCGCCAGGCCCTCGTGTCCGGACGGCGGTCAGCGGACGTAGGTGCCGCGCTGGGGGGACGGTCTGGACGAGGCCTTCGTCCCGATGCAGAGCGATTGCCCGCCGGGCTGTGCTGCGAGCCACTTCCCACACGTCGAGGATCTCGGACTCGGTAGGGATGCGGCAGCCCATGGGGGAGTCCCCCCACTTGATCTGCTGCCGGATGATCTCCGCGATCTGGCGGTAGGGCGGCATCGGCCCGGTCGGGTCGATCTTGGCCTAGAGCTGATGCCGGGCGGTTTACTTATGTGCTGGTTCCTTCCCTGCCTGCCTCGGCGATCATCTCCGCCGCTTCGGCGCATTCGCGGGACAGGTGATCGAGGATGCGGGCGGCGAGTTCGGCGTCGTGTGCGGTGAGGGGATGCACGGCGAGGCGGTCCCGGACGATCAGCATGTCGGCGTACAGGCCGGCGACGGTCCCGGTGAGCCGTTCGCTGGGGGTGCGGTTCATGCCGGGTCGTCCCCTGCTTCGGCGGCGGCCAGTTTGTCCTCTAATGCGGCGGCGGTGCGGGCGGCCAGGACACGGATATGCTGCCCGTCGCCGGACTTGCGGACCCCGGTCCACACGCCGAGGCCTGGGTCGAGTTCGATCTGCCAGCCCGGATATGCGCCGATCAGCGCTGCCGCCTCCC
>DATKQH010000223.1:0-46374 GCA_035532775.1 Streptosporangiaceae bacterium
CCCGAGCGCGGTGCAGCCGTTCGACAGGTCCATCGACTCGTGCGTGTTCTCTGTCCAGACCGTCTTCCCCCGGCTCTTGGCGTCCCTGATCGTGTGGATCGTCAACAGCGGCGTCTTGGTCTGCACGTAATGCACGTCCGCCGGATCGGTGATCCCGGCCCGCTCCATCGCCACCCTGACCGCGTCGGCCACCTTGGTGATCATCGCCGTCCGGCCGATGTCCTCGGGAAGCAGTTTCTCGCTCATCGCGAACCCGATCGTCAGCCGCGGCTCGTCGGTCCGCTCGGCCTTGTCGGCTGGCAGGGTCGCGAAGATCGTCGCGTGCGGGCTGATCACCCCGTCAGTACCGCCCGACCACACGATCGGGATCTGGCTGACGTCCTCCGCGCTGCGGGTCCCCTTGGCGGTCAGCACCTCGCGGAACGCCCGGTCGGCCAGGATTCTCGTGTAGTCGTTCACCCCGCCGTTGCCCTCGGTCTTCCCGATCACCGCGATCACCCGGTCAGCCTCGATGACCCCGTCGTCGATCAGCCTGGCGAGCTCACTCGCGTCTGACACGCTGTGCAGGGGAACCTTGCGGACTTCTATCGGCTCGGGCACGACTCACTCCTCGTATCGCTGGCTTATCGAATCGTATGGTCAGTTTGTCTCGTCACGTGTTACCACGGTGCCAGCACGACCGGCCAGAGCGCCGCCGATCTCGCTCAGGTGCGTGATGATTGCCCGGCCGCCGCCAGCAGCGAACCGGCAGGCCGCCTCGACATTCGGTCCCATGCTGCCGCTGCCGAACTCCCCCGCGCGGCCAGGTCGCGCAGCCGCGCGACCGTGACCGCCCGAGCGGCCGCGGGTCGGGCGTGCCCCAGCCGGTCATCACGGCGGTCACGTCGGTCGCGATCAGCATCGTGTCGGCGCCAAGCTGCCGGGCCAGCAGGGCCGCCGTCAGGTCCTTGTCGATGACGGCCTCGACGCCCGCGAGTACCCCGTCGCCGTCCCTGACGACAGGAACTCCGCCGCCGCCCGCGCAGACCACGGTGTAGCCGGCGTCAAGCAGAACGTGCGCCGCGGCGGCATCGAGGCACTCGACCGGCTCAGGCGAGGCGACAATCCGGCGCCAGCCCCGCTGGCCCTGGTCCCGCCAGGTCTGCCCGTTGGCGATCAGGTTCGCCGCCAGAAGCACGACCCGCCTGAGACAGGAGCCCACCATGACGCACTCGACGACCCCGGCCACCAGCGCCTCGGCGCAGCCCGCCAGGGCCAGGTACGTCGCGCATCCGGCCCGGATCTACCTCGGTTCATGATCGTGGCGGGTTGACCGTGTTATACAACGGAAACCCGCCACGATCATGGCGGCCAAAGTGTGCGACCATTTCTGTCGTGGGACTTCTACGTAAGCAACCAAAGCAGGGTCAGGCCAGCGACTGGATTCAGCCCGGCCAGATGATCGCGCAGCCCGGCGGGCCGGGTGCGCCGGCACCAACGGTCGGGCCGCCGGTCCCGGCCCGGCTGCGCCCGGTGACCGCGGCGGGGCAAGGAGACTGGCTTGGCGGCGCGCTGCGGCTCGCGCCCGGCAGCCTGCTGTGGACACCGGACAGCGGGGTCAGCGCCAACCCCGTTGAGCTCGCGACCGCGACGACGGTCCCTGACCAGGGCGGCGGCCGATCCCGCAAGCCAGCCACGCTCGTCGATCTCGAGACTGCTGAGGGCCGGTTCCAGCTGGAACTCGACCCGGTGCTGTTCGAGATGAGCCAGCAGCTGGTAACGGAGGAGGCCGACAAGCGCCGCGGACCGACTGCGTGCTAGGCCGGCTGCTCAGGCTCGGCCAGCCAGCGCCTGATCGCCTCGCCGTGCTGGTCGAGCAGCGGCGGTGCCAGGTGCTCGGCCCGGCCCGTCTCGCGCCCGCCGGTCTCGAACCTGATCGGCGGCCCCGGCAGCCTGATCGGGCCGAGCGCCGCGTGGTCGACCTCGATCAGCAGCCCCTGCGACCTGGTCTGCTCCCAGCTGTAGACCTCTGCCAGGTCGCGAACCTTGCCCGCAGGGATCCCGAGTCCGGCGAGCGTGACCAGCACGTCGGCGGCCGTATGCTGGCCGAATGCCGCGTCGACGGCCGCGTTGACCGCGTTGTGGTCGCGCACCCGGTCCCTGTTCAGCGCCCACTCGGGCCGGTCGAGCCCGAACGCGGGCGCCAGCCGCTGCCACAGCGCGTCGCTGCCGACGGCGATCTGGACGAACCCGTCCGCGGCCCGGTACAGGCCGTACGGGCAGATCGACGGGTGATAGTTGCCGCCCGGCTTCGGCACCTCCCCGGCGACCGTGTACCGGGTGCCCTGGTACGCGTGCGACCCGACGACCGCGGCGAGCAGGCTGGTCCGGACGACCTGGCCGAGCCCGGTTCTGCTCCGCTCGGTCAGCGCGGCCAGAACGCCGTATGCCCCGTACATGCCGGCCAGGATGTCGCCGATCGGCACGCCCACGCGCGTCGGCGTGTCCGGCGACGGCCCGGTGACCGACATGATGCCGCCCTCGCCCTGGGCGATCTGGTCGTAGCCGGGGCGGCTGCCCTCCGGGCCGTCGTGGCCGAACCCGGTGATCGACAAGATCACCAGCCCGGGGTTGATCTCGTGCAGCCGGGCCACGCTGAAGCCCAGCCGGTCCAGCACCCCGGGCCGGAAGTTCTCGATCAGCACGTCAGCCCGGCCGGCCAGGGCCGTCAGCAACGCCCGGCCGTCGTCGGACTTGAGGTCCGCGGCGATCGACTCCTTGTTCCTGTTGCACGACAGGAAGTAGGTCGCGTGCTCGCGGCCGTCACTGCCGCCGGCGAACGGCGGGCCCCAGCCGCGGCTGTCGTCGCCCTCCGGCGACTCGACCTTGATCACCCGCGCGCCCAGGTCGCCGAGCATCATCCCGGCGTGCGGCCCGGCCAGCGCGCGCGACAGGTCGACCACGACCAGCCCGGCCAGCGGCCCGCCCGCTCCCCCGTGCTCTGTCATAGCCAGTCCACCTCGGCCGACGCGACGCCGGCCAGCCGGGCGTAGCCCGGGCCGCGGTCGAAGAACGGCCGCTCGTCCGGCCGCTCAGCCCTCTGTCTGGTTCGCAACAAAGCTGTCTCCCCCAGGTCTGCGGCAGGCTCGTCGGGCGGCCCGGTGATCACGACGCCGTAGTCGCGGGCCGCTTTCGCCCGCGACACCTTGCCCCACGCCACGTCGCGGACCACGAGGTTGACATCGCGAGCCAGCGGATCGCCCCAGCCGCCCCCGCCCGTGGTCCGGATCCTGATCAGCGTCCCGGCGGGGACGAACTCGCCGTCGGCGAGCGCGTCCGCGGCCCGTTGATCCTGGCCGTCTGGGTCGATCATCACCTCGAACGGGCGGCCGGCCTTCCCGCCGCTGACTCCCCAGCAGGACAGGATCGAGCGGTCGGCGATCGACATGAAGTAGCCGTCGGTGAGCATCCGGATGACTTTCTCGTAGCCGAGTCCGCCGCGGAACTGCCCGGGGCCGCCGGAGTCGACCGCCAGGCCGAGCCGTTCGACGACGAACGGGAACCGTGCCTCGGAGAACTCGGCTGGCAGGTTGCGCGAGTCGGGGACCACGTGGATGGTGTCCTCGCCGTCGGCGTAGTACCGGCCGCCGGAGCCGCCGCCGAGCACCTCGCGCATCAGGTACGGCTCGCCGGCCGCATCGACACCGTAGACGCCGGTGTACCTGATCGTCTCCTGGTCGGCCGGCATCCGGCCGCCGGCCGCCTTGGCGAGCACCCCCGCCAGGACGCCGAGCAGGCGCAGGATCACGAAGGTCCGCGCGTTGGTCGGGGCGGGGAAGACCGGGGTGAGCAGGGTGCCCGGCGGCGGGAACCGCATCTCGATCAGTTCGACCACGCCCTCGTTGACGTCAAGCTCGGCCATCCGCTCCGGCGTGTCGGCGAGGTTGCGCAGGATCGGGGCCAGCCACTTGGCCAGGAAGTTGCCGTCGGCGTAGTTCGCGCAGTGGTTGATCGGGCCCCTGGCCTGCGGGCTGGTGCCGTTGAAGTCCATGATCAGCTTCGGGCCGCCGGGAGTGGCGTCGGGCGTCCTGGTCAGCGTGATCCGCTGGGTGTGCAGCCTCGGCGGGTCGACGCCGTCGTGCTCGGCATAGTCCTCCCAGGTCCAGGTTCCCGCCGGGATCTTGGACAGGATCTCGCGGCGGAACGTCGCGGTGGTGCCGGCGACGATCGCGTCGAAGCATGCCTCGACGGCGTCCCGGCCGTACCGGCCGAACAGCTCGCCAAGGCGCCCGGCGCCCATCAGGCAGGCTGCGCACTCGGCGTCCAGGTCGGCGGCGAGCGACTCCGGCATCCGCGAGTTGCGGGTCATGATCGTGAGAACCGCGCGGTTGGGGACGCCCTGATCCCAGAGCCTGATCGGCGGCACCATCAGGCCTTCCTCGAACACGCTGGTCGCCCGGCTGGGCATCGAGCCCGGCACGGACCCGCCGATGTCGTCGTGATGGCCGAACGCCTGCACGAAGGCGACGACCTCCGGTCCAGCGCCGAGCCTGGCGTCGTGGAAGACCGGCACGGTCACGCACAGGTCGGGCAGGTGGCCGATCCCGCCTTCTGACGAGTACACGTCGTTGTGGAAGAACACGTCGCCCGACCGCATGGTCTCCGCCGGGAAGTCCCGCACGATCGGGTGGACCAGGGAACTGTAGGAGCGCCCGGTCAGCTTGCGCAGCAGCCGGTCGTGAATCCCGGCCCGGAAGTCGTGCGCGTCCCTGATCATCGGCGACCTGGCGGTCCGGCCGATCGCGGTCTCGACCTCCTTCTCGATCGAGGCCAGGCTGCCGGCGATGATCTCAAGCAGGACCGGGTCGACCTTGTCGCCCCGGTCGGTCAGCGTCCTGCCCACCAGCCACCTCGCCCAGATCGCCGCGTCCGCCCCCGTGCTGCGGTAGGGGCGTGTGCCAATCTGATCACATGCTGCCGCCGCGCCCGGAATGGACGCCGATTCCCGGCCGTGCCGCCGTGGCGGCCGGCGACGGCGCCCGCGGCGCTGGCCGCCGCCGCGACCGTATCGACTAGCCCGACTAGACCAGGCCAGCGATCCAGCCAGCCGACCGTATTGACCGGCTGAACTTGCACCTGCTCGCTTTCATTTGCAGGTGCTAGGAAGGACGCTGTGGAAGTCACGAACATGACCGGAGATTCGCTCCTGCGGATATTGGCGACGCTTGCCAATCCGCATCGGCTCCGGGTAGTGGCCGCCCTGACCGGGGAGCGCAACTACGTGAGCCGGCTGGCCCGAGAGCTTGGCATCAGCCGGGCTCTGCTCCAGGTTCACCTGAGGAAGCTCGAAGCAGCCGGCCTGGTGTCTGCGGCCATCGAAGTATCGGAGGACGGGAAAGCAATGAAGTTCTACGAGGTAACGCCCTTCACAGTGCACCTGACACCCAGGACGATCATGGTCGCGGCGCGGTCGCTGAGTGAGCACAGTGACGCCGGGGCGGAGGTGCGGTAATGCTGACACCCAAGTCAATCGTCGTCATGATCGCTGGCCAGCAGAACTCAGGTCCATCTCGTGCCGGATCTGCACGACCTGTCAGGCACGCCGTGGTCGACGCGGACCGCTGCCGGTCCTGACGGGCGGCCCGCACTGGAGATCTACGAGGCCGGCCTGCTGGTAGACGTGATGGTCGCGCGATCCCTGGCCCCGCGGATCCTGCGCGGGGCCCGGGCCGCCGTGTGGTCGGGCCGGTCAGCCACCGTCGCCTGGGGCTGCCTGCCCGCCAGCGGGTCGCTGCCGGTCGTCGTCGTCACTCGCAGGCGCAGGCGGCCCTTGATCGATGCCGCCGAGGCGGTCAGCCTCGGCGGCTGGTTCTGGATCGCCCTGGCGGACGGACACTTCGCCGGCGTGACCGTGGCGATACTGGGCTCGCGTGAGCAGCACACGATGCGCACCACCCGCAGTCATTCGGCCCGGCTCGGCGTGAGTTCCTTGACGAATCGCCCTGACCGATCGCAGGCGTCGGTGAAGCCCAGCCTGCGATAGAACGCGTGAGCGTCGCTACGCGAGCGCAAGCTGGTGACTTCGATCTGCAGGCAATTCCAGTCGCCGGCCAGCTGCTCGGCAACGGCTACCAGCGCTCGGCCCGTCCCTGCTCCGCGTTCCTGCTCCTGAACGACCAGGCTCTCGATCCGCAGCCAGCGCCCGGTGCGCTCGAGATACGGGATCGCGTGCAGCGATATGCAGCCGATAATCCTGTCGCCGCGTTCCGCGACCAGAACGAGGCTCGCCTGGTCGGGAAGCCAGTGGGCAAGCCGCTCGCTCACGGCGTCCGCGCTGGCCGGGTAGCCGAGCTCGGTCAGCAGTTTCGCGAGGTGCGGCGCGTCTGCCGCGGCCGCCGGCCGGATCACCGCCGGAACCCGATCGTCTATTCCGGACAAATTACCGTGCCCTCGCCGCCCCGTCCCGCACTGCGGCCGGTGCCCAGCGACATCGGCGGACCGTTGATGCTGCTATAGCGACATCAACGGTCCGCCGATGTTCCTACGCTCCCAGCTCAACCGGTTGGCGGGGCTGGGCGGGTCAGCCGGGGAAGGTGTCAGGGTCGGGACCGGTCCGCTGGTCGCGGTTCAGGGCGCTGATCATGGCGACTTCCTCGCCGGACAGCTCGAAGTCGAAGATGTCGACGTTCTCCCTGATCCTGGCCGGGGTTACCGACTTCGGAAACACGATGTCGCCGCGCTCGATGTGCCAGCGCAGAACCACCTGAGCGGGAGTCTTCCCGGTGCTCTTGGCGATCTGGGTGACCGCGGGATCCTCAAGCAGCTCGCCGCCGCGGGCCAGCGGCGACCACGCCTCGATCGCGATCTGGTGCTCGGCGCAGAACACCCGCAGGTCGTTCTGGGTGAGGTACGGGCTGACCTCGATCTGGTTGACCGCCGGAGGGATGTCGCTCTGGGCGTGCAGCCGCCGCAGATGGTGCGGCTGAAAGTTCGACACGCCGATCGAGCGGGCCCGCCCATCCCGGTAGAACTCGCCCAGGGTTTCCCAGGTCGGGACGAAGTCGCCGTCGTACTTCATCGGCAGCGGCCAGTGGATCAGGAACAGGTCGACGTAGTCGAAGCCGAGCGACGTCAGCGTCCCATCGAAGGCGCGGCGCGCGTCCTCCGGCCGGTGGCTGCCGTTACTCAGCTTGCTGGTGACGAACACCTCGCGGCGATCGAGGCCGGACTTGGCGATGGCTTCGCCGACTTCCCTCTCGTTGCCGTACATCTCGGCAGTGTCGATGTGCCGGTAACCGACCTCGAGCGCTGTCGAGACGGCTTCTGTCGTGTCTTCCGGCTCGACCAGGAAGACACCGAAGCCGAGCTGTGGGATCGGCTGGCCGTTGTTCAGCATGATGTCGGGTACTGGACTCACAACTGCTGCTCTCCTCTGCGGCGGACGCTGCCGCCTTCCTTGATGATCGTTCTGTCAGCCCTGCCCCGGTCCCCCGTGTTCATGCATCCCTCAGGCCGTCGGCCCCGCCAGGCGGAGCCGATAACCAGGCATTTCGTTCACGACAAGTTCATCTGCCGATCGTCTGCCGTACCGCTGCCCACCAGGCCCGCGTCACCTTCGCTCCGCTGAAGTGGAGAGGACATGGCGAAGCTGAGGACAGGACTCGGGGGACGCGCTCCCAGGAGGCGGATGGATGTTAACGGCCCTGGCTATCGCGGCGGTGCTGTCGGCCTGCGGCTGTGCTGGACTGGTACTTCCCGGCCGATCGCCGGGCGGCTCCTCGGTTCCAGCCAGCCTCGCAGGCACCTCGGACCTGCCGCCCGCACTGATCAAGCGGCAGCTTCGCGGCACTCAACGCCGCCATCGGCCGCCTGGTCGGCCACAGGCTGCCCGGCATCGGCGACGAGGCCTGGCTGCTGAACCGAAGGCGCACCGTGATGCGCGGACCGGCCAGCGGATCGTCAAGATCAGTGAATCGCCGCGGCGCAGCGCGAGACCCAGGCCAGCTCTGCGTCATCGCGGCCGCGGCGGCCAGGCGGATAGCCGCGCGGGCCGCCACGTCACCGCGGCCGTGGTGACCAGGCGGCTGCCGGTCAGCCGGCCCGCGTGACGCGCAGGTTGCCGAACCGGTCGACGGCCGCGGTGAATCCAGGATGCAGCGGCACGGTCGCACCGTACTCCTCGATCACCGCAGGGCCGGCCAGCACGTCGCCGGCGGCCAGGCCCGGCCGCCAGTAGATGTCAGACGGGGTGAAGCCGAGTCCCCGGCCGAAGCAGACCGGACGGCTGCCGGTTCTGGCCCGGCCAGGATCGCCGTCTGCCTTCGCCAGCTCGGGAAGTGCCGGCCTGCGGATCGGGCCGACGCCGGTGACCCGCAGGTTGACCCATTCCACGTGCTGGCGGCCGTCGCCCCTGAAGTCGTAGCCGTACAGCGCCCGGTGCGCGTCGTGGAACGTGCCAGCGACGGCCTCGGCGGCGGCGGTACCGAACGGGCCGTCCGGGACCGCGACCCGCACCTCGAAAGCCTGGCCGAAGTACCGCAGGTCGGCAGTCCTGATCAGCCGCTGCGCCGCGGCGCCGAATCCCTGGCCCGCCAGCCCGTGCCTGACCTGCGCCTCCAGGTCAGCGTAGATCTCCGCCGCGGCGTCGCAGTCGAGCGCGTCGTGCCGTTGCACGGCCGTCCGCACCTGGTCGATCCGCACGTCGACAGTGAGCAGCCCGAACGCCGACACGTTGCCGGGGCTCGGCGGCACCAGGACCTCGCGCACGCCGAGGATGTCGATCAGCGGGCAGAGCAGCAGCGAGCCAGATCCGCCGAAGGTGACCAGGGCGAAGTCCCTGACGTCGAGCCCGCGCTTGACCGTGATCTGGCGGACGGCGTTGGCCTGGTTCCAGGCCGAGACCTCCAGGATGCCGGTCGCGCAGTCGTGGCCGGTCAGGCCGAGCTGCGCGGCCAGCGGGGCCAGGCCGCTGGCGGCCGCCGCGGGATCGAGCGGCACTTCGCCGCCGAGCAGGTGTGGCGGGATCCGGCCCAGCACCAGGTGCGCGTCGGTGACGGTCACGTCGGTGCCGCCGCGGCCGTAGCAGATCGGCCCCGGGTCGGCGCCCGCCGAGCGCGGCCCGACCTTCAGCGCGCCCTCCGGCGAGACCCAGGCGATCGAACCGCCGCCCGCCCCGACGGTCACCACGTCGACCATCGGGATCATCGACGGATAGGCGCCGACGCTGCCCTCGGTCGTCAGGGCGGGCTCGCCGTCGGTGACGACGGCCACGTCGGTGGAGGTCCCGCCGCCGTCGCAGGTGAGCACCCGCGCGACCCCCGCCTCCCTGGCGATCAGCGCCGCGCCGAGCGCTCCGGCGGCCGGCCCGCTCAGCACGGTCGTGATCGGCTGGTGGATCACCTCGGCCGCGGACAGGACACCGCCGTTGGACTTCATCACGTAGAACGGCAGCGGCTGGCGGGCGAGGCCGTCCAGCCGGTCGCTGATCGACCGCAGGTAGCCCGCCACCCGGGGCTTCACGGCCGCGTCGAGCAGGGTGGTCATCGACCGCTCGTACTCGCGGTACTCCCGCAGCACCTCGGACGAGAGCGACACGACGGCGCGTGGATGCTCCCTGGCCAGCACGGCGGCCATCCGCCGCTCGTGATCGGGGTTCGCGTACGAGTGCAGGAAGCACACGCCGAGGGTGTCGACCCCGCGGTCGCGGAACCAGCGGGCAACGGCGGCCGCGCCGGCCGCGTCGAACGGCCGCAGCTCGGCGCCGGCGTGATCGAGCCGACCGCCGACGGTCCTGACCAGGTCGGCGGGAACGATACGATCCGGCTTCACCCAGAAGTACGAGTTGCCGTAGCCATCGGGAACGGACTGGCGGGCGATCTCGAGGATGAACTCGAAGCCCTCGGTCGTGATGAAGCCGAGCCGCCCGATCTTGCCCTCGAGCAGCTGGTTGGTGGCGATCGTGGTGCCGTGGCTCACCGCCGCCACGTCCGGGGCTTCTGCCCCGAGGTGAGCCAGCACCTTGGTCAGCCCGTCGATGAAGCTGACCGACGGGTCGGACGGGGTCGTCGGCGTCTTGGTGACGGTCAGCTCGCCGGTGACCTCGTCGTAGGCCACGATGTCGGTGAACGTCCCGCCGGTGTCGATGCCGACCCGCAGCCGCCTGCGCCGTTGCGCGCCAGGGTGACCGAGCGGCGTGGCCTCGCGCATCAGCGGCTGCCCCGGCCGGCCGCCCGGTTCCGGCGGCCGAGCACCGCGCCGATCAGGATCCCGGCCAGCCCAACGGCGCCGCCGGCCAGCACCCCCGCTCTGACCGCCGGACTGGGCCCGGCCCGTGGCTGGTCAAGGTCAGCGGCAGCCTCAGCCGGCCGCTGAACGACCGTGGGCCCGACGACCATGGACTCGACGAGCATCGGCTCGACAACCGGCGCCTCGACAACCGGCGCCTCGACAACCGGCGCCTCGGCCGCCGGAGCCTCGGCCGCCGGAGCCTCGACAACCGGCGCCTCGGCCGCCGGCGCCTTAACTGCCGCGACCTCGACCGCCGCCGGCTCGCTGAGCAGGCCGCCGAGCGCAGCGAGGAACTCGGCGGCCAGCCGGCTCGCGATGCTGGCCAGCATCCGCTGGCCGATGCCGGCCATCGCGCCCGTGACCGTCGCGTCGACGTCATAGCTGACCTGCGTCGCGCCCTCGCCGGCGGGCGCCAGCCGCACCGTGATCTTGGCGCTCGCGGAACCCCGGTTACCGGCCGCCGACACCGTGGCGACGACCAGTCCGCCGGCTGGGCCGCCGGCTGGGCCGCCGATCAGGCCGGGGTCCTGCCGCTCGACGATCGCGGCCTCGCCCGCGTAGGTACCGTTGACCGCGGCGATCGCGGTCCTGACCGTCAGCTGGCAGCGGCCGGCCCCGGTGACGTCGAGCCGCTCGCAGCCGGGAATGGCGCGGGCCAGCAGGTCCCGGTCGCCCAGCGCGGCCCGCACCGTCTCGGCCGGCACTGCCAGCGTCGCGGTGCCAGTGACCCTCATGTCTGCCCTCCCGCGGCGCCCAGCGTGTCTGCCTAGGATCGCACGCTCACCGCGCGTCCGGCATGGCACGCTGGTCGCAGGCCAGCCGCATAACCAGACCGGCCCGGACAAAGGGAGAAACGCCATGACTAACGGGCTGCCGTCGGTCAATCACGTCGTCGTACTGATGCTGGAGAACCGCTCCTTCGACCATATGCTCGGCTTCCTTTACTCCGCCCAGGGCAACGTCTCGCCCGCCGGCCAGCCCTACGAGGGACTGACCGGCACCGAGTCCAATCCGGACGCCCATGGCCAGCCGGTGCCGGTCTTCCGGATCGAGCCGACCACGCCGAACGCGTACTTCATGCCCGGCGCCGACCCCGGCGAGGGTTACCTGGCCACCAGCGACCAGCTCTTCGGCAGCGACACCACGCCGGCCAGCCCGGCCGCGCCGCAGATGCAGGGTTTCGTCGCGAACTTCGCCTACACGCTCGGCTGGCAGTCGCGCAGCCACGGCTGGTCCATCCTGCCGGGCACCGTGGCCGGCGACATCATGGGCTGCTTCACGCCGCAGACGCTGCCCGTGCTGTCCGCGCTCGCCCAGGGCTACGCGGTCTGCGATCACTGGTACTCCTCGGCACCGACCGAGACGCTGCCCAACCGGGCGTTCGCCTGCGCAGCGACCAGCCAGGGCCACATGGACGACAAGACCAGGACCTTCACCTCGCCCAGCATCTTCGGCCTGCTCGGCCAGCACGGGCTGAGCTGGGGCATCTACGGCTACGACGCCGAGCCGCTGACCATGCGCACGTTCACCGACATCGCGACCGCGGCCGTCGGGACGAGCGGCAGGTTCACCGACTTCCAGACCGCTGCGGCGGCCGGAACGCTGCCCGCCTTCACGTTCCTCGAGCCAGCCTGGGCCGCGACCGGCAACAGCCAGCACCCTAACTACGATGTCGCGCTCGGCGAGCGCCTCATCCATGACGTCTACGAGACCCTGCGAGCCGGGCCGGCCTGGCCGCAGACGCTGCTGGTCATCACCTACGACGAGCACGGCGGCTGCTACGACCACGTGCCGCCGCCGTCCGGCGCGGTGCCGCCGGACAACGCGGCCGGAGAGTTCGGCTTCGACTTCGCGCGCTTCGGCGTCCGGGTGCCCGCCGTTCTCGTCTCACCGCTGATCGCGCCGGGCACCGTCTTCCGCGTTCCGGCCGGCAGCGCGCCGCTCGACCACACCTCGATTCTCAAGACCGTCCAGCAGCGCTGGAGCCTCCCCGCGCTAACCGCCAGGGACGCCGCCGCGCCCGGTTTCGGCGACGTTCTCACGCTGGCCACGCCGCGGACCGGCGACGTGCTCGCCAGCGTGACGGTCCCGACCTCCGGCGCGACGACCCCGGCTGCCAGTGCGCCGTCCCACCTCCAGGAGGTGCAGGCCGACCTGATCTCGCGCCAGTACCCCGCGGGACGGCACGACGACGCCGATCATCTCGGCACGGATCATACCAATGCCGCCTATTCCGAGTACATCAGGAGCCACTCCGCCGGGTAATCCTCCCGGCCGCCCTTGCCGAGCAGGCACCAATAACGGTCCAATGGGGAACGTTTCGATTCTCCTGCTGCGAAAGGGCGGCACAGCGAAAGGGCGGCACCGTGCGGACGATTGAGCTTTCCAACCACCCGGGTGATGCGCTGCGGCTTGCCCGGCAGCGCCGCGCCGACGCCAGCCAGCAGGATCAGGCGGAATTCGACGAGGCGCTGGCGCGGCATGAGTTACTGGTCCGGCGGGCCAGGAACGCGCGGGACCGCGCCCGCTCGCAGCGGCACTGGCTCGCCTGGCTCCGCGGCGTGCTGGACGTCAGGAAGATGGGGCGGCTCGCTCCGGCGCCGCCTGCGGGCGCGGCCGGCCCGCCGTCGGACGCTGAGGAGATCCTGCGGGCCGGGATCACCGGTGAGCAGCAGGTAGCCACCGAGTTCGGCAAGGTGCTCAGCGACGACTGGGTGCTCGTTCGGGGGTACTGCAACCGCCGCGGCGAGATCGACCACCTGCTGCTCGGCCCGCCCGGCCTGATCGCGATCGAGAGCAAGCATCTCAACGCCACGGTCAGCTGTGACGGCGACGACTGGCACTTCCGCAAGTACGACCGATTCGGGAACGTGGTGGAGCAGGGCCCGATCGCCGACCGGCGCGGACGCTCGCCGAGCGTCCAGGTCGGCGAGCCGGCCAGCATGCTCGAGGAGTTCCTCGGCAGCCAGGGCGGTGCCGGCGGTGCGGGCGACACGGTCTCCATGCTGCGCGTCGTGCTCTTCACCCATCCCAAGTCCCGGCTCGGGCAATGCCGGAACACCAGCGTTCACGTCGTCGCCTCAGCGGCCCGCCTGGCCATTCAGCTGGGCGACATGCCGCCCGTGCTCGCCGCCGCGCACCGCGCCCGGCTCGAGGAACTGATCGCCCGCGACCACCGGTACCACGAGGCCCGCCGCAAGCGGTCGGCCGCGGCTAAACCGCCCGGTCCCCGCGGTGCGACGAACGGAGCTCGAACAGGTCGCTCGGCGAGATCGGCATCGAGGTAATCGGGATACCCTCGGCGTCCTCGATCGCGGCGGCGAACACGGCCGCGCCCGGGATCACCCCGGCCTCGCCGGCGCCCTTGATGCCCAGCGGATTGAGCGGCGACGGAGTCTCGAGGTGATCGATCTCGATGCCGGCCGGAACCTCGCTGACATATGGCATCAGGAAGTCCATGAACGACGCGTTCTGCAGCTGGCCGGTCTCGTCGTAGGCCATCCGCTCGTACAGCGCGCCGGCCACGCCCTGCGCGACTCCGCCGTGGATCTGCCCCTCGACGATGCGCGGGTTGATCAGCGTGCCGCAGTCGTGCACGACGCAGTACCGCACGATCCTGATCTCCGCCGTCAGCCGATCGGTCTCCACGACCACCGCGTGCATGCCGGACGCGAACGTGGACCGCAGCGGCGAGAAGAACTCCCGGCCCTCGATTCCCGGCTCGTCACCGTCGGCGACCGGCGGCTTGCCGATGTCGCCGCCGGCGAACTGGGTCGCCGCCTGGGCCGCCTCGTCGAAGGCATACCGGAGCGGGTTCGACAGCACCGCCACCGTGCCGATCGCGATCCCGGACTCCGGGTCGCCCTTGATCTGGACGATCCCGCCGCTGATCTCCAGGTCGTCGGGCGAGGCCTCCAGCGCCGCCGCGGCGACCCTGATCGCCTTCGCCCGGGCGGCCCGGGCGGCCAGCGCGACCGCCGACCCGCTCATCACGGCGGCGCGGGACGCGAACGTGCCGACCGCGTAGCCGAACGCGCGGGTGTCCCCGGTCACCACCTCGATATCGCCGATCGGCACGCCGAGCTCGTCGGCGACGATCTGGGCGAACACGGTCTGGTGGCCCTGCCCCTGGGTGGTCAGCCCGGTCGCGACCTTGACCTTCCCCGACGTCTCGACCACGACGTGGGCGCCCTCGTAGGGCCCGACCCCGGTGCCCTCGACGTAGCAGGCCAGCCCGATGCCCAGCCGCCGGCCATGGTCACGGGCGGCGGCCCGCTCCGCCTCGAAGCCGTCCCAGCCGACCATGGCCTTCAGCTTGGCCAGCGCGGCCGGATAGTCACCTGAGTCGTAGATCAGCGGCCTGCCGTCCTGGAAGATCAGCCCGTGGTCGTACGGCATCTCCTGCGGCCGGATGAAGTTCCGCTCCCGCACCACCGTCCGGTCCAGCCCCAGCGCCGCCGCGATCGCGTCCATCGTCCGTTCCATCACGAACGCGCCCTGCGGCCGGCCAGCGCCCCGGTACGGCGTGACGATCGCCGTGTTGGTGTAGAGCGAGCTGAACTCGACCCGGTACGCGCCCGGCTTGTACGGCCCGAGCAGCTGAGTCGACGTGATGATCGGCACGATCAGGCCGTACGGGATGTACGCCCCGTTGTCGTGCCAGAACCGCACGTCCAGGCCGAGCACCCGGCCGTCGTCGTCGAACCCGACCCTGACCTGATGGCGCTGGCCGCGCTCGTGCGCGCTCGCGACGAAGTGCTCGATCCGGTCCTCGGTGAATTTGACCGGCCGGCCCAGGAGCCTGGCCGCCCACGGCACGAGAACCTCCTCGGGCCAGGGGTGCACGATCTTGACACCGAACCCGCCGCCCACGTCCGGCGTGATCACGTCCACGTCGGCCAGGGCCAGCTCCAGCTTGGCGGCGACCGCCGCGCGGACGCCGGTCGAGGTCTGCGTCGAGGCCCAGATCCGCAGCCGCCGTGACTCGGTGTCCCAGCGCGCCAGCACCCCGCGGCCTTCCAGCGGCGTCGAGGCCGACCGCTCGATGTACAGGTCGAGGTCGAGCGTGCGGGGCGCCGCCGCGATCGCCGCGGCGGCGTCGCCGTTGCTCTGCACCAGGTGCCCCGCGACATTGCCTGGCACGTCAGGGTGGACCAGGTGCACGGCGGCCCGCGCCGCGTCGACGCCGACCACGGCCGGCAGCGGCTCGTAGTCGACCATGATCCGCTCGGCCGCGTCTTCGGCCAGGTACCTGTCCTCGGCGATCACCATCACGACCGGCTCGCCGACGTAGTTCACCTCGTCGGAGGCCAGCGGGTAGCCGGTCCGGCCGTGCGTCAGCGCCGGGTGCGGGATCAGCAGCGGCAGCGGCTCCGCGAGCCGGCCCGGCAGGTCCTCGTAGGTGTAGATGGCGACCAGGCCGTCGACATCCAGCGCGCCGGCGACGTCGATGCCGAGCACCCTGGCATGCGCGTGCGGACTGCGGACAAACGCGGCGGCGAGCGCGTCGTGCCCGAGATCATCGAGGTAGGCGCCGTTGCCGCGGAGCAGGCGGTCGTCTTCCAGGCGCGCGATCGGCTCGCCGAACATCGCGGTCACTGCTCGGCCAGCCGCTTCAGCTCGGCCGCGCGCAGGACCGCCTTCACGATGTTCTGGTAGCCGGTGCACCGGCACAGGCTGCCGCCGATGATCTCCCGTGCCTCGTCCAGCGACGGGTCGGGGTTCTCGGCCAGCCCCGCCGTAATCGTGATCAGGAACCCGGGGGTGCAGAATCCGCACTGCAGCCCGTGGCAGTCGGCGAACGCCTGCTGGACCGCCGACAGGCTCCCGTCCGGCTCGGCGAGCCCCTCCACGGTCGTGATCCGCGCCCCGTCGGCGGTGACCGCCAGCATCAGGCACGAGCGCACGGCGACGCCGTCCACCAGGACCGTGCACGCCCCGCAGACCCCGTGCTCGCAGCCGACATGGGTACCGGTCAGCAGCAGGTCGTGCCGCAGGCAGTCGGACAGGAGCCGGCGAGCGGGCACCCGGACGGTCTGCAGCGCGCCGTTGACGATCAGGCTGATGTCGAACAGTCCGGGCGAGGATTGCGTCATCCCGCTCTGATCACTGGCGCTAGCCATCAGACCGCCCCCTCGCGTGCGCGAGCGCGCCGGCCAGCGCCCGCTCGGAGAGAACCCCGGCCAGGTGCCTGCGGTAGGCGGCGGTCGCGTGAAGGTCAGACCCCGGCGAGACGCGCGCCATCGCCAGCCGCCCCGCCGCGGCGAGATCACCGCCCGCGCCCCCCGCGCGCCCTGCGCCGCCGGCCGCACCGCCGCAGGCCTCGGTCAGGTCGATGATCAGCGGCGTCCCGGCGACCGACAGGTAAGCGGCCCGCGCCCGGCTGATCCCGCCCGCATCGTCCAGCTCGACCAGGGCCGCGACCCCGCACACCGCGTAGTCCCCGCTCCTGCGGCTCACCTCGGCGAACGCGCATCCCGCTCGCGCGGCCAGGACCGGCAGGCTGACCTGGGTCGCCAGCTCGTCCGGCCGCACGTCGGACTCCAGCGGGCCAAGAAAAAAATCCTCAGCTGAAACGGAGCGCTCGCCGCCGGTGCTGGCCAGCAGCACGGTGCCGCCGAGCAGGGCAAGCACGGCGGTCATCTCGCCGGACGGGTCGGCATGCACGATGCTGCCGACCGTGGTTCCCCGGTTCCTGATCACCGGGTGCGCGACCAGCCTGAGGGCCTGGGCGATCAGCGGCTGGGCCGCGGCGACGACCGGATCGGCCAGCACCTGCGCGTGCCGGGCGAGGGCGCCGATCATGACGTGGCCGCCGGCCACGCTGACGTAAGCGAGCTCGGTCAGCCGGTTGATGTCCACCAGGTGCCCGGGCGTGGCCAGCCGCATGTTGAGCAGCGGCACCAGCGACTGGCCGCCCGCCAGCACCTTCCCGTCCGGACCCGTCGAGGCGAGCACCGCGACGGCCTCCGCGACGGACTCCGGCCGCGAGTAACCGAACGGGGGCGGCTTCACTGCTGCTGGTTCTCCCCCTGATCTGGGTCGGCTTCGCCGGCCTCCTCCTTGAACGGCGAGAGCTCGCCCTCGGCGGTCTCGATGTTGCCGGTCGAGATCATCGCTCCCCCCTCGTAGGCGCGCCCGGCCGCGGCCGGCTCGTCCAGCATGCCCTCGCGCCTGAAGACCCTGACACCGTGGTAGCCGATGATCACGATCAGCGTTCCCGCCGCGATCCCGGTGATCGAGAAGGTGCTGGTGAACTTGATCGCCAGGTTACCGATTCCCGCGATGATGCCGCCGGCCAGTGGCACCAGGTTGACGGGATCAGCGAAATTGACCCTGTTCTCGATCCAGATCTTCGCGCCGAGCAGGCCGATCATGCCGTAGAGCACGAGCGTGATGCCGCCCAGGACGCCGCCGGGCGTCGCCGCCACGACGGCGCCGAACTTGGGACAGAATCCGAACAAGATCGCGACGACCGCGGCGATGTAGTAGGCGAGAGTGGAGTAGATCCTGGTCGCCGCCATGACGCCGATGTTCTCGGCGTAGGTGGTGGTCGGCGACCCGCCGACCAGAGACGCGAGCGCGGTGCCGACGCCGTCGCCGATGAACGCCCGGCCCAGGTACGGGTCGAGGTCGTCGCCGGTCATCTCCGAGACCGCCTTCACGTGCCCGGAGTTCTCCGCGAGCAGCGCGATCACCGACGGGATCACCAGCAGGATGAAGGTGAGCTTGAACGCCGGCAGGTGCGGGCCGGTCAGCGGGCCGAACGTCGGGCTGATGATCGTCTTGGGCAGTCCGATCCAGTGCGCGCTCGACACGCCGCCCCAGTTGACCCGGTGCACGGCGACGCACTTGCCGGCCGCGGCGCAGGACTGGACGGTGGAGAACGAGTCGGCGATCCACGAGATCAGGTAGCCGAAGATCAGCGCCAGGAACACCGCGATGCGGCTGATGAAGCCGCGGCCGAGTACCGCCATCCCGATCAGGAACGCGGTGGTCAGCAGCGCCACCCACTCGTCGGCCGGGAAGTAGATGGTGGTCGCCACGGTGGCGAGGTTGAAGCCGATCAGCATGACCACCGCGCCGGTCACCGCGGGCGGCAGCACGGCCCTGACGTACCGGGAGCCGCCGAAGTGGACCACGACGCCGACCAGGGCGAGGATCACGCCGGCGATCAGGATGGCTCCGGTGACGTCGGCGGAGTCGCCGCCCTGCGCCCTGATCGCCGTGACCGCGGCCACGAAGGACGCCGACGTCCCCAGGTAGGACGGGACCTTCCCGTTGACGATCAGCAGGAAGATGATTGTCGCGACGCCGGACATCATCACCGCGAGGTTCGGGTTGAGCCCCATGATCGCCGGGAACACGAACGTGGCGCCGAACATCGCCACCACGTGCTGCGCGCCCAGGCCAGCCATCCGCAGCGACGAGAGCCGCTCACCCGGACGGACCACCTCGCCAGGAGGCGGCGTGCGGCCGTCGTAAACGAGCTTCCATCCAAACGCAGCCATTCGCGCTCGCCCTTCGCTCAGGCCTGGCCCGGGCAGATCGGGCCAGACGAACCGTCACGAGCGAACGCTAGACCGGGTGGCTAGTGTGATCAATGGTGTAACGGGGTTGAATGCCGTTCGGCCTGGCAGGCGGGGCAACCGGCTGGTGGCAGCCGTCGTCCTATGGGTTATGAAGCGAAGTTCTGCCCGTGCGCCTGGCCTGGCCGGCGCCGCTGCCCTCGGTCTGGCGCTCGGCCTGCTGCTCGCGGCCGGGTGCGGCGGCGGATCGCATCCCCGGTCGGGCGGGGCGAGTCACCCGGCGAGCGCTTCGCCAAGCCGGTCGTGCGGCGGCGGCGCCGGCACCGCGCCGGCAGGCGCGGGGGCGGGCGCGGGGGCAGCGGGCTCCGCGGCAGGCCAGGGCCAGGCCAGTCAGAAGCCGGTGCTGAACGGCGTGCAGTTCGTGTCCGCGTCGACCGGCTGGGTGGTCGGCTCCGACCGGATCCTGCACACCGCGGACGGCGGCAGCCACTGGGCCATCCAGTACCGGGCCGCCGCGGCGGCCCGGCTGACCGCCGTGGACTTCGCCGACGCCAGCCACGGCTGGGTGGTGGGAGCATCGACGATGCTCGCCACGACCGACGGCGGCGCGCACTGGGGGCCGCTCGCCGAGCCGTGCCAGGTCATCCGCGCCGTGCACTTCGTCAGCCCCGCCGAGGGTTTCGCGGTCGCCGGCGGCAGCCTGCCCGACCACGGCGTGCCGGCCGCCGGCGGGGTCCTGCTCAGCACCGCCGACGGCGGCGTGCACTGGCGCCTGATGACGACTCCGCGCGACGTCCAGACGGCCTGCTTCAGCGGCCCGCAGCGCGGCTGGCTCGGCGCGGGCGGCAGCATCTACGGCACCGTGAACGGCGGCCGGACCTGGACGCTGGCCGTCCGCGGGCCGGGCGGCCCCGGAGGCCCGCCCGATTCTGATGCCATCGCCGAGGTCGAATGCGCTGGATCGGGCGCGGGCTGGGCCGAGCTGAACGGCCCGGGCGCCGCGCTGAGTCACATGCCGCAGATCGGTTATCACACCTCGGGCAGCACCTGGCAGCCGATCTTCGCCGAGCAGTACACCGCCAGCCCTACCTTGCGAAGGCTGGTGCGGGCCGACTCACCGGGCGCATATCCGGGACCGTTCAGCTCGATCAGCCCGGATCAGGCCGTGTTCGTCGGCTACTGCGCGCCGTGCTCGCTGCCCGGGACCCCGCAGCTGCAGGGCACCGCCCCGATGGACGTCGCCGCTCACGGCGGCACGGTGCTGCTCCGCCGCGGACTGGTCAGCAAGCTCGCGGAGGCTAACGGCGCGGCTTTCGTCACTGCCAGCGACGGCTGGGTGGTCGGCACCCAGACCAGCTACCCGCTGTCCGCGTCGGGCTCGGGCAGCGCGCCGAAGACCGTGACCCGGATCATGCACACCGCTGACGGCGGCCGGACCTGGCACGTGCAGTACGCGCTCGGCCCTTGACCCTCGGGTGTCCCGCTCGGAGGCCGGCGGTTAGCTCCCCGGCACCCCGCCGCTCCGCCGCTCACAGTTCCAGCGCGCCGGCCAGCCGCCGGTAACCGTCGAGCGGGTCCGCTGCTGGCACGGTGAGCAACTGCACGCACACGTGATCGGCGCCCGCCGCCAGGTGCCCGCTGAGCTGCTCGGCCGCCTGCGCGGGGTCGCCGTGCGCGACCAGCGCGTCGATCAGCGCGTCGCTGCCGCCGTCGGCCAGGTCGGCGTCTGTCCAGCCCAGCCGGCGCAGGTTGGAGGTGTAGTTGACTAGCCCGAGGTACGGGTTGCGCACCCGAGGCCGGCCTATCGCGCGGGCGGCCCGCGGGTCGGCCTCGAGCACGGCCTTGTGCTCGGTGGCGAGCAGCGGTCCCGGGCCCAGGATCTGCCTCGCCTGCCGGGTGTACTCGGTGGTCACCAGGTACGGATGAGCCCCCGCGGTGCGCTCGGCGGCGAGCCGCAGCACCTTCGGGCCCAGCGCCGCCAGGACCATGCTCCCGCCAGGCACTCCGTCGGCTAGCAGCGCATCGACATAGCTCACGAGTGTCTCGTAGGGCCTGGCGTACTGCTGGGTGGCCTCCGGGTGGCCAGCGCCGACGCCGAGCAGGAACCGGCCGGGATAGGCGGCCTCGATCCGGACGAAGGACCCGGCGACCTCGTGCGGGTCACTCTGCCACATGTTGACGATACCGGTCGCCACGACGAGCGTGGTCGTCGCGCCGAGCAGTTCGTCCACCGCCAGCAGGTCGGCGCGCGGCGAGCCGCCGAGCCACAGCGCCCCGTAGCCCAGCCGCTCGATGCCCGCGGCGAGGTCGGGCGTGACCTGGCTGACCCCGCGCCAGATCCCGAACCGGCCAAGGTGCCGCCGCCAGCGCTCCGCATGCGGCTCTTCCGTCGTCATCGAGTCCTCCCTTGCCCTGCTCCGCGGTTCAGAAGCCTTTTCTCGCCAGCACTCGGCCCCGCCATTCACCGGCCGTTCGCTTTCCGCGCTAAAATGTCCGCCGGAAATGCACGGGAAGCCCGGGATCTCTTGGTCGTCGTGGTCCTACTGAGATGGGATTTTTGGGTGACTAGCGGGCGGTATATTCACCGCCCATTTTGGGGTAAGAGCTAGCACCAAGGCCAATATGTCGATGATCACCGGCTTCCAGTGCGGCATAGCTTGTTATGGACGACGGGGCAAGAATGGCACGCGGATATGTTCGGATCGTAGCCGGGGCCGGTTTCGCGGTCGCCCTGCTGGCGGTTTGCTATCAGGTTCTCTGGCGCTACCGGTGCCAGAACTGGGGCGCGACGCCCGACGAGGTGGCTCTTAGCCTGCCAGGCGACGAACTGATGCCTGACGCCGACGTTGTCACGACCAGGGTCATCGCGGTCCGCGCGCCGCCCGAGGTCGTCTGGCCGTGGATCGTCCAGATGGGCAGCGGCCGGGCAGGCGCCTACACCTACGACTGGCTGGAGAACCTGTTCGGCCTCGACATGCACAGCGCCGACGTGATCTTGCCGCAGTTCCAGGACGTGGCCGCCGGGCAGGAGTTTCCGCTCGCATCGGGCTGCGGAGTCATGCGGGTCGAGGGCGTCGACCCGGAGCGGGCGTACGTCCTGCGCTTCCCCGAGGCCCGCCTGGTCTGGATCTTCGCTCTCCGTCCGGAGGGCAATGTCACCAGGCTCGTGAGCAGGAACCGGATCAGGACGCCAGTGCGGTCAGCGGCCGGGCGGCTCGGCTATGCGCTGATCATGGAGCCGGGCAGCCTCATCAGGGAGCGCAAGATGCTGCTCGGGATCAGGGAGCGCGCCGAGCGACTGGCCAGCGACCGGCAGCAGGTGAGCTGGCCGCGGGCCGTCAGCTAGGACATTGCCGGACAGAACCGCCGGGGGCCAGGCCTGCTGGCCGGTGAGGCCGCCCGCGGGTTCCCGGTCACGAACGTCCGCACCTGCTCGGCGTCCAGGCCAGCCTCGGTCAGCAGCGGCGGGAAACCGGTCAGCAGTAGCCGTAACCGCAGCCGCCCACCGATCGCAGGTGGTCGCGCAGGCAGACATCGTGGGAGAGCAGCAGCTGCGAGCCGAAACCGGCCCGCACGAGTTCGAGCACGAGGTCCACGGTCCGCCGGTCATCGTAGGGCGATCCCGTAACCTTTCGAGGCTTTCAGGTAGTCCTGTCATCGTCAGCCGATCTCACCGGAGGGTGCGTCGGACGCCGAAGCCGAGGCCCGGGGTGCCCTGACCCCGGTCGCGCTGACCCGGTCGCCGAGGGCTTCGTGCACTTCGTCGAGGTGCGCGAGCGCGCGCTTCAGCGGAGGGCGTGGCTGCTGACCGGCGACTGGGCGCTGGCCGAGGACCTGGTCCAGACGGCACTGGTGCGATCGTGGCCGCGGTGGGAGCGGATCAGGAGGCGTGACGATCCTGAGATCTACGTGCGCCGGGTGATGGTCAATACCTGGGCGACCTGGAGCCGTCGCCGGTGGCGAGCCGAGCGGGCCTGCGAGGTGGTACCGGACACCGCCGCGCCTGGTGACGTCGCGGCGGAGGTGTCCGTCCGGATGGCAGTGCGGAGCGCGCTGGAGTCGCTGACCGATCGCCAGCGGGCGGTGCTCGTCCTGCGGGTCTTCGATGACCTGTCCGAGGCCCAGGTGGCTCAGGTGCTGGACTGCGCGGTCGGGACGGTCAAGAGCACGATGTCGCAGGCACTGGCCAGATTGCGCGACGACCCTCGCCTCGGCGAGCTGATGGAGCTGGGTTACAGACGAGCGAAATCCCGATGAGCGAAATGGAGAGGCACTTGCGCGTGCTGATGAATGTTGCCGCCGGCGAACCGCCGAACCGGGTGAACGCCGAGATCGTGCGCCGCCGGGCGGCGCGGCGCCGCCTGACCGCGGCCCTGGCCTCGGCCGCGGCCGTCGCGCTCGTCGGCGGGCTCGGTGCCGTCGTTTCCGCCAGGGCGACGGGTCTTGGTCTTGGCTCGAGCCCGGCCGGCGGCTCCGGCCTGCCAGCCGGCGTGCCGCGCTACTACGTCGAGTCGGGCTTCCCGGCGCAGGGCCATCAGTCGACCGTGGTGCGCGCCACGGCCACGGGCGCGGTCACCGCGACGATTCGCAGCCCCTGGCAGGGGGGCGGGTGACCTTCGCCGCGAATGCCGCCGCCAGCAAGGAGACGTTCTTCATCGTCGCCCAGGGACAGGCGGCGAACGGCACCGTCAGCGCGTCACGGATCTACCGGTTCCAGGTCACGGGATCGGGCCGGATCACGGGCTACTCGCTGGTGCGGGGCGGTGTGCTCGGCGGCCTCAGCGTCGGCCGGGTCGCCGCCACTCCCGACGGCTCCGAGCTCGCTGTCAGCGTCACGCCCAGCAAGGCTGCGCAGCATTCTTCCGTGCCGGAGATCATCGTGAACAACACCAGGACCGGGGCGCAGGCCGTGTGGCGCAATGGCCCGGACGTGGCTGGCACGATCAGGTACGGCGTCATCGAACTCTCGCTGACTAAAGACGGGCGCGAGCTGGTCTTCCTCACTCAGCCGCGGTGCACCAAGGGCACGCGCCGCAAGATCGCCGGCGGCGAGGAGGTGCGGGCGCTCAGCCCCGCCACCAGAGGCGGTCAGGTCAGCAGCAGCCGGCTGATCGTCCGGCAGGCATCGCTGATGCGGCTCTCCTCCAGCTACATCAACGGAGTCGTGATCAGCCCGGACGGCTCGACGCTGACGCTGGCCGTGGTGAACTCGCCCGGACGCGGGGCAAGCAGCGTGTCGCTGCTGCAGGTTTCTGCCGCGACGGGCAGGAAGCTGAGCGTCGTCTACCGAATGCGCACGGGCAACGGGTTCTCCTACCGGTGCTTCGGCGCCGGCCCGTCCGGACGATTCTTCCTGCTGGATGCCGGCCCGCCGAGCGGGGCGATCAACGGCTGGATCGACCACGGCCACCTGGTCCGGCTCAAGCCCGCGGGCGAGAACGTCATCTCCGAGGCCTGGTAGGGACTCGGCCCGATCGCGGCGGCGGGGCGCGGCGCGGCACCGCGCCCCGCCGCCGCGGCGGCGCACACCGCCGCGTCATGATGGGGCGGTGGAAGCCCGCGACCCCGATGCCGTCCGATCAGCCGATGTGCCCGCCGGAGTCTGCCCGTTCACCATCGCCCGCCCGGTCATGCGGCAGCGCTGGGAGCGGCTGACCTTCCTGCACTGGCCGTTCGAGCCCGCGCAGATCCAGCGGCTGCTGCCGAACGGGCTGGAGGCCGACCTGTTCGACGGCGCGGCGTGGGTCGGGCTCGTCCCGTTCTTCATGCACGTGGCGACGCCCGGCGGGCACGAGGCGCCGTGGGTGTCCAGGTTCTGCGAGACCAACGTGCGCACCTACGTCAGGGACCCGGCCGGCCGGGCCGGGATCTGGTTCTTCTCGCTCGACGCCGCCCGGGCCGGCGCGGTCGCCGTGGCCAGGACGACCTACCGGCTCCCGTACTTCTGGTCGGCGATGGACATTTCCGAGGGCCCCGGCGAGGTCTCCTACCGCTGCCAGCGCAGGCTTCCTGGTCCGCGCAGTGCCACCAGCGAGGTGAGCATCAGCATCGGTGAGCGGTACGCCGACGACGAGCTCGACGAGCGCGATCATTTCCTGACCGCGCGCTGGATCCTGTTCAGCGTCGCTGGCACCAGGTACCGGACGGCGAGAGCGTGTCATGACCCGTGGCCGCTGCACCGGGCTCGGGCGCGCAGCGTCGACGACCGGCTGATCACCGCGGCGGGTCTCCCGGCGCCCGCTGGCGTGCCGCTGGTGCACTACTCGCCCGGCGTGGACGTCGCGATCGGCCGCCCCGAGCGGTAAGGCCCGGCTGGCCGGATCCGGGCCTCATGCGTCAAGATGGCCGTGGCAATCCGGCCTCGCGAGGGAGTCCCTTGAGCATGCGGCATGTCCAGGCACGGCCGGGCGCCTACGCCGACTCGGTGACGCTCATGCAGGTCAGCGCGCAGGCCCAGGCCGTCCCTGGCGTGCGTGCAGCGCTCGTCGCGATGGCGACCGAGCTGAACCTGGGACTGCTGGCCGATCTCGGCTTCACCGCGCCAGACGGCGTCACGCAGAATGACCTGCTGATCGCCGTCGAGGCGGCGGACAGCGATGCGCTCGCGACCGCTCGCGCGGTCGCCGACAGCGCGCTCACCGCGCGTCCCGCCGATCAGGCGGGAGGTCCCGCCGAGCAGCCGCCCAGGACGACGTTCAGCGCGGCACGCCGGGCCGGGCCTGGCCTCGCGCTGATCTCCGTGCCAGGCCCGCACGCCTTCGCCGAGGCCGTCGACGCGCTCGACTCAGGCTGCGACGTGATGATCTTCTCGGACAACGTCCCGGTCGAGCAGGAGGTGTGGCTGAAGGACTGCGCCGCGGAGCGCGGCCTGCTCGTGATGGGGCCGGACTGCGGCACGGCGATCGTGTCCGGCATCGGCCTCGGCTTCTCGCACGCGGTGCCGTCCGGGCCGATCGGCGTGGTCGCGGCCTCGGGGACGGGAGCGCAGCAGGTGGTCTGCCTGCTCGACGCGGCCGGGGCGGGCGTCAGCGCGGTGCTCGGAGTCGGCGGCCGCGATCTGTCGGACGCGGTCGGCGGCCGGTCGGCGCGAGCCGCGCTAGCCGCCTTGGACGAGGACCCCGCGACCGAGCTGATCGTGCTGCTCTCGAAGCCGCCGGCCCCCGCGGTCGCCGCCGATCTGCGGTCCTGCGCCGCGTCGCTCACGACTGCCGTGCAGTTCGCGCTGATCGGTCCTGGCCAGCCGGACCTAACGGCGGCCGCCGAGGCCGCGCTGCGCGCCACGGGGCAGGACGTGCCCGACTGGCTGACCTGGCCAGCGGCCGCGAGCTCGGGCCCGGCAGTCCCCCGGGGCGGGACTGACGGACCCGCCGAGACCGGCGCCCCACCCCCCACAGTCCCCCGACCCGGGACCGGGCCGCCCGCCGAGACCGGCGCGCTCCGCGGCCTGTTCGCCGGGGGAACCCTCTGCGACGAGGCGATGGTCATCGCCGCCGACCGGCTCGGCCCCATCTACTCGAACATCCCGCTCCGGCCAGACTGGCGGCTCGACCCGCACGCCCCAGGCGCCCCGTCCGGCCCGGGCGCCGCCCGGCACGTCATGATCGACTTCGGCGACGACGAGCTGACAGCCGGACGGCCCCACCCGATGATCGACCAGCGGCTGCGGCTCGACCGGCTCGCCGCCGAGGCGGCCGACCCAGCCACGGCCGTGATCATGCTCGACGTGGTGCTCGGGCACGGCGCTCATCCCGACCCCGCCGCCGAGCTCGCGCCCGCGATCGCCGCTGCCAGGGCGGGGCGAGGCGACCGGGATCTGCCCGTCGTCGTCTCGCTGATCGGAGCCAGATCCGACCCGCAGGGACTGACGGCCCAGGCGGTCGCGCTGGCCGCGGCGGGCGCGGACGTCTTCGCGTCGAACGCGCAGGCCGCCAGGTTCGCCTGCGACCTCGTTGCCCGGATCGGCGGCGGAAGATGACCGGACTGCTGCGCCGCGAGCCGCACGTGATCGCCGCCGGGATCGGCCTGCTCGCCGACTCGGCGGCGCGGCAGGCGGCCCAGGTGACCAGGGTGGACTGGGCGCCGCCGATGCCAGGCACTGATGCCGACCTCGCCTCCGTGCTGGCCGACCCGCGCCGGGCCGATGCCAACGCCCTGGCCGTGCAGCGGATGCTCGGGGCCAGGGCGATGCTGGTCGACGTGGTCCAGGCCGGGCCGGCACTGGGCCTGGCGCCCGGCGAGTTCCTGCACGCCGGGCCGCCGATCAGCTGGGTACGGGCCTCGGGGCCGATGCGCGGCGCCCTGATGGGCGCGGCTGTCTTCGAGGGCCTGACGGACGACCCGGATGCTGCCCCCGATGAGTCAGCGCTGGGCATTGTTTCGCTGGAGCCATGTCATCACCGCGGTGCTGTCGGCCCGATGGCCGGTGTGGTCTCGCCGTCGATGTGGGTCTTCGTGCTGGAAGACCCGGCCGACGGCAGGCGGGCCTACTGCTCGCTCAACGAGGGCCTCGGCAAGGTGCTGCGCTACGGCGCCTACTCGGCCGACGTGATCGACCGGCTGCGCTGGATGTCGGCCGTGCTCGGGCCGCTGCTGCAGGCCGCCCTGCGCCGGCACGGGCCGGTTGACGTGACCGCGATCCTCACCCAGATGATCCAGATGGGCGACGAGGCGCACAACCGCAACCGGGCCGGCACGCTCATGCTGCTCCGCGACCTGCTCCCGGCCATGGCCGAATCGGGGTTCGCCGCCTCCGCCATCGCCGATGCCGCGCGGTTCATCGCCGGGAACGATCACTTCTTCCTGAACCTGGCGATGCCCGCCTGCAAGCTGGCGCTCGACGCGGCGCGCGACATACCCGGCTCGACGATGGTCGTCGCGATGGCGCGCAACGGCACCGACTTCGGCATCCAGGTGTCCGGCACCGGCAGCCAGTGGTTCACGGCGCCCGCGCTGGTGCCGGAAGGCTTGTTCCTGGCTGGCTACGGACCAGCGGATGCGAATCCGGATATCGGGGACTCGGCGATCACGGAGACCGCCGGCCTCGGCGGGTTCGCGATGGCGGCAGCCCCCGCGATCGTCCGCCTGGTCGGCGGCACCGTGGCATCGGCGCTGGCCGCCACCCGCCGGATGTACGAGATCACGCTCGCCGAGCATCCGCTGTTCGGCGTGCCCGCGCTCGAGTTCCGCGGCACGCCGGCCGGGATCGACGTCACGCTCGTCGCGCGAACACAGATCCTGCCGCAGATCAACACGGGCATGGCTGGGAAGGTTGCGGGAACCGGGCAGGTCGGCGCCGGGCTGGTGACTCCGCCCGCCGAGGTCTTCCCGCTAGCCCTGCACGAGCTCGCCGCCCGCGTCACGCCGCCACCGCGTTAACCCCGGCGCCGCGCACTGCCAGTCCCCTGGGCCGGCCCGCGCGCCGTCCGGCGACAGCCGGTCCCGCGCCCGGATGGATGCGCCATTCATCCGGGAAGTCGGTGATGGATGGCACTTTCATCCGCATCGGGTTGTGGAGCATAACGGGCGATTCGCCTAACTCGGACTCGATGCGGGGCCGGTCAGGACGCGAGCCGGTCAGGCCGCGAGCCGGTCAGGCCGCTGGCTCAGGCCGCTCAGGCGACGGTCAGGACGGCGGCGCCGGTGATCCGATCGGCCGCGAGGTCGGACAGGGCCTGGTCGGCGGCGCCCAGCGGATACGGCGTCACGCTGACCCGCAGCCGCAAGCGCTCGGCGAGCCGCAGGAACTCCTCGGCGTCCCCGCGAGTGTTCGCGGTCACGCTGCGCAGCGTCCGCTCCTGGAACAGGTCATCGGCGTAGTTCAGCGACGGGATGTCGGTGAGGTGGATTCCGGCGATGGCGACAGTTCCGCCGCGGTCGAGATTGCGCAGGGCGGGCGGGACCACATCGCCGACCGGCGCGAAGATGATCGCCGAGTCGAGCGGCTCGGGCGACGGGTCGAACGAGTCCTGCGCGGATGCCGCGCCGAGTTCCAGCGCGAGCTGCCGGGCGGCCGGCGCCCTGGTGAAGACGTGAACCGTCGCGCCGCCAGCCATCGCGACCTGCGCGGCCAGGTGCGCTGACCCGCCGAAGCCATAGATGCCCAGCCGGCCGCCAGGCGGCAGCTCGGCCCGGCGGAGCGCCCGGTAGCCGATGATGCCCGCGCACAGCAACGGGGCAAGTTCATCGTCGCTGAAGCCGGACGGCAGCGGGTGCACGTAGGCGTCGGCCGCGACGAGGTACTCGGCGTAGCCGCCGTCCCGATCCCAGCCGGTGTAGACCGATCGCGGGCAGAGGTTCTCGCTGCCGCGGCGGCAGTACCGGCATGAACCGTCCGTCCCCGCCAGCCAGGCCACCCCGACCCGGTCCCCTTCGGCGAACCTGGTCGTGCCCGGACCAGCCCGGGTTACCTCGCCGACGACCTCGTGGCCGGGTGTCACGTCGGCGCGGCGCGGCGGCAGATCGCCCTCGGCCAGGTGCAGGTCGGTTCGGCAGACGCCGCAGCGCAGCACCCGGATCAGCAGCTCGCCGGGGCCGGGCTCAGGAACCGGCCGGTCGATCAGGCGTAGCGGTCCGGAGGCCATCGGACCTGGCTCATGCACGACCCATGCCCGCATGAGATCAGCTTAGGCGCGGCTGGCCCGTCCTGGCGGCTGCGGGGGCCGGCCGGCGCGCGGCCAGGCCGGCCAGGGCCGCAGCTAGCGGGCCGGCCTCATGGCGACCCGGATCCGCCCGACGCCCTTAAGTACGCGATCGGCGGCGCTGTACAGCCCCGGGTGCTGCCTGATCCGCCGCACGGCCCAGCGCGGCGGCGCGGCGGCCGCCCAGTGCACGGCGGCGAGCGCCGACGGCCGGGTGACCGTCCCCTCAGCCACCGTCAGGTCGTAGCTCTTCAGCTCCTCCTTGTACCGCATCTCGCCCTTGCCCAGGTCGATGGAGCAGACGCCGAGAGTTCCGATCTCCTCGGCCATCCGCACCAGCTGGATCAGCCCGGGCGAGTACTTCGCGAACCGGGTGTCGTAGGCGGGGAACCACTCGGCCAGCACGCCGCCGTACGCGATGCCGAAGTGCCCGGCGACTGGCGTTCCGCCCGCGTAGAGGATCGACAACACGCCGCGGAAGGCGCCGCTGCGGTACGCCATCAGGTTCTCGACCACCTCGACGATCCGTGGCTGGTCGAACCGGTCGCTGCGACCGGTGCGCTGGTACTGGTCCGATTTCCAGCTCATCAGCGTGCGCAGGTCCTCAACGTCAGCCGCGTCGACGGCCAGCTTCAGCGCGCCGGCCTCGCGCTCGATCTTGCGTGTCTTGCGGCCCAGGTCCCGCCAGAACCGCGGCGATCTGGCCCGGGAACCCTCGCAGTACGCGCCGAACCCGCCGGTGATGTCCATGACCGGCGAGGCGGCGGTCGCGGCCTGGAATCTGGCGAATGGCTGCTGCCCGGCGACCAGGTGGTCGAAGTGCCAGGCCGAGATCCCGCAGCCCCTGAGCAGCCCGGCCGGCTCCCAATCGAACCCGGGCACGTGAACGAGGCCCTGGCAGTCGCTCAGGCCAGCCCCGATCGGCGTGGCGGCGCCCAGGCGGCCGCGCTCGAACGGGAAGAAACCGACCGGCCCGCTGCTCTCGGTCAGCACGGCCACCCGGGCGGCGGGCTGGGACCGGCCGATGACGACCGTGAACTCCGGGCTCAGGAACGGGTTGGCCAGCGAATCGCCCTGATTTTGCATGGCGTGCCACGCGTCGATCTCCGCGCTGCCAAGGTCTGCCGGTCGCACGACTGAAATCTGCATAGGTGCCACTCCCCCCTCTGGTCTCGCGCTGGCCGGCCTGCCGGCCGCCCGATCCTCGCCTCCGCCGCGCCGCCGCTACTGGCTTCCCATCCGCCACCGCTGCCACGACTGGCGCACCCGCCGCTGAAGCTGCCCGCCCAGCACGCCCGCCGCCGTCCGCAGCGCGTGCGGGATCATGACGAAGAAGGGGAACGGGTCGTCCGTGGCCAGCCAGGCGTACTCGGTCGAGCCCGGCTCGGGCTGATGCGGAGCCGGACCGCGGCCGGCGGGCTCGGCCGGGCTGGCCGACGTCGCCCGCCGATCGTGCATCCAGTAGACGAGCCTGGCCGGGATGTCGACATGCTCGACGACGATCCGCTTGCCCTCGACTTCCCTGGCGCGGGGGACGTCCCGGCCGGTGAGGTCCAGGTGCAGGGCGCGCACGACGTCCACACCCGCTTCGGTCTCGAACAGCCGGAACGGGTTTCCTGGCCGCGGGTTGAAGTCCACCAGCTTGTACTGGCCGTCCCGCAGGTCGAGCCGCCAGTCGAGATCGCCGATGCCGCTGTACCCGATCTCCTTGCAGAACCGCTCGGCGAGCGCGGCAAGCTCGGGATTGAACACGGTGCACGCGCTCGCCGTCAGCCCGGCGTAGGGCGGCCACGAACGCACCTTCCGGCCGGTGAGCATGACCACGCAGTCCGAGTCCGCGTCGGCGTACAGGTGCGAGATCCAGTCTTCTGCCTGCTCGATCGGCAGGTATTCCTGCAGGATGAGGCCGGGCGCCCGCTCCGCGGAGCCGTCGGCGACGTAGCCCGAGCCGCGGCCGACTAGCGCGAGCAGCTCATCGGGACTGTCCAGAACCGTGGTGCTCGGCACCACCGGATGCCGGCGCCGCTGCCAGGGATCGGCGTTCTTGACCACGACGGGGAACCGGGCCGTCGCCGCGAGTTCTGCTACCTCGTCGCCACTGCCCGGCGTCACCGACGCCGGGGCCGGGATGCCGTGCTGGCGGCAGAGCTCGAACAGGCCTGTCTTGCTGGCCAGGCGCCCCGGCAGGCCGGGCGCGACATCGGGAAGCAGGAAATGCTCGGACAGCTCCTCGCGATGCTCGGCGACCAGAACCGCGGCCTCGTCGTCGATGGAGACGATCACCGACCGCCTGCCGATGTGCTGACCAGCCGCCATAAGCCCGGGGACCAGGCTCTCCGGCCGCTCCCGTCCGGTCGCGCGCGAGACGAACCGGCCGGTGGTGTAGCGCGACACCGCCGCGGGAGGCAGACCGGGCTCCGTGATCGCATAGACGGGCACGCCGCACCGGCCCAGCGAGCGCAGCACGCCGAGACCGCCCGAGTGCACCGGGTACTGTCCGATCTTCAGCATCAGGGCAGGCACGCCGCGGTCGAACGGTACCTGACAGGCAGCTTGCCGGACCCCACTCATGAGATCACCCTGAATCGCTCAGCTACTGCGATGAGCAGCAGCGTGACTATGGGAATGCAGGCGAGCGCGAGCGGCCGCATCAGCCAGCGCCTGGCCGGCAGGCACTCCCTGATGAACTCCCGCGCGGCGAGCAGCACCACGCTGAGGATCAGCACGGCCAGCCCGATCGGCGTCCAGATCGTCGCGCCCGAGTACGTGGCCGCGGCGTGCAGCTGCGATCGCGCGCGCGGCGCGCTGGCGGGCAGCCGCGCCTTGTACACGGCCGCGTCCCGGTTGTTCACGACCATCTGGACACCGGGCTCGGCGGCCATCGCGGCGCGGAAGCTGCGCTCCCAGCGGGGGTGGTAACTCGCGGTCTGCCTGATGAAGGCTGCCTCGGTGTTCGCGGTAATCAGGTAGGCGCCCCTGCCGAGCCGTTTCAGGTCCGCGACGACCGTGGCCGTGTCCGCCGGGTTCCGCGGTGCGGTCAGCGAGACGAACCGCACGCTGGCCGTGTCACGGAACTGCCAGGGCATCTGCGGTGTCGCGTTGATGCCCGATGGCCGGCTCAGCCAGAGCACCGCCGTTCCGCCGCGCTGGTGGGCGTAGATGTAGTTCATCGCCTTCAGCTCGCCGCGCGGGATCTGCTCGAAGCCCTCGTTGCCGTAGCGGGTGAGCATGAACAGGCCGGCCAGGCTGACCGACACGAGGCCGCTCGCGGTGGCCGCGAGGATAAGCCGGCGATGCGACCGGGGCTCTTTGGCCCCGGGCTGGCCGACCGCATCCTCGGCGGGCCGAGCCGTAGCAGCCCCCCTGTCGGCAAGCCGCGCCTCGGCGGCCCGCGTCTGGCCAGACCCCGTCTCGGGGAAAAACAGGCAGGCGGCCAGTATCGCGGCGGCAGGGAGAGCGAACAGGAAGATCCGCAGCGAGATCTCGCCGCCGTAGTTCTGCAGCGCGGCGATGCTCATCGGGGCGATCAGCAGGATGACCAGCGCGCGGTCGGTCACCCGCCGGTGCCAGCGCCGCAGCAGGCCGAGCACCGCCAGCCCGATGATCAGCCCGGCGAGGACGATCCGGCCGTACACGGGGAACTGGTGCGTGGGCGTACCGATCAGGTGGCTGCCGACACTCGCTGAGATCGTGCCGCCGAGCCTGCCGATCTGGCCGAAGATCGTCGACATATGACCGGACCAGTAGCCCGCCGTGGCGAAGCTGACCCAGCCGATCGCGATCACGGCCAGCAGGATCGGCAGGCCCCTGGGCGTGCAGCGACCGACGATGACCAGGCCGGCGCAGGCGGCGACCATGAGGAACGGCGTGAGCTGATGACTGATGACCGAGGCCGCGAAGATGCCGATCACCAGCAGCAGGAGGATCCCCCGCTGCGCCCCGCTCACCTGCGCGGCAGGCCGCTCGCCGGGTTCCCGCTTGGACCCTGACTTCTGCCGCTGGCCAGAGAACCAGGTCAGCAGGATCGCGACGAAGACCAGGTAGAGCAGGAAGTTGAAAGACTGCGGCGAGAAGTAGTCCTGGCCGACCCAGTTGCCGAGGCAGAGCAGCAGCGCCGCGAGCCACCGGGCCCGCCAGCTGATCCGGAGCGCGCGCGTCAGCAGCAGGAACGGCACCACGATCAGCGTGTCGATGATCACCGGCCACCAGGTCAGCAGCGGAAGCAGGCTGTGCACGCCCGCGGCCCGCCGCGCGAGGGCGACCAGCGCGAAGAAGCCCGGCCAGCTGAAGTAGGCGGTAACGCCTGGGGCGACATGGCCGGTCCGGCTGATGTAGTTGACGAACCCGTACACCTGGTAGCTGGTCGCGAACCTGGGCAACGGCTCCACGATCGCCGTCACGCCGTCCAGGCAGAAGATGATCGCGACGAGCATGACGGCCAGGGCAACGTGCACCGGGCGGCGCCGACCGAGCATCCCAGCGAAGGCGAGGACGAGCAGCGCGAGCCCGGCCAGCGAGGCCACCGGGAGCACCGAGATCAGGCCGAGCCCGTTCATCGAGCCGATCCTGACCCAGCCAAGCGGCAGCAGGAACAGCAGCAGCCCGGCGAGCGCCGTCAGGCTGAGGAGGCCAAGGCTGAGCCAGCCGGGGACCCGGCGAGCAGCCGGCGGCCCGGTGACCGGGGCGCCGGGCCCCGGGGCCTGCAGCGTCCTGGCGTCCACCGAAGCTCTCGCGGGCGTCGTCATCGCTCTGCGCTCCATGTCCTCTCGGCGGCAGGCATCTCCTCGGCGGCAGGCATCTCCTCGGCGGCGGGCGCGCGCCGGTCAGCGGTGAGAACGCGCAGCAGCCCGGGCGTGACGGTCACCGCCATGATCAGCTGGCTGGCCAGTACGCCGACTCCGGCACCGAGGATTCCCATGGCCTTCGTCAGCGCCAGGGTGAGGCTGAGGACGAGTACCGCCCGCGTGCCCTGGACGAGAGCCACGAGCGAGGTTCTGCTCTGAGCCCGCAGCGCGCCCAGATAGATCTCCGTCAGCGTCCGCGGCAGCGTAGCGGCGGCGAGCAGCACGAGCACTGGCGCCCCGTCCCTGGCATAGTCAGGGCCGAACAGGCCGAGGATCCAGGGCGCGAGCAGCGCGGTGGCCGCGGCGACGGGCACCAGGATCAGCAGGATCCGGCGCAGCGCGGCCCTGGCGTGCACGGCGAGCCTGACCGGGTTGAACGCGCCTTCGACGGTCAAGGAGAGCGCCATGTTCGCGGCGAGCAGGTCGACCGTCGTGCCGATCGTCCACGCCATGTAGAAGTAGGCGTTGATGCCGGGAGCCACGAACATGGCGACCAGTACCGGAACCAGGCTCACGGTGGCGAGCAGCATCAGCGCGCCGGTGACGTCACCGGCCAGGAACCTGCCGACCTGGTTCCTGCTCGGCGGCCGCTGCTCACCTGACTGCCTGGCGTGAGCGGGCAGCAGCTTGCGGAAGATCAGGATGTTGACCAGCGGGACCGCGAGCGCGGCGGGAACCATCCAGGCGACGTACAGGCCGGTGTGCGGGATGAGCGTGGCCAGCGGAAGCAGCAGCGCGATCTTCGCGACCCCGAACAGGGCGTTCTCCAGCGTCACCCACCGCGCGTTGCGCAGCCCGATCAGCGCACCATCTTGCAAGGTGAACAGCGCCCAGATGGCGACGCAGACCGTGAAGATGACCCCGGCCCTGACGCCGTTCAGCTCGGAATACGACGTGCCTGGCCGTCCGGTGAACAGCAGGAAGATTGCCGAACCGACGATGGCGGTCACGACGCTGGCCAGGTAGCCGAGCCTGATCAGCCGACTGGTCCTGCCCCCGGATTGCGGAATGAACCTGGCCATGGCGCCGATCAGGCTCAGCGCCGTGACGCCAGCCAGCAGGTTCATCGCCGAGTAGGCGGCCGACGCCCGGCCGACATCGGCTGGGGCATAATGCCGCGCGGCGAGCAGCCAGTACGCCAGGCCCAGCATGCCGGTGACGACCGTGTTGGCCATCAGGGCGTAGGCATTGCGCATCAGCGGGGCGTGGTCGCCGGTCGGCCGCGATACCGTCCTGACGAACTGGCCGGCCCGGGTCAGGACGCTCGCCAGGGCACTGCGCCCCCGTGCTAGCCCCGCGCTGTCCTGGGCTCGGCCGTCCTGGGCCGGGCCGTCGTCACCGGGCCGCTGGCGCCCCTGGTTGGCGGGTCGCAGGATCGTCCGCACGTCGGCCGGACCGCCAGGACGGTCATTCACTGCTTTTCCGGTTCAGCGCCGATCGGGCATGCCGGACCGCTGCCCAGCCCTTCGTCAGCAGCCGGTAGGCGAGGAACTCTGGCGGCAGCCGCTCAGCCCGCACGATCTGGGCGAACCCCGGCAGCCGGGTCGCCCGGCCGATCGTGAGCCGTGGCAGCGCGAACCTGTCATCGGAGGTGCAGGCAAGCCGGTTGGCCACCGCGCAGGCGTACTGGTAGCCGACTGCGACGGCCGCCTCGCGTACCCGCCGGTTGGAGTAGCCGAACGGGTAGGACAGGCCGGTGACCGGCACCCCGAGCCGGTCTTCGAGCAGGCTCTTGCTGCCTGCCAGCTCCCGGCGCAGTGCGCTGGGCGACAGCTGGTCGAGTTGCGGGTGAAACTCGGTGTGCGCGCCGATCTCGATTCCCGTGGCGGCCGCCGCCTCGACCTGGCTCCAGCTGAGCATGCCGGTGCCAGGGCCGCTCGCTCCCGCAGGGCCATTGCCCCCCGGCTGATCCCGGTCGGCGATCCAGCCGGTGGTGACGTAGAGCGTCGCAGTGAACCCGTAGCGCTGCAGCATCGGCAGCGCTACGTCGTAGAAGTCGGCGAACCCGTCGTCGAAGGTCAGCACCACGGGCCTGGCGGGCAGCCCGCGGCCGCCGCCCTTCATCAGCCGGGCGAACTCCCCGGCGTGCAGCGAGCTGAATCCGCCGCCGCGCAGATAGCCGAGCTGGAGCGCGAACTCCTCGGGCCGGACCGCGAGGTGCCTGCTCAGCACAGGATCGGCCGTGATCTCGTGGTACATCAGGACCGGCACGCGCCTCGCCGCGGCCGGCGACCCGCCGGGGACCTCCAGCGCGCGGCCTTCGGTGTGCCGGTCAGCGATACCGGTCATCAGCGCCTCCGGCTGATCCTGCCGAACGCGTACCCGGCCGCCGCCGCGGTCAGGCCGATGATAATCGCTGCGGCCCGGCCGAAACCGGCCAGATCACCGCGGAATGCCGCCGCGACACCCCGGCCGATTCCGGCGGGCAGTGTCACGGCCGCGTGCCGCCGCTCAGCCGACATTCCCTCGGCTGCGCCGACAGCATGGCTCACCTGGGCCTTCGACAGGCCCTCGGCATAGCACCTGGTGATGAAATAGGAGAAACGGCCCCGGCTGGCGGGGACACGATGCCAGATCACGGCGCGGTGGTCGATGAGCAGCCGGACGTTCGGGCGGCGCTGCCCGATCCTGATGCAGAACTCGGTCTCTTCGCCGCCGAGCGGCAGCCGGGCCCCTGACCGTCCGACGTCGGTGGTGAAGCCGCCGGCTACGGCGAAGATGTCCTTGCGGAACGACGCGTTCCCGCCGAGCAGGTTCCTGACTGGCTGCCGGGACTCTGGCATGCCGAGGTAATTGCAGCCAACCACCCAGTCGAACTCGCGCGGGAACCAGCCGGGCCGGGCAGCATCCCAGCGGGGCAGCGTCAGCCCGCCGACACCCGCCACGGCATCGTCGGCATAGGAGTCGGCGAAGTACCGGAGCCAGTCACGCTCGGCGATGGCGTCGTCGTCGAGGAACGCGACGACGACGCCGGTGGCGGCCGCCACGCCGGTGTTCTTCCCGCCGGACAGCCCGCGCTGCTCGCGGTTGGACGTGAGCTTCACCACGGGACCCGTGCTATCCGGTGCCGGCACGCCGGCACCGCGGGCCTCCTGATCGGAATCCGCCCGCTCCGCGATGCCGAGTTCGGCCTCCAGCCTGCGCAGCAGAGCCGGATTGTGGTCGACCACGACGATGATCTCGTGCGCCGGACGACTCTGGCCGCGTACCGATTCCACGGCGGCGAGAATGTCGTCCCAGCGACGCTCGGTGTAGACGCAGATCACCACGGAGATCCGGCCGGGCCCGGGATGGAGCCGCCCGGCTGCGTTCGCCGTTGCGCTGATCCTGGTCACCACACTGGCACCTGCGTCCTCGAGGGCAACTCCGGTCACTTACGCACCTGCCCCGCTGGCCGGTGCGCGACACCCGCCGATCCGTGCGTAACGCCCGCCGATCCGTGCGTAAGGACGCCTGCGGCCCGCCGCCGCGTCGTGGGCCGCACCGTCGTGGGCCGCGCCGCCATGCCCGGCGCCGTCGTAAGTCGCGCCGCCATGCACGGCACCGTCGTGGGCCGCGCGGTGTCCGTCCAGCGAGACCGCCGGACGCAGCGGCAGGTCCTGACCGGCCTCAGGCTGGGCCAGGTATCCGGGCGCCATGAACGGCCTGGGCTTGCGCCCCTTGCGCCGCCTGCTCGCTCGCTTCTCCTGGGCGATGAGCCGCAGGATCCGCCAGCCGTCCCTGATCGCGCTGAGGTTGCTCACCCCGTGCTGCCGCAGCCGCTCGTGGCTGGGCACCTCGTAGATCCGCAGCCCGGCCTCGGCAGCCCGGATGCTCATCAGCGTCTCCACCTCGAACCCGGGACTGTCGAGCTTCAGCTTGCCCAGATGCCGCGCCCAGAAGGCGTTGTAGCCGTAGCACAGGTCACTGAAGCTGGTCTTGAACAGCCGGTTGACCATGATGTTCAGCAGCTTGTTGCCGAGCCTGCGGATCGCGGTGATGTCGTCGCTGCGGCCGGCGCTGTTGAAACGCGATCCCTTCGCGAAGTCCGCGCCTGACATCAGCGCGCTGACGAACCGCACGATCTCCGCGCCATCGGTCGAGCCGTCCCCGTCGATCGCGACGATGATGTCGCCAGTCGAGGCGGTGAAGCCGGCCACGAGCGCGTCGCCCTTGCCGACGCCACCCTGCAGCACCACCTTCACATCGGGCCTGAGCTGCCGGGCCACGTCGATCGTGTTGTCGGTGGACCGGCCGTCCACCAGAACCACCTCCTCCACCCACGGCGGGATCGTGGCGAAGACGGCCGGAAGGTTGGCCGCCTCGTTCATGACCGGGACAACCACGCTGACCCGCGGTGAGATGGCGAGCCCGTCGGCGACCTTCCGGTAGGGCCGGTGGTCCCGGTCGGCCTGACCGCCCGGAAGGCTCGATCCCGGCCCGCCCGACGAGGCGGGCCGGCCGTCAGCCGAGGGCCTGGTCGGTGGCACCCGCCACGCCGCCATGGTGTGCACCGACGCCGACGGGCCGTCACCGGGATCGGCCGTAGCCGGCCGTCCCGCCACCGGAGCCCGCGCAGGCCCGCCCGCCAGCCATTCGAGCCCGCCAGCCGACCCTTCGAGCAGCCCGCGATGATTCCTCTGGCCGCCTGGCCGGCCAGCCGGGCGAGCGGAGGTCCGCTCGCTATTGGTGATCTGCCGAGAGGGCCGGGAACCAGCCTGATCGCTGCCGTCGAGCGCCAGCAGCCGATCGTGACGGGCCGGCTGAGCGGGCAGCAGGTCGGTTCCGTTCTCGAAGTAATGCATCGTTCTCCCCCGTGAATATGTGAACTTGCCAAGAAATCTGGCGTCGAGCTATTCGCCCCCTGTCCTTGATGTGCGAATAACCACGATGTGCGAACAACCACGATGTGCGAATAACCGCGATGTGCGAAATGCGAAAACACTGCAGCGTGAGCCTCAGGGCAGATAACGCCGTCAGGCTACGAGCATGAGATAGGTGTTATCACTCTTAATGTTGGCTTGGACGTGCCGTCCCGGGCGCTTGGTTCCGGTCCTGCCGCGATTTGCGCGTCACGGCCGCGGCCCCGTGGACGCGCCTCGCCGCCGCGAGCAGCGGCCAGCTAGGTGTCCCTGGCCGTGCGCGGCCCGGAATTCCTGGATACGAGTGGGCGGCAGGCCGCGATCATGGCGCTGACTAGCGCCACGGCGACCAGGCCGGTCCGTGGTGACCAGGTTCCGGAGAGGATCATCGCCTCGGCGACCAGGATGTCGATCACGATCGCCGCCGAGCCGGCCACCACCATCCTGGCGTAAGAGTCGATTCCGCCAAATAGGCTCGCTACCGCGAGAGCAGGTACGCCCGTCAGAAAGACGAGTACCAGCGGCACCCGCAGCGGTGTCTCGATGTCAGCAAGGGCCAGGATGGCTCCCGCTGTACCTGCCGTGATTATCCCGCCAGCAATCCAGCGAGTGAGCCCGCGGCCCGACCTCATTGCCCCCCCGAGTACGAGATCTCCCCAGCTAGCGCCGGACTGTCTGTACAGCACTGATCCATTTACGCTATGTAGCAATACTGCCACGTACTGCAAAGCATCGTCCAGCCGACCTGGTCGAACAAATCGATCAACCAGCAGGCAGGTGCACGGCACTTAGGCCATCGCATCCGCCAGTTACAGGTAACTAGGCGCTCATGTGCTGCCCATGGGGTCGATATGAACTCCGCGTGAAGAAATCTTCCCGGCGCTACTCCCGGCCGGTCAGGCGGCCCGCCCCGGGCCCGTATCGCGGCTTGCGTCCGATCCGCGACCTGGAGTTTCTCCAGCACTCTCGACACGTAGTTCTGCACCGTCTTGAGCCACAGCCCGAGGGCCGTGCCATCTGGGCGTTGCTCGCGCCCTCTCCGATCATCGCAGGACGTCGCGTTCCCGGTCGGTCAGCGAGCCCTCGCGGGCCGACTGCCTGCGCCCGGTCGTCGCAGCGAGAAGACGGCTGGCCACGCCGGCGCCGAACACCGCACCGCCGCTGGCCGGCGCCGCCGAGCGTTAGTTCACGGCAATTCGGCGGCAATCCGGCTGGCCGGCCGCGTCCGCGCCTGGCGTGGACGGCGCGCGGCGAGCAGGGCCGCGCATCAGGACCACGCCGATCATGACCAGCCAGGCAAGCCAGACCAGCGTCCCGGCCTTGAGCTGTCCTGAGCCCGTGCCCGCCGCGAGGCCGACGACTCCGGCCACGACGCTGATCCATCCCGCCCAGCGCGGCAGCCTGCGGCTGGCCAGGCCCGCCGCACCGACCGGGAGAGCGCACAAGCCGCTGACGATGATCGCGATGAAGTCGGAGAACTTGCTGATCATGCTCACCCCGGCGACCACGTCAGCCGAGTACCCGATCAGGTGAGCCGACTGGCCCACCCTGCGGGACGCCCGTTCCCGGCCGGTAGGGTGCCGGTTCCCGGCGCAGCAGGGAAGTTCGGCCGGGAGCGGCAGGCACCCGGTCCGGCGTGATCTCATAGCTAGATGAATCGTCCGCCGCTCAACCGCAGGCTGGCTGGCCTGGGGACCACGATCTTCGCCGAGATGTCCGAGCTCGCCGTGGCCACCGGTTCGGTCAACCTGGGCCAGGGCTTTCCCGACACCGACGGGCCGGCCGAGATCGCCAGGGCCGCCGCCGACGCGATCATGGCCGGCCGCGGGAACCAGTACCCGCCAGGCGCGGGCATACCGGAACTGCGCCAGGCGATCGCCGCGCACCAGCGCCGGTTCTACGATCTGCCCGTCGACCCCGACGGCGAGGTGCTGGTCACGGCGGGAGCCACGGAGGCGATCGCCGCGGCGCTGCTTGCCCTGGTCGAGCCGGGCGACGAGGTGATCGCGTTCGAGCCGTACTACGACTCCTACGCCGCGTGCATCGCCATGGCAGGCGGGGTCAGGGTGCCCGTCACGCTCCGGGCGCCAGGCTTCCGGCCCGACCTGGACGAGCTGCGGGCCGCGATCACCAGCCGCACCCGGCTGATCCTGCTGAACTCGCCGCACAACCCGACCGGCTCGGTGTTCACCCGCGCCGAGCTCACGGCGATCGCCGAGCTCGCCTGCGAGCGCGACCTCCTCGTGATCAGCGACGAGGTCTATGAGCACATGGTCTTCACCGGCGAGCACGTCCCCGCCGCGTCGCTGCCCGGGATGGCCGGGCGCACCGTGTCGGTCAGCTCGGCCGCGAAGACGTTCTCGTTCACCGGCTGGAAGATCGGCTGGGTCACCGGCACCCGCGAGCTCGTCGCCGCCGTCCGGACGGTGAAGCAGTTCCTCACCTTCGTCAGCGGCGGCCCCTTCCAGTACGCCATCGCCCAGGCGCTCGCGCTGCCCGACCTGTACTACCGCTCCGTCGCCGCGGACCTGATGACCAAGCGCGACCTGATGTGCGGCGGGCTCGCCGAGGCCGGGTTCGACGTGTACCAGCCGGACGGCACGTACTTCATCACGACGGACATCAGGCCGTTCGGCGACGTCAGTGGCCTGGAGTTCTGCCGGAAGCTGCCGTACGCGGCCGGCGTCGTGGCGATTCCCAGTGTCGTCTTCTACGACAACGTCGATGCCGGGCAGTTCCAGGTGCGGTTTGCGTTCTGCAAAGGGGAAGAGGTCCTGACCGAGGCGCTCGCCAGGCTCCGCCTGCTGCGTCCCGCCTGACTGCCCGGCGAGGACGCCGGGCTACGGCTGACGAGCGGGAACTCCGGCAGCTTGCCGAACGTTGGCTCCCGCCCCTGACTTCGTTATGACTGCGTGACCGTACGGCTGCGCTACCGCGTGACATGACCCGGCTCGTCCGGTTAGCATGCCGTCACTGCCGAATGCGCTTTCTGTCATCTCGGAAGTACCGACGTCATCGGCCATGCTGCCGGATGCTGGACGTCTTTACTGGTCAGCGCGCTGACCACGCGGAGGGGAGTCGGATTGGCCGACATGTCGTGGGAGCACGCCGCCGAAGCTCGAGCGGCGCTGAATGCCATCGTCACCGATCCTGAGCACGGGGTCGCTGCGCTGTCGAGCGCTCAGACGATGTCGAATCTCCTGAAGGATCTGCTGCCCGACGCGCCGCGGGAGAAGAGCATCCTGGTTGCCGCCGCCGAGGCTGGCCTGGCCAATACACTGCGCCAGCACGTCGATCAGGGCATGGACCCGAATACCGCGATCAGGCTGACAGCCTCGTCGTTCTCCTCGACTACCCCGTTCACTCCCGAGGCGTGCGGCTGGGTCACCGGCGAGATCGCCACCGCGCTCGGCATGAGCCACAGCGGAGCCGTCGGCGGCCCCGGCGGGACGCCGGCCGGGTTCGACCCGATCGGGCAGCAGGGAATGCCGACCCAGATCGCGCCCATCCCCGGCGCCGGCTACACGCCGGGACAGGCGCCCACCCAGGGCTTCCCCGCGGTTCCTGGCCAGGGCGGCGCCAGCGGCTTCGGCGCCGGGGGTCAGGCGACCGCGCCGGGACCATGGCAGGCGGGCGGCCAGCCGGGCGGCGGCGGGTTCGGCCAGGGCGAGCCGCCGGGCGGCGGGTACGGCGGCCAGCCGGGCGCCGGCTTCCAGGGCCAGCCGGGCGGCGGGTTCGGCGGCCAGCCCGGTCAGCCGGGCGGCGGAGCCTGGCAGGGCGCCGGTCAGCCGGGCGGCTTCGGCCAGGGCCAGCCGCCGACCGGGTTCCAGGGCCAGCCGGGCGGCGGAGCCTGGCAGCCGGGCGGCGGTGCCTTCGGGCCAACGGGACCGATCATGCCCGGCACTCCCGGCGGTCCGGTCAAGCCAAGGGGCAGGGGGCGCGGCCTGCTCATCGCGGGCGGCCTGGTCGTCGCGCTCATTGTCGTGATCGTCGTCGCGGTCAGCCTGACCGGAGGCGGCGGAGGCGGCGGGGGCGGTCACAGTTCCAGCCCCAAGATCAGCCCGACATCCCCGGTGACCTCGCCGAGTTCGACGCCGCCGGTCGCCTCCGGCCCCGAGCCGCTCACGACGATCATGAACCCGGCGGGGCTGAAGCCGGTCGGCACGCAGTGCGTGGCAGCCAAGACATTCGGGTTGAACAAGGCGACCCTGACGAACAGTACGTTCTGCGCCCACACGCAGCGGGCGAACATCGTGGTGTGGGGCTATCAGTTCGACAATGCTTCGGACTACCAGACCGGCTTCACCCACATCAACCATTTCGTGGGCTTCGACAAGGTCACGCCCGGCGGCGGCTGCCCGCCGCCTTCCGGAAGCACCGAAGGGAAGATCGGCTGGCACGCCAATCACAACCCCAAGTACGCATCTCGGACCGGGCAGGAGATCGAGTGCCTGATTGACGGGAACAAGCCGGTCCTGATCTGGTCCATGCCGACGCAGAATGCCTTCTTCATCGGCCAGGACAACGTGACGGGCACCTCGATTAGTACGATCCTTGACTGGTGGAAGATCCTGAACTATGGCTGACCGGGCCGGCCCGGGCGCGCCCGCAGGGGGCGGCGGCGCGGGCGGCGCGGGCGGCGGGCACGGATAAGGCCCGATGACTGAGACGCTGATGCCAGGCGGCGGGGTGGCGCGGCGCCCGCTGCACTTCATCGTGATGGCCGACTGCTCCGGCTCGATGAAGGGCGAGAAGATGCAGGCCCTGAACTTCGCGCTCAGGTCCATGCTGCCGCACCTCGTCGACTGGGAACGAGACCAGCTGCAAGCCCAGCTGCTGATCAGGATCCTGGCGTTCGCCTCGGCGCCGCAGTGGTTCGTGCCCGACCCGGTCCCGGTGGCTCAGCTCAGCGCGCACTGGCGGAACCTGGAGTACATGCCGATGGGCCGGACCAACATGGGCCCGGCGTTCCGCTCCGTCGCCGACGTGCTGACCCCTGAGCGGCTGGAGCGCCGCGCGCTGCGGCCCGCGATCCTGCTGGTCACCGACGGGCTGCCGACCGATCCTCCCGGCGGGTTCGAGTCCGGGCTCGCCGCGCTCCTGGACAGCGCGGCCGGCCGGTCCGCCTTGCGCCTGGCCGTCGCGATCGGCCGGGACGCGAACTCCGAGCCGCTCGACCGGTTCCGCAGCCCGGAGGTTCCCGTGCTGGTCGCCGACGGCACCGACGAAATCGCCGACCGGCTCGTCACCGCCTCGATCGCCGTGTCCAGGATGTCGGAGATCGGCGCCAACCGCGGTGCGCTCGCCGAGCAGCTGAACCTGGCCGAGCCAACCCGCCGGTCGCAGCCTGAGGTCTACCCGGCACCGGGCGGCTCGGGTTACTTCGAGGACATCCTGTGACCGCGACGCCGGCGGCGGGGCCAGCCGATCCGCCGGGGCGCAAGCCGGGCTGGCTCGTCCTCACCGCCTCCGAGCGCGGCGCGTCGCATGTCGCCGTCAAGACGCCCAACCAGGACGCGGTGGCGACCGAGCGGGCCGGCGCGGAGGGGGTCGTCGCGGCCGTCGCTGACGGGCACGGCCATTCGCGGCATCACCGCAGCGCCCGCGGCTCGCGGCTGGCGGTCAAGATCGGGTGCCAGGTCGCGCAGGAACTCGCCGACCGGCTCGAAGGTCATAACACCCTTCTTTCGCAACGGGACAGCGCGGCTACTGCCACTGCAACGGCCGGCGAGATCAGCAAGCTGACCGAGAAGTTCCTCGTGCCCGCCATCGTGCAGCGCTGGCGGGAGGCCGTGCTCGCCGATGTCAAGGCCGATCCGTTCACCGACGCCGAGCAGGCGCACCGGCACCAGGGCGACGACGCCACGATCGCCTACGGCTCGACGCTGCTGCTCGGCATGGTGCTGCGCGACTGGCTGATCCTCGCGCAGATCGGCGACGGTGATGTGATCGGTGTCCGGGCTGACGGCCGGTCCGTGCTGCCGGTCCCGACCGATCCCCAGCTTGACGGCCTGGTCACGACTAGCCTGTGCGGTCTCGACCCGCGCTCGGATTTCAGGGTTGCGGTCGTGGATACGGTGCGCAGGCCGCTGCTGGCCGTGATGCTGGCGACCGACGGCTACGGCAACGCCCAGGTGGTGGAGGCGTGGCCGGCCGCCTTCAGCGAGGACCTGGCCTGGATGCTGCGGGACCGCGACGTCCACTGGCTGGCCAGCCAGCTTCCGTCCTGGGCGGCCAGATGCGCGTCCTCCGACGGCAGCGCGGACGACACGACGGTCGCCCTGATGATCTCGCCAACCAAGGCGGCACTGCCGCCGGGCGGGCGCGAGAGCAGCAATAGCGATTCCGGCTCGGAGGAGACGACCATCCCGGCCGTCCCGCACGCCGATACCGTGCCGGCCCAGATACCCGACCGGCATCCGGACACCCAGCCGATGGAGCCGGTCACGCTCCGGCTGCTGGCCCACCGGACCGCGCCCGAGCCGCTGATCATCGAGCGGGCCAGCACCGAGCCGGCCGGAACCGAGCCGGCCGGAACCGAGCCGCCGACCAACGAGCTGGCCAGGCCCGACCTCGGCCTGGACGACGACGGGCGGACGGCCCAGCCGCGAGGCGAGCAGGGCTGGAGCGACGAGGACAGCACCGAACCGCCCACGACCAAGTGGCGGCCGCCGGGGGCCGGTGCACGGTGAGCCAGCAGCTGACCCTGCAAGGGCGGACCCTGCGGATGTTGCGAGCCGGAACCGCCGTGACCGTCGGCGAGCGGCTGGGCGAGGGCGGCCAGGGCGTCGTGCACACGGTCACGATCGGCGGCGCTCCCTATGCGGTCAAGTGGTACCGGTACTCGCCCTCCGGCGAGCTGCGCAAGTCGATCGCCGCGCTGGTGGAACGCGGGCGGCCGCACCGGGACTTCATCTGGCCGATCGATCTCGTGGTCAGCGACGAGCTGTCCGGGTTCGGCTATGTCATGCCGCGGCTCGAGCCGCGGTTCTCCTCGTTCGCCCAGCTCGTCTCCCGGTCGGACCAGCCGCCGTTCCGGGTCGTGATCACGATCGGGCGGCACCTGGTCACCGCGTTCGAGGCACTGCACTCGGCCGGCCTGTGCTACCGGGACATCAGCTTCGGCAACCTGTGGGTCGACGCCGATCATTCCGAGGTCGCCATTATCGACAACGACAACGTCGGGCTGGACGGCGGCGAGGTCTTCGTCTGGGGAACGCTGCGGTTCATGGCGCCCGAGGTCGTGCGCCGGGAGGCG
>DATKQH010000224.1:0-38729 GCA_035532775.1 Streptosporangiaceae bacterium
AAGTCCGGCGCGATCCACGACACCTTGGGCAAGGTGCCGGCCTTGGCCTGCTTCCAGAAGATGCTCAGCGGGCGGACGCTGCCCAGCTGGCCGTCCTTGTGCACGTCGGTGAAGCCGGGCAGCGGGTTCCAGTGAATCGACGTCCCGTTCGGGTTGCTCCCCGTCACGGACACGGCGCCATGGTCGGTGTAGTAGCTCCAGGTCACATGATGCTTGTGCAGCAGGTAGGTCAGGTCGGTCCAGGCGAACGGCGTCTGGTCGGACGGCTTGCGTTCCGGCGGCATGGTGGTGCTCTTGCAGCTCATCGGGTCGCCGGTAATGGTGCACTTCGCCGACCATCCGGAGACTTCGTACAGGTGGGCCGGCAGGCTCCAGGAGCCGGCGGCCTCGAACATGTGGTCCTGGAGCACGAAGTTCTGAGCGTAGGCCCAGTAGTTGGGAATGTCGGACTGGACGTGGTACCCCATCACGTCGGGATGGCAGGACGCCGGCTTGGGCTTGCACAGCAGTTTCTCGGCGGCGGCGACGAAGCCGTTCATCTTCCCGCCGTCCACGTCGGTCACGAACGGAGCGTTGCCGTGCGGGTCGTTGCCGTTGCTGTCGTGATGGTCAACCCACGGCTTGTCGCACCCCCCGTTGCGCGGGTCGGGGTTGCAGACGACCGTCGGGATGCCGTCTGCCCCCGGGTACTTGCCGAAGTAGGAATCGAACGACCGGTTCTCCTGCATGATGACGAAGACATGCTGGATCTTGTGGATGTTCGGGTCGATCGTTGCAGCGGACCTGGGATGTGAGGCCGACTGCTGCGCGTACACGCTCGCGCTAGCTGCCAGGGTCGCGCAGCCTGCCAGCACAGCTCCGGTTGCCAGCACAAGGCGGCGCCTCATTCAGTCCCTCCCCGTCAGTGGCCATGGCATATGCCATGATGCACGGCCATGTCCGCTAACGGGGCCTTATCGGGCAAGTTCGAATCAGCCCGGGCCGCACTCCGTGAACCCAGGGGGGCCGCCCGCCGTGATCGGGGCGGCAGTTTCCGCTGCCCGCGTCCCGCCGGGTGCTGCTGCCCGTACGCGGCGGGCCGTCCGGCTCGGGCCGGGGCGGTATGTCCCCGGCGAGCATCATCAGCGCTGCCTGACATACGCTGACGTCGGTGGCGCCACAGCGGAAGGCCAGGCGGCGGTGAAGGTTCACGTGCTCCATGAGAACCCGGACTGGTTCGCGCCGGTCGGGGCGGCGCTGGACGCGGCGGGCGTGCCGCACGAGCAATGGCTGCTCGGCGAGAGCGTGCTGGACCTCGAGGAGGAGCCGCCCGCCGGGGTGTTCTGGTCCCGGATGAGCGCGTCCTCGCATGCCCGCGGTCACCCGCACGCCAAGGATCAGACCCGCGGCGTGCTCAGCTGGCTGGAGTCCCGCGGCCGCCGGGTGGTCAACGGCCGCCGGGTGCTTGAGCTGGAGATGAGCAAGGTCGACCAGCTCGTGGCCTTGCGGGCAGCGGGATTCGACGTCCCGCGGACGGTCGCCGTCGCCGGGGCCGGCGAGCTGGCCGCCGCCGCGAGGAAGCTGCCTGCACCGTTCATCGGCAAGCACAACCAGGGTGGCAAAGGACTCGGCGTCACTCTGTTCGAGAGCCACGACGACTTCGACGCTTATCTGGCTTCGCCGTCCTACGAGCCGCCGGTCGACGGCATCACCCTGCTCCAGGAGTACCTGCGCGCGGCCGAGCCGCGGATCACCCGGGCGGAGATTGTCGGCGGCGAGTTCATCTACGCCATCACGGCCGACACCGCGCTCGGCGGTTTCCAGCTCTGCCCGGCCGATGCCTGCGCGGTCGGCGACGGGCCGGCGCCGAGCTTGTTCTCGCTGCGGGAGGGTTTTGACCATCCGATCACCAGCGGGTACGTCGACTTCGCCAGGCAGCACGGAATCGGGATCGCGGGTTTCGAGTTCATCGAGACGGCGGACGGCCGGCTCGTGACCTACGACATCAACACGACCACGAACTACAACGCCGGGATCGAGGCAGTGGCGCCCAGGTCGGCGCAGCAGGCGGTGGCGGCCTATCTCGGGCGGCTGCTGGCGGACGAGGCAGGAAAGGCGGCGTAACGCGATGCGGTTTGGCTACTGGATGCCGATCTTCGGTGGCTGGCTGCGCAATGTCGCCGACGAGGGCATGCCCGTCGCGTGGCCCTACATCAGGGACCTGGCGGTGGCGAGCGAGCAGCAGGGCTTCGACCTGTCGCTGATCGCCGAGCTCAACCTCAATGACATCAAGGGCCACCGCGCGCCGTCGCTGGACTGCTGGACGCTCGCTCCCGCCGTGGCGGCGGCGACCAGGGAGCTCGAGCTGATGCTCGCGGTCCGGCCCAACTACCACTCGCCGGCGCTGACCGCCAAGGCGCTGTCCACTCTCGACCTCATCGCCCCTGGCCGGATCTCGCTCAACGTGGTCTCGTCCTGGTGGAAGGACGAGGCGAGCCAGTACGGAGCTCCGTTCGACGTGCATGACGCGAGGTACGCCCGCACCCAGGAGTGGCTGGAGGTCATCTCCCGGCTGCTGCGGGAGGACACGGTGACGCATTCCGGATCGCTGTATCAGCTGGACGGGACCGTGCTCGAGCCGAAGCCGAGCCGGCCGCCGGTGGTCTACATGGGCGGCGAGTCGCCGAAGGCGAAGGACGTCATCGCGGCCCAGGCCGACGCCTACGTGATGCACGGCGATGCCCCCGAGGTGATCGCGGCGAAGGTGGCCGAGCTGTCCGCGCTCCGGGCCGCGACCGGCCAGCCGCTGCTGCAGTTCGGCGTCTCCGGCTACGTGATCTGCCGTGACACCGAAGCGGAGGTCAGCGCGGAACTCGACCGGATACTCAACGTCCGGTCCTCGCCCGAGGCCTATGCCTCCTACCAGGACTTCATCGAGGGCTCCCAGCTCGAGTCCCGAGTCTCGCTGGAGGAGTACAGTGTCTCGAACCGCGGCCTGCGCAGCGGTCTGATCGGCACTCCCGACCAGATTCTCGACCGTATCGGCGCCTACGCCGATGCCGGAGTCGGCTTGCTGCTGCTCCAGTTCTCGCCGCAGCGACAGGAGATGGCCCGCTTCGGCGCCCAGGTGATCAGCCGCTACCGGTCCGTCGGATCGCAGGCCGGTCCGCGGGAAGGCTGACAGCCGGCCGTGACGTTGTTCGTCGTAAGGCGTAAGGGCGTAGCAAAGGAGGGTCGACGATGACCGGTCAGCTAGCAGTGAAGGCGGTTACGGGCGGCCGTGGCCGGGGACCGCGCGGCCAGCTGGCGACGTTATCGTCCGGGGTTCACCGTTGCCCTATCCCGCGATGCGGCTACCAGATCGACCCGTCGCGCCTGATGTGCCGCCCGCACTGGTACCTGGTGCCCAAGGAGGTGCGTGACCAGGTGTGGGCCACCTGGCGGTCCGGCCAGGGTGCCTTCAGCCGCGAGCACAGGGACGCGGTGCACAAGGCCCTCGTAGCGGTCCTGGCCGGGGTCGGCGAGATCGCCGGGTAACTGCTCGCCGTCAGGCGGCGGAAGCAGTCAGCGCTCTCGCGGTTCGCTCTGTCGCGGCGGCATGATCAGCTCGCTGATGACCTCATCGGCGGTGTCCGCGAGGGTGAACCGGCCGCTGAGCCCGCTCTCGTGAAGGTGCCCGGTAAACTGGCCGGGCACGGCGGCCAGAATCATCCGGGCGGGAGGGCTTTCGGCTACCCGCGCCTGCGCCCTGAGCAAGGCGGCGAGGCCGAACGGGTCCCAGAAGGTCAGTCCGGCCAGGTCGAGGACCAGGCGCACGGCCGGGGTCCCGGCGACCAGTTCATCCACGGCGTCCGCGAGCGGGCCGGCCGAGCTCAGGTCCAGCTGCCCGGTGAACGCCAGCACCGCGCAGCCGCGGCGAGAGTCCTGGGTGAGCGTGAAAGGCGGCGGCGCGGCGCCCGCGGTCCCGATGGTGAAGCTGATCGTGACAGCAGTGCCATGCGGACCTGGATGCAGGCTGGTCCGGTCGGCGAGCTGGCGCACCAGCCAGAGGCCGTGGCCGGGCTCGACCCGCCACGGGGGCGCCTCGGCTGGCATGGCTGCCCCCGACCGGGGGGCTGCGCCGGGCTCGGTCTCCGGCCCGCCGCCGGCACCCGCAGCCGGCGGCGGGCCCTCGTCGGTGACCTGGCAGTGCACGGCCTGGCGGTGCTGCCAGATGCGCAGCCGGCCGTGCCCGCTGCCGTGGCGGACGACGTTGGCGGCCAGCTCGTGTACCGCGATCACCAGGTCGTCGGCGCGGCGCGGTGGCAGGCCCGCCTGGGTGGCATGGGCGGCCACCGACGCCCGCAGCTGATAGAGCGAATCGCTATCCAGGCGATGGTCCAGGATGGGCAGCACTCCGGGGCCGGACCAGATGCTCCCGCCGGCGGCCTGCGCGACATCGTGCCGCGGCGGTTCCCGGTGCCGCTGCGGACGGCTGGGCGAGTTACCGGTCATCGACGGTCACCAGGCTGACACCGACTCTGCTGGTCGCGCCGAACAGGGCGAACTTGCTCGCCATGCCCGGCGGGCACTCCAGGACGACCTGGCGCGGCCCGTCGGGCAGCTGCTCGACGCCGGTGATGGGCCGCAGTGCCCAATCGTTCACAGCCAGATCGGTGATCTGCGTGTCGCGCTGACCGTCACCCTGATGTCACCAGCCCATCGTCAAGGCGAGTTCGACCCCTTCTACCCATAGCACGCACGCTCATTCCATGATCCAGAACCCGCCTTGGCCGCCCGGGCCGGGGCGAGCGCCGGATACGGTCTGCCTGGCCGGATACGCTCTGCCTGGTTGGCCAGGTACGGTGCGGGGAAGGACGAGATGGTACTGCTGCTGCCAGATGCGGACGGGATCGCGGATTACGTCGGGCAGCGCCTGCCGCAGGCCGAGGTGCTCCGATACGGCGAGCCCGCCCGCGGCCGGCTGGACGAGGTGACCTTCTACTGCCTGCCCTACATGGGGGACCCGGCGAGCATCACCCTGATCGGCCAGCTCCCGGCCCTGGAGGTCGTGCAGAGCCTGAGCAGCGGGGTCGACGAGGTGCTCGGGTCGCTGCCGCCGCAGGTGACGCTGTGCAACGGCCATGGCCTTGGCCACGAGGAGGGAACCGCCGAGCTCGCCGTCACGCTCATTCTCGCCAGCATGCGGCAGATCCCGTGGTTCGCCGGGCAGCAGTCGACACGAACCTGGTCCCATGTGCGCACCGACTCGCTGGCCGGCCGGCGGGTCCTGCTGGTCGGCTATGGCGCGATCGGCGCCGCGATCGAGCAGCGGCTGGTGCCCTTCGGCGCACGCGTCAGCAGGGTGTCGCGAACTCCCAGGGAAGGAGTCAGCGAGCTGCGTGAGCTGCCTGTGCTGGCGCAGGCCGCTGACATCCTGGTGGTCTGCATCGCGCTACACGCCTCGACGCGCGGCCTCGTCGGCCAGGAGGTCCTGTCCGCTCTGCCCGACGGCGCGCTCGTGGTCAACGTGGCACGCGGGCCGGTCGTGGAGGCAGCCGCCCTGACCGGACAGCTGCGCGCCGGCCGGCTGCGCGCCGCCCTGGACGTCACCGACCCGGAGCCGCTGCCAGCCGGCCGTCCCGAGTGGACGCTGCCCAACGTGCTGATCACGCCGCACATCGGCGGCGATACCACCACGTTCGCGCACCGTGCCCCCGCCTTCGTGGCGGATCAGGCCGCCCGCCACCTTGCGGGTCGCCCGCTCGAGAATGTCGTCCGGCCAGCGTCCGGGTGATTGCGCAATCGGCGTCCGAGACGGGCTGGCCGAGACGGGCTGGCCGCGTGCTGGCGACCGGACGCGCTCGGCCGGTTCGTCTGTCCCGCCTGTCAGCGGCGGCATGCCTTCTGGAGCACGCAGCCTCCGGCGCGCCGCGACCGGCTGGCGGTCAGGCCCGCCTACTCGCTGTCCGGTGATCACATCGGGCGGCACCGGCGCACCTACTAACCTAACCTCGCGCCTCACCGCGCGAGCTGACGCAGCGACCGCACGGCCGGAGCGGAATGCGGCCGGGTGGGTACACCAGACAGGTGGTTAAAATCCATGGGTACCGCGCGCCCCGGCAGACCGGGGGCCGTCCGGCGGTTTCGTTTCCGACCTGGGAAAGGCGGTGCCGACTGTTGCCTGCGAATGAGCATCTACCCAGCCAGCAGGCAGCCCCGCTGGCTCACGGGCTGTATCGCCACAGCGGGCGGCAGACCGCCCGGCTTGATGAGCTGCCCGAATGGGCGGAGAAACTGCGCGGCATCCAGTCGATCACCGACCGAGCCCTGTCGGTTCTTGATCCGCAGGCCCTGCTCGAGACGCTGGTCGAGCGGGTTCGTGATGCGCTGCGGGTCGATACGGCGGCGATCCTCCTGCTGGACCAGCCGTCCGGCCAGCTGGTGGCCACGGCGGCCAGCGGACTCGAAGAGGAAGTGCAGCAGGGCGTCAGGATCCAGATAGGCAGAGGTTTCGCCGGCCAGATTGCGGCGCTGGGCCGTCCGGTCATCCTCGACGAGGTTGATCACACCAAGGTCGTGAACCCGATCCTGCTGGCCAAGGGCATCCGGTCGCTGATGGGCGCTCCGCTGCTGACGGACGGGGCGGTTGTCGGCGTGCTTCATGTTGGCACGCTGCGACCGCGCAGCTTCACCAGCCAGGATGTCGACTTGCTCCAGCTGGCCGCGGATCGGGCCGCCCTGGCGGTCCAGGCGCTGGCCGCGCAGCTTGATCGCGCGGCGGCGTGGGCGCTGCAGCGGAGCCTGCTGCCGTCCGCGCTGCCGTCGGTTGACGGCATTCAGATGGCGGCACGGTACGTCCCGGGTACGGGCAATGTCGGCGGTGACTGGTATGACGTTTTCGTCCTTCCGTCTGGTGAGCTCTGCGCCGTGATCGGGGATGTGGCGGGCAGCGGTCTCAGGGCGGCGGCGATCATGGGCCGGATCCGCAGTGCCCTGCGGGCATACGCACTCGAGACGTCCGATCCAGCCGATATATTGAGCCGGCTGGAAGGTAAGCTGCACTACTTCGAACCTGATGCGATGGTTACCGTCTTGTGCGCAGTCTTCAGTACGGCCCTGGATAAGGTCCGGGTATCCAGTGCCGGGCACCTGCCTCCGGTCCTAGCGTGCCCTGGCCTCGCCGCCGGGCCCGCGGACGTCACGCCCGATCTGCTCATCGGCTTGCCTGACGCTCGGCCTCGCCATGTCACCACCCTGGACCTGCCGCCCGGCGCTGTGCTGTGCCTGTATACGGACGGGCTGGTCGAGCGGCGCGACCGGGCGATCGACGAGGGGATCGGGCGGCTGTCCTCAGCCGTCGTCGCCAATGATCCGGAAGCCGGCTGCGCAGCGGTGATGGCCGCCATGGCTGACTTCAGCCCGCACAGCGACGACGTCGCCCTGCTCATGTTCCGCCGGGACGCGCAGCCCGGCGGCGGCCGGCCGGACGTCGGCGGCTCCGGAGGTGTCGGGTGACTTCCCCGGGCGGTGCGGTTCGCTGGTCAGGCCGGCATGCGATAGTCACCATGCCGGACGAGATCGACGTGACCAACTCCGCCGGCCTGGACAGCCTGCTGGCTGGCGTAGCCGCCCAGCGTCCCGAGGTCATCACCGCCGACATGGCCGGGACGAACTTCTGCGACTCCAGCGGAATCCACGCACTCGCCCGGGCTCATCGGCTGGCCGCGGCGAACGGCGGTGAACTGCGCCTGGCGGTCGGCGCCTCGCCCGCCAGGCGAGTACTTCAGCTCACCGGGCTGGACCAGGTACTGCCTGTCTTCGCCGATGTTCAGCAGTCGCTAGCCACCCCCAGGGACGCCGGCGCACAGCAGGCCTGATTGTCGTGCGTATTTCCTGTCTGGGGCATGGTGTCGAATTGGCGGGGTAGCCAGCGTTGCTTGCGACGAGCAGCCGAGCGCCGCCTGGCACGCGGGAGTTAAGCGGCCCGCAGGCGCGTGCTCTCGTCGGTGATCCACAGGCCGAGCAGGCCCCGGAAGTGCGCGATGAACTTGTCGTGCTCGCTGGCCGGGTAGACCGACCTGACCGTGTCGATCAGCAGCTCGTCGAAGGCGGCACCACTGACCCAGTCCAGCACGACCTCGTCGAGGTGGGCGAGGCTGCTCGCCGCGAAGTCCTGATAGCGCTCCGTTTCGAAGTAGGCGTCGGCGAGTCCGGCATAGGCCTCCAGCTTCTGCTCATAGGACAGACCAGCGTCGTCGGCGATCTCGAAGAACCGGGAGGTCTCCAGGTCGAGCCTCGGCCGCCGCCGGGTCACCAGCGCGAACACGCACCACTTCACCAGCGCCTTCATCGCCCAGGGAAAGTAGTAGTGCAGGCTGGTCAGCGCCACGTCCGGGCAGGCGTTGGCGTAGTCGATGGGGTAGACCGCGCCGTCCTTCACCAGCGTCTCGCACGAGTTGAACTCCCATCGGAAGAACGCGTTGACCAGGCGCCCGATCGTCAGCACCTCGGCGCCGGCGCTCGGCGACAGGAAGTTGTGGTCGACGGCGTACCGCAGGTGCATGGGCTGTTCGGGCCGGAACCGCATCACCATCGTCTCGGCGCCGATCGACAGCGAGCGGGCGAAGACGTCGTAGTCCTCGATCGCCTTCTGCAGGTGCATCAGCATCTCGCCGCTCTGGTCGTAGGCGGCATGCAGTTCGGCCGGGTTGCTGATGCGGGAGACGCCGCGCCAGGCCCCGCCGTCGTACGGCTTCATGAACAGCGGGTAGCCGATCTGCTCCGCGATGGCGTCGAGGTCGAACTGCCGGTTGTATCTGGCCGACGTGTAGGCGTAGCGCGAGTTGTCGACCGGGTGCTTGAACGGCACGAGCACCGTCTCGGGGACCTTGAGCCCGAGCCGCATCATCGCGCAGTAGGCCGCGTGCTTCTCCATGGACTGGAACGTGAACGGGCTGTTCAGCAGGTACACGTTGTCCATCAGCGCGACCTTTTTCAGCCATTCCCTCGGGTGGTAGTACCAGTACGCGAGCCGGTCGACGGCGAGGTCGTAGCGTGGCCGGTCACGCAGGCTGAACGGCTCGATGCTGATCCGCTCGCAGCCGAATTCGTGCCATGCACCCCCCGGCCCCTTTACCGGGCCAAGCCGGCGCAGGATCTCATCGAACGCCCGCGGCCAGTCCTCCTCGGTACCGAGCAGCAGCCCGATCAGGTGCCTGGTGGCGGTCATGGGGGCTCCCGTCCTCAGTGGCGCAGCCAGTCGAGATGGTCGCCGTGCAGGTGCCTGACGTAGTCGAGCGGGTTGCTGAAGTACGCCGCGGTCCCGCGCTCGCCGCGCCCATTCCAGGCCGCGGGGTCGTAGGTGCCGGACAGGCATATCGCGAGCGGGAAGAGGTCCGCCCGCTTGAGGGCGAAATTGGCCGCGTGGAACGCGCCCAGGCTGCAGCCGAGCGTCACGACATCGACGGCACCGCGGCAGTCCTGGTAGATCCACGGCAGGATGTCGCCGCGTATCCACGACTCGTACCGCTCATGCCGGCGCGCCCGCTCCTCGACGGGAAGCTCCTGGTTGGACCAGGACGCCGCGTCGTAGCTGTCGACGCAGTAGACCTTGAGCCGTCCCGCGTCGAGTAAACCCGCCATGGTGCCGATCATGCCGTTGTTCTCGAAGTCCCATACCGTGCCCTGCTCGGTGGGGAACGCCAGCACCGCGCGCCCCCAGTGGCCGTAGCGGATCACGGTGCCGGCGGCGCCGATCGCGTCCGACCAGATCTCGGCGACCTCCCGGTTCACCGGCTCACCTGCCCGAGCAGCCGGGAGAGATGCGGGTCGAACGCGTCCCGCCAGGCCGTGTAGTTGTGCATGTCAGGGACCTCGTGCAGGTTCGCCTGGTAACCCTCGGCGCGCAGTACCTGGGTCATGAGCCGGTTGTTCGCCACGTTCTCCTCGATCTGGCCGCAGGTAAGGACGACAGGTATGGTCCGGACGCGCAGGCTCCCGCTGTGCGCGCCCGCCACGAATCTGACGATCCGCCGGTAGTAGGGGAACCGCCGCTCCTGGCTGTCGAAGGAGGGGCAGAAGAAGCTGCCTGACTGCAAGAACAGTGCGTCGAACGCGTCCGGATAGCGGCAGTGGGCGTGCAGCATCGCTAGCGCGCCCAGGCTGGTGCCCATCCCGATCCGCGCCGTGGCAGCGACCCGGCTGGTCAGCGCGGGGATCACGGACCGGCGCAGCGCTCGCGCATAGCCGGCGTTGGCGGAGTACCAGGCGTCACGCGGCCCGGGGCTGAGCAGCGCGGCCCGCAGGCGCGGCAGCCACTTGCCCGTGACCCCAGCCGATAGATAGCGGGTGATGCTGGCCAGGGCGTCGTATTCAGGGCCGTCGTGCACCACGAGCAGCGGTAGCGGCTCGTCGTCCGACGTGCCCGCCGGCGACCAGGTCCGCACCGAGATCTCGGCTCCGAGCGAGGGGGCGGGCAGGTCGAACGCACGGCTCGTACCTGGCTCGGCGGGTGCACTCAGCCATTGGGGCGGGCGGTAGCAGGGAAATTCAAGGACGCTTTTCATTCCGAACGCACCGGCGACCTGCATCGGGTTCTCCGGGTCAGTGACCAGCTCGCTGCTGCCGTCGTCGTGGCGCAGTTCGAGCAGGTACTCCATCCGGCTCACCGGCGGACGGGGGATCACGAGCTCCCACCAGTCGCCGCTGCGGCGGAAGTCGAGCAGGTCGCCTGGTATGCGCACGTCCTGGCGCAGCCGCACCCCGGCCGGCCGGCGGCCGGGATCGGGTACCCGGAAGGTCAGCTGGACACCCGATACGGCGATCATTCGCACATAGTGCCTGGCGCGCGCCGCGCTGACAATGGGCAGTTAGCTGCTGGCGCGAGCACAGCCGGCATGCGACTGTAGGGAGATGCCAGCGCAGACCGTGGGTTCCCGATCTAGTTGAGCGAGGCCGGATGGGCCGTGATATTCAGCCGATCACGATCAGCGGCGAGGACCGCCGCAAGTACCGGGAGAAGCTCAGGCGCTCGCTCGACGTGTTCGACCGGATGCTGCGGGAGGCCGTATTCGAGGACGGTACGTCACGGGTCGGCCAGGAGATCGAGCTGAATCTTGTCGACGAGCGCGGTGAGCCGTCGATGCGCAATGCCGACGTGCTCGACGCGATCGCTGATCCGGCCTGGGCTACCGAGCTCGGGCAGTTCAATATCGAGATCAACGTGCCGCCGCGGCAGCTTGACGGTGATGCTCTCGATGGCCTGGAGCAGGAGGTTCGCGCCGATCTCAACGCGGCGGACGCTAAGGCCCGCGGCAGCGGCAGCCGCCTCGTCATGATCGGTATCCTGCCGACGCTGCGGAAGGAGGACGTGCACGAGGGGACGCTGTCGGCTAATGCGCGCTACCGGGTGATGAACGAGCAGATCTTCGCCGCCCGCGGTGAGGATATCCGGATCGCGATCGACGGCGCCGAGCAGCTGCTCACGCACGCTGACAGCATCACTCCCGAGGCCGCGTGCACGAGCGTGCAGGTCCATGTCCAGGTCAGCCCGGACGCCTTCGCCAACTACTGGAACGCCGCGCAGGCGATCTGCGGCGTGCAGGTCGCGCTGGCCGCGAACTCGCCGTACCTGTTCGGCCGCCAGCTGTGGCACGAGACGAGGATCACGCTGTTCGAGCAGGCCACTGATACCCGTACCGAGGAGCTGAAGCAGCAGGGAGTGCGACCTAGGGTCTGGTTCGGCGAGCGCTGGATCACCTCGGTGTTCGACCTGTTCGAGGAGAACATCCGGTACTTTCCCGCGCTCCTGCCCATCTGCGAGGACGAGGATCCGCTAGCGATGCTGGACGGCGGTACCTGCCCCAGGCTGGAGGAGATGAGCCTGCACAACGGGACGATCTACCGCTGGAACCGTCCCGTCTATGCCACCGTCGAGGGCAAGCCGCACCTGCGAGTAGAGAACCGGGTCCTCCCGGCCGGCCCCACGGTCGCTGACACCATGGCGAACGCGGCGTTCTACTACGGCCTCGTGCGTGCCCTCGCCGAGGCGCAGCGCCCGATCTGGACCCAGATGTCGTTTGCGACGGCGGCTGAGAACCTGCATGCGGCGGCGCGCCACGGCATGGATGCGCAGCTCTACTGGCCGGGTCTTGGCGAGGCGCCGGCGGCCGAACTCGTCCTGCGCCGGCTGCTGCCGCTGGCTAGGGAGGGACTCGGCCGCTGGGGCGTCAGCCCGGTCCATGCCGATCGCCTGCTCGGCATCATCGAGCAGCGCTGCCTGACCGGCCAGACCGGCGCTGCCTGGCAGATAGCGACGGTCGGCGCACGCACCGGGGACGGTGGAGTAGACCGCCCGGAGGCGCTGCGACTGATGACCCAGCGCTACATCGAGCACATGCACGCCAATCAGCCGGTCCACACCTGGCCGGTCAGCTCCTAAGGTCCCTGCGGACCGAGGAGCCCGAGCGGGCTTGGCGCGGAGAACTGGATCTGGAAGAGGGACTGTCCCTTGGACGACACCGGGCCGGCGGACTGCAGCGCGTACTGGGTCGGCTGCGCGTGCACCACCGTGAACAGGAAGTGAAGGTAGGCGGAGCTGCTCAGCTTGGCAGCGGCGTCGTCCGCGGCGATGTCGGCCATCCGGAGCGGAAGGTCGGCGCTCGTCCCCTTGAAGACGGTGCCGAACCCGACGATGTCGACGGGATGCACCGAGGCGAGCGCCGTGAGCACGATGATCAGCCTGGCGTCGACCTGCCCGCTGATCAGCTGCTTCCTGGCTTGCGCGGAGGCCGTGACCTGACGGCTCGCCAGTAGACCAGCGCCGTCGGCTCGCCGCAGCTTCAGGTCTGCGGTCAGCGCGGACTGGTATGCGGCCGCTCCCTGCGGGGAGACGACCCGGATGCTGATGGTAGCGGCGCCCGAGCCGAACTGGGCCAGGACGCTCGGTGCCCAGTCGGTGGCGAGGCTGCTGCCGAACTGGTACTGCACCACAGGTGTCACGACGACCACCTCAGAATGCACCGGATAAGACGAGGCTGGCGTGATGCGCTGCAGGTGGCGGCCAGGGAAGCCGGCCGCCGCGAGGGCGCTGCACATGAGATGGTCACAGGCCACGACCGCATCGTGACTGACCTGGCTGGCGACCCAGTCAGCCGCGCGGCTGGCGGTCGTGGCCGGCTGGCCGGCCGTGCGGTTGGCGGCCGGCGTCGGCGCCTGGGCCTGCGACGTCAGGACAGCCGCGACCGTCCCGGCGGCTACGAGCACGACAGCGACGGCAGCCAGGCCGGCGGCGCGCGGGCGGCTGGCCCGTGCCGTGCGGCCAGGCGACCAGTCCGGCGTCTCCGCCGGTGCGTGACCGGTCTCGGCCGGCCATCCGCCCTGAGCCGGCCAGCCACTCGGAGCCGGCCAGCCACTCGGAGCCGGATTCTTGTCCTGGGCCGGCTGCCCCTTCTGCGCTGATCGCTTCTTCTGCGCCGGTCGCTTCTTGCGATCGGGCTGCTTGTCCTGAGCGGGCAGTCCGGTCGGTGCGGGTGCGGGTGCGGGTGCGGGTGCGGTGGCGGTGGCGGGTAGGGCTGCGGTGGGGGCGGGAAGGGCGGCCTGCGGGCGGCTTGGCTGGGCGGCCGCCGGCAGGTCCGGTTCGGCCGGGCGGCGCGGAACCGAGCGGGACGGAGGGTCCGTACGATCCGGATCCGTCCGACCCGGATTCGTGCCGTGGCGTGGCAACGCCCTGCGATCCGGCCTGCCGAGCCGGTACGGCGCGATCGCGCGGTCCAGAGCCGTAGGCCGGTCCGGAGCGGCGGGTACCTCCGGTGCCGGGCGGTCCGCCGCCGGGCGGTCGGGTGCCGGCCGGCCCTGTGCTGGCCAGGGTGGTCCCGGGCGGTCGGGCGTGACCGTGGTCCCGTTGGCGGCCGGAGCTGGCTGCTGTCCGGTGGCGGTCGCGCCCTGGGCGAGAGTGCCCAGGGCGGCCCGCACCCTGGGCAGGGGCTCGAGAATCGGCTCCGGGCTCTCATCGCTCCCGATCACCGGCTCCGGGTTCTCCCCGTCCGTCTCCGCACTGACCCAATCCGCACTGGCCCGATCCGCACTGGCCCGATCCGCACTGGCCCAATCCGCACTGGCCCGGTCCGCGCTGGATTTCTCCACACTGACCGTGTCCGTACGGGTCGTGTCCGGGCTGGCCTTGTCCGCGCTAGTCTCGCCCGGGCGGGTGACCTCGGTGACGTTGGCGGCCGACGTCTGCGCTCCGCGCGCGGCGTCGACGGCGGCCTGCATCCGCTCTAGTAATGCGTCGGGAAGCACCGGCCGCTTGGACCGCTCTGGACCACTTCTGGCGGCGCCTGGCACCCGCCGGATAAGCGGCGGAGTCGGCCTGTCATCTGCCATCCAGCGCACCCCCCGGTCGCCATGCAGGTCAATTCTGAATCGCAACGTCCTTCCCTGGACGACCAGAGCAACATATGATCGCCTGTTATTCAAGCACTATCACTAATTGTCACGAACTTGGTACCGTGTGCATCTGCCCAGACCGGGGCGAGTTACGGCAGGCGCGACACTGGCTACCGGACCGCACCTCTGCCGGCGGCAGCTCGTATGGAACTATCGTTCGGAAAATTTGCCAACACCCGTCCTCGCCCGGCGTGTGACCTGTACGTCTCGTAGTAGCCGGGGCGGATGCTGAGCGCGGTTTGCGCTCGTCAGCGGTCAGCCTGAGCTGCTCTGCCGTCGTCGCTGACCACAGCGTCGAGGACGGCGGCCAGATCATGCAGGCGGTGCAGGTGAGCCCTGGTCAGCTGCTGAAGTATCCGGTCGCCATCCTTGGTCAGCCTGACCCGGACGACCCGGCCGTCGTCGCTGTCGGGCGTCCGCCGCACCAGGCCAGCGGCCTGGGCCCGGTCGACAAGCTCCACCGTGCTGTGCGAGCGCAGCAGAAGGTAGCTAGCGAGGTCGCCGATCGTGGGCGGCTTGGCTCCGGGATGCCCCTTGATCGCTACCAGCAGCTGATGCTGGACATGAGTCAGGCCCGCGGCCTGTGCCTGGTCCTCGCTCCAGCGCTGGAACCTGCGCAGGGCAACGCGGAACTCGAGGAGTTTCTCGGAATCTTCCTGGCGCAGCTCGGCTGTCGTCACTTGCGGCCTTCTTCCGGGGCGGCCCTTCGTATAGCGACACACCTGAGCGCACCGCCGGGTCAGTCCGGCACGGCTCGGCTGCTCAGTCCATGGCCAGCAGGCCGGCGCTGGTGGGAGCGAAGCCGCAGGCACCGAGGTAGAAAGGGCGGAGGTGGTCATCGAAATCCACGTGCAGGTAGTCACACCCCGCGGCCCGGGCGCCCTGGGCGGCTCGGCCGACGAGATCAGTGCCGATACCCTGGCCGCGCGCCCGCCGGGCCACCATGGTGTCCTGCAGCCAGGCATGAACGAGTCCGTCCCACAGCACGTTGACGAAGCCAGCGAGGTCATCGCCATCCCTGGCCACCACCCAGCCGAGGCTGTGCCGACCGGCGAGCTCGATCCAGTTCGACTCGGACTCATCGAAGACCCTGGTACGGAAGGCCTCGGCGTGCAATGCGTTGACTTCCTGGTTGGTGAAAGCGCCACGCCACTGATAGACGATGCTCACGTCGTGACCTTATCTACTGCTCGACGGTTCGATCCACCTCAAAGGTGGCAACATGGCCGCGTGGCGACCCTGGAGACACGCCGGCTTGTGCTGCGCCGCTGGCGCCAGGAGGACATCGCGCTGCTGGCCGCGATCAACGGCGATCCCGAGGTCATGCGCTGGATCGGGACGGGAACCGTTCGCAACCTCCAGCGGGGGACGACGTGGTGACCATCGAGTTGCGGGCACTGGCCGGCCTGACGTACCCGCTGATCGATCCGAGTTACGTCGTGGATCCGACCGTGAAGGTGCTGACGGACGGCCTGACGAACAGCAGCGTCACCAACAAGCCGCTGAAGAGGTTCCCGTCGATGGGAGTCCCGTACGACGGCTGCCACAACCCGTCGTGACGGAGGTGGAGGCTTACGGCGCTGCCGGCCCGTCGGCGGCCGGCAGCGTCGTGCTCGACATAGGAGCGGGGACCGGTGCGCTCGTCCTGTTCGCTCCGGCCCACCTCGACGGCGTCGCGATCGAGATCAGCGCGGCGGAGGAACCGGTCGCCAGGCGGACGCACTCGCGTGTCAGGAAGCGCGGCTGCGGCGGGTCAGCTGGCTCGGGCGGTCCGCCGGACACCGGCCCGGGTGCCGGTCCGGTGTCCGACATCCCGTGCTAATGGCCGTCGCGGCGGAACCTGCGCTCCCAGCTGCGCTCACGGATGATCACGCCGTCGCGCCGCAGCTCGCGCCGGAAGCGGTAGCGCAGCGAGTCCGCGTCACCATCGAGGTCGAGGTACGAGCTGAAGATCAGCAGCCGGTCAGGCAGATGTACCTCGGTCCTGGCCTCACCCCGGGCGGACGCCTCGGCGGGCCGGTCATCGTCGACTTCGTACCGCAGGTACTCCTCGTCGATGACCTTGCCCCAGCCGAACACGTTGCCTGCCGTGCCGCGCCAGGAAATCGAGGCGATCCCCTTGTCGTCGCGCACCAGCGTCCAGCGGACCGGCAGCACATCGCCCCAGCTGCTCACGCCGTCCAGTTCCTCGCCGGCCTCGAAGTCGCCGAAGACCGGCGCCGGCCTGGGTTCCGCGGGGACGACCGGCAGGGCCAGCCGAGTCCCGGTCGGGCCGAGCCGGACCGTCGAGGTCGCCGGGTACGGCGTCGGCCAGATCATCGGCCACATGGCGTTCGAGATCGCGAGCCTGACCCGGTGGCCGCGCGGGAAGACCCACGAGCAGGCATGCAGCTGCAGCGGCAGCCAGTCGGGCTGCCGCTCGGCGCCGGCGCCTGACGGCCCGGGCACCGGTGCGGCCCGGTCCCGCAGCGGGTCCGGACGGTCGGACCGCCCGCCGCCGGTCACCAGCGTGGTGGTGCCGTCCGGCGCCACGTCGCTGACCCGGGCGAACCAGTTCAGCGGCGAGGCGTCGGCACCGCCGTGAATCTCGACCTGGCAGAAACCGAGTATCTCCAGGTCCTCGGCGAGCGGCGCCGAGTCGAACGTCAGGCTGTAGGCGTCCGCGCCGCGCTGGTCGACGGTCAGCTCGCCCCACCAGTGGCCGGCCTCGATCCCGGCCGACGGCACGTACCGAAGCCGGACCGAGTCGTCAGGACCCGGCTCGGGGGACAGCGTGCGTCCCGCCCCGCAGTACAGTACCTGGCTGGAGGCCCGTTCCGGCGGCAGCGCCGTCTCGCTGCGCCAGTAGCCGGGCAGCTCGGTCAGGTCGGGGTCCGGCGGCCGCCAGGTCTGTACGTAGACGTCGGCCATCGGCTCGTCGAGCAGGCCGGTGTCGATTCCCCTCAGCCAGTGATCCCACCAGCGGACCGCGTGCGCGCGCCACTCCACGGCTGGCCCTGGTGTCGCGTGGTGCGGCCAGGTGTGGTTCCACGGCCCGATCAGTGCCCTGACCGGCGCGTGCGCGTTCTGCGCCATCCGGAAGACCGAGTCGCGGTACCCGTCCCACCAGCCCGTGATCAGGAAGGCGGGAACCTTGAGCCTGGAGTAGTCCGTGCGCAGCGAGGTGCGCAGCCAGTACGGGCCGTCCTGCTGCTGGCCGAGCCAGGTCATCAGCCACGGCTCGCTGTCGAACCTGCGGGCGAGCACCTCTTCGTCCAGCGGGTACTCCGGGGACGGGGGCAGCGTGTTGAGCTGGTCGATCATGACCGAGTACTCATCGATGTGCAGCAGCCCGTCGATGTAGTGCACGTCGTCGTGGAACATGTCGTCGGAGGCCTCGCAGGCGATGATCGCCTTGAGCGCGGGCGGCGGGGGCTGGCGCATAGCGATCTGGATCGAGTTGAAGCCTCCCCAGGAGATGCCCCACATGCCGACCGATCCGGTGCACCATGGCTGGTCCGCCAGCCAGGCGATGACTGCCTCGGCGTCGAGCTGCTCCTGCTCGGTGTACTCGCCCGCGGGGAGCTCGCCCTCGCTGGTGCCGGTGCCCCGGATATCGACCCGGGCGCCCGCGATCCCGCGCCTGGTCAGGTAGCCGTTGAGCTCCAGGTTGCGGCCGGTCGAGTCGTCCTTGCGGTACGGCAGGTACTCCAGCACGACAGGGACCGGGGTGGCATCGGTATCGGCGGGGAGGTAGAGCGTCGCCGCGAGGCTGACTCCGTCGGGCATCGGGATCCTGACCTCACGGATCACGGTGGTCGGGACGTCGGTCACTGAGCGCTCCCCTTGGTGGTGTGCGGTACCGAGATCGCGCTGCGGAGAAGCTCGACGAACTGGCGCACTCGCTGCTCCCGCATCTGGGCTGACTGGGTGAAGTAGCCGAACAGCCCGGGATCGAGCTCCTCGGTCACGATCGCATCCTGGCAGCGGTCGATCAGCCAGTCGACCAGCGAGATGATCAGCTCGATCTCGATGTCACGCCTGACCTCGCCCCGCTCGACGCCGAACTCGACGAACTCCCTGGTTCCGTAGGGGTCCTCCTGCTGCATGTACTTGGTGATCCCGCGCTTAAGCGCCAGATCCGAGCAGTAGCTGCCGATCAGCACGACCCGGTACGGGATCCAGTCCTCGTGGATCATGTGCGGCGTGTGCGCCAGCCAGTAGCTGATGGTCGAGAAGAATCCCTGATCGAGCACGCTGGCCGGGGCGTCGAGGTACCTGCTGAACGTGCGGGTCGCGCTCTGGTAGGCGGCCAGGAACAGCCCCGCTTTACTGCCGAAGTAGCCGAACACGGCACCCTTCGACACCCCGGCCGCCGCGGCGATGGCCTCGGCTCTGGCGCCCTCGTAGCCGTGCGTGGCGAAATGCTCCATCGCGATGGCGACGATCTTGTCCTGCTTCGCCCGCTGCCGCTCGCCAGCCCGGACTGCCGGGCGAAGGCCGGCCCGGATCGGCGCGCGAGCTGTTGATTGACCTGGAGTCATAAATCCGCCGTTACCGAGTCATTGACATCGCTCAAGTTAACATTGCATACTCGGCAAAATCCAGACTTCTTAACAAACCGTGGGTCATGTTCGGCGCCCGTACCGGGCGCCCGATCAGGGAGGTCGGCGCATGAGCAGCGAGCGCCCCCGAGGCCAAGTCCGGGCCACCCTGCTCGCCGCGCTGCTGTCTGGTTCGCGGTGACGGCGCAGCGGCGGTGGGACGCCATCATCGTCGGCGGCGGGCATAACGGGCTGACCGCCGGAGCGCTGCTCGCCAAGGCGGGCCTGGCCACGCTGGTGATCGAACGGCGCGACGTCGTGGGCGGAGCCTGCGTGACCGAGGAGATCGCCCCAGGCTGCCGCGCGTCCACGACCTCTTATATAGCGAGCATGCTGCGCCCCGAGGTGATCAGGACGCTGGAGCTCGGCAGGCACGGGCTACGGATGATCCCGTGCGAGCCCGCCGTCCAGGTCGCGCTCGACGGCGGCGAGGTGCTCGCGAGCTGGAGCGACCCCGCCAGGACGATGACGGAGATCGAGCGGTTCTCCAAGCGGGACGCCCGCGCGTTCGACGACGTGACGAGGGAACTGCGCCAGCTCAGCGCGCGGCTCCAGCCGATGCTGACCGAGCTTCCGCCGGACACTAGGGCGGGGAAGCTGCGCGGGGCCGCCGAGCTGGTCAGGATGGGCAGGCGGCTGCGCGGCATGCGCGGCACCGACTTCGAGAGCCTGACCAGGCTGATCTCCTCCAGCCTCGGCGACTATATCGATGCCCGCTTCACCTCGCCGCAGGTCAAGGCTCTGCTGCTGGCCAACAACCTGTACGGCAAGCACGGCGGCCCTTACCAGCCAGGAACGCTGATCGGGCTGGTCTTCCACATGCTCACCGGGGGCGACCACGACGAGCAGGGATTCTTCGGTCACGTGATCGGCGGGATGGGCGCGATCAGCGAGGCGATCGCGGCGGCGGGCCGCGGGCACGGCATCGAGATCAGGACCGGCGCCGAGGTCGCGGCGATCACGGTGACGGGCGGCCGGGCAACCGGCGTGGTGCTGGCCGACGGCACGGAGCTGGCGGCCAGGGTCGTGCTCTCCGGCGCGGACCCGAAGCGCACCTTCCTCGACCTGGTCGGCAAGACCGACCTGCCGGAGGACTTCCGCGACGCGGTCGCCGCGATCAAGATGGACGGCCCGTGCGCGAAGGTCAACCTGGTCCTCGACGCCGAGCCTGCCGTGCGGGGAATGCCGGCCGCCGCCGGTCCCGGGCAGCGGGCGCTCTTCACGCTGCCGCCGAGCCTGGCCGTCGCCGACCGCTGCTACGACCGGTCCAAGCGCGGCGAGATCGCCGATGCCGACGAGCTGTTCGTCGACTGCGTGGTCGCCTCCAATGTCGACGACACGCTGGCTCCGGCCGACCGCCACGTCATGACCTGCTTCGTGCAGTACGTGCCCTACCGGCTCGCCGAGGGGGACTGGGATCAGCGTGCCGGCGAGCTCGGGGACAAGGTGATCACCCGGATCAGTGAGTTCGCCCCGAACGTGCCGGGCGCCGTGGTAGCCCGGCAGGTCCTGACGCCGCTCGATCTCGAGCGGACCTACGGGCTGACCGAGGGGAACATCTTCCACGGCGATATCAGGTTCGACCAGCTGTTCCACATGCGGCCGGTGCCGGGCTGGGCCCGTTACGCGACGCCGGTCGACGGGCTCTACCTGTGCGGAGCCGGGGCGCATCCCGGCGGCGGGGTGACCGGCGCCCCTGGCTACAACGCGGCGCACCAGGTACTGGCCGACCTGCGCCGGCATCGCCGGAGCGCACGGTGACCGCGGCCGCCCCGGCAGGCGCGGCCACCAGCGACGTGCTCGTCGTCGGGGCCGGCGTGATCGGCGCGGCGACCGCCTTTCACCTCAGCAGGCTCGGCGCGGGATCGGTGACCGTGCTCGACCGGGCGACGGTCGCCTCGGGGATGTCGAGCCGGTCTTCGGCCCTGGTCCGGATGCACTACACGTTCCCCGGCGAGGTCGATCTGGCGGTTCGCAGCGATGCGATGTTCGACGCCTGGACCGAGCTGACCGGCCGGCCGGCCTGCGTGCGCCGGACCGGCTTCGTGCGCATTGTTACGAGCGAAGAAGGAGCACTGCTGCGGGCCAACGTCGCCATGCAGCGCAAGCACGGGGCGAACGCCGAGGTCATCGACGCCGCCGAGCTGGCGCGGCTCGCGCCCGGTCTGCGCACGGACGACGTCGAGTGCGCCGCCTGGGAGCCGCACGGCGGCTATGGCGACGGGGCGATCGTGGCCGGTGACCTGCTGGCCGCGGCGCGCGACAGCGGAGTCGGCTACCGGCCGAGCACTCCCGCTCGCGCCCTGATCACCGACGGGGACCGGGTGACCGGCGTGCGGACCGACGCCGGACCGCTGTACGCCGGCACGGTCGTGCTCGCCTGCGGGGTCTGGTCGCCCGCGCTGCTCGCCACGGCCGGGATCGACCTGCCGATCGAGACGGAGCTGCACAAGGTCGCGGTCGTCCGTCATCCTGACGGCGGCGGCGCGGGCGTGGCCTGCATCGACTCGACGACGAAGACCTACTTCCGGCCCGAGGCGGCCGGGCAGCTGACGCTGGTCGGCAGCTTCGACGGCCCGCGCGGCGCCGACCCGGACGGCGTCCCCGCGACGGCGCGGGCGGACGAGCTTGCCGAGCTCGTCGGGGCGGCGGCGCGGCGCGTTCCCGCGCTGGCCGACGGCGGGATCACGCGCGGGATCACCGGCGTCTACGACATGACGCCGGACGCCCGGCCGATGCTCGGCGAGCTGCCAGGCCGCCCCGGGCTGATCGTCGCCGCCGGGTTCTCGGGGATGGGCTTCAAGATCTCCCCGGCGGTGGGGGAGGCGCTGGCCGAGCTGATCACGAGCGGGGCCGCCTCACACGTCGAGCTGCTCCCGTTCCGGCCCAGCCGGTTCGCCGAGGGTGCGCCGATCAGCCCCGTGCTGGCTTATTCAGACGACTGACGACGTTAGTTCGGGGATTGTCGATATATTCCGACCAGCATGAGGGAGGTAGCGGTGCAGACGCGGAGGGCGGCAGCAGGCAGAATCGGTGCGGACGCAGCAGCCAGCGCTCGCATTCCTCTCGATCTGAGCCTTCCTAAGGCGAGCTTTACCTCTGAATCGGAATTCCGCCGGGAGCGGGAGGCCATCCTTTTCACCGACTGGTTCTGCGTCGGCCGCGAGGAGAGCCTGCCAGCGGCGGGCGACTACCTGACCGCCGACATCGCGGGGGAGAGCATCATCGTCGTCCGCGGCGAGGACGGCGCCCTGAGCGGGTTCTACAACCTGTGCCGGCACCGCGGCTCGCGGCTGGTCCCGCCGGAGCACGCCGAGCCGGTCGCCGGCCCCGCGGCGCAGGCCGGGGAGCGCCCGCCCGGCAGCGCGCCGGCCGGCAGCGCGCCGGCCGCCACCGCGCGGGCCGCCACCGCGCGGGCCGCGTGGCCCGCCGCCCTGCCGCGCCGCACCGGCTGCTTCCCGGGCACGATCCGCTGTCCGTATCACGCCTGGACCTACGGCCTGGACGGCGCGCTCCGGTCGGCTCCGTTCCTGCCTGACCTGCGCAACCACCGCACGGCCCTGTCCCTGCACCCGGTCGACGTGGACACCTGGGGCGGCTTCGTCTTCGCCAGGTGCGAGCCCGGGGCCGGCCCGTCGCTCGGGGCGGCGCTCGGCGAGATTCCCGGCCGGGTGGCCGCCTACGAGCTGGCCGACCTGCGCACCGGCTCCCGGCTGAGTTACCAGGTGGCGGCGAACTGGAAGGTCGTGCTCGAGAACTATAACGAGTGCTACCACTGCGGCCCGGTCCATCCTGAGCTGTGCGAGCTCGTTCCCGACTTCGCCCGCAGCGGCGGCGACGTGGACTGGGAGGCGGGCGTGCCGCACCGCGCCGGGGCCTACACCTTCACGGCAACGGGAACGACCACGCGGCTGCCGTTCCCGGGCCTGTCCGAGATCGAGCGGACCCGCCATTTCGGCGAGCTCGTGCTGCCCAACCTGATGATCAGCATGTCGGCCGACCATGTGGCCGCGTTCACCGTCTGGCCGCAGGCGGCCGGACGTACCACCATCGTGTGCGATTTCCTGTTCCACCCGGACGAGATAGCTAAGCCGGACTTCGATCCCGGCGACGCGGTGAGCTTCTGGGATCTGGTGAACCGGCAGGACTGGCTGATCTGCGAGCGCGTGCAGGACGGCATGACCTCGCGCCGGTTCACCGCTGGCTATCTGGCCCCGATGGAACAGCCGAGCGCCGACGTCGGCCGGTACGTGGCTGCCCGCCTGGGCATCGACCGGAACGCTTAGGAGGCGAAGGAATCATGACGCAACGCAAGCGGCCGCGATCGGCCTCACCGGCCGGGCCTGGCGGTGCCAATCCGCTCGACCGGGCTGTTCCCCTCGACCGGCGCGGGTTCCTGCGGCTGACCGGCGCGGCCGGCGCGGTGGGCGCGGTGGGCGCGGCCGGACCGCTGCTCGCCGCGTGCTCGACAATGCCGTCGGGTGGCTCAGCCTCCGGTGGGGTGCGCGGCGCGGAGATCAAGGAGTACGTGCCAGGGCCGCAGCCCGTCTCCGGCGGCCGGTACGGCGGTACGGTCAAGGTGGCCTGGTCGGATCCGCCTGACTCGTTCGACCCGGCGATCGGCGAGAACCTGACCGCCTGGGACTGCCTGACCGAGCTCGTCTACTTCGGCTCGCTGATGGCCTACGACAAGCAGTTCGGCGGCCCGGTGCCAAACCTGGCCGCCAGCGCGCCAGTCATCAGCAAGGACGGCAAGACGCTGACGTTCACGATCCGGCCCGACGTCAAGTTCCACAACGGGCGGAAGATCGTGGCGGCCGACTTCAAGTACGCATGGGAACGCATGCTCGACCCGAAGCTTCAGTCGTGGGGCGCGAGCTACCTGTCGTCAGTGGTCGGAGCCGGCGCGATCATGGCCGGCAAGGCCAAGCAGCTGGATGGCGTGGAGACCCGCGGGGACAGCACCCTGATCGTGCACCTGACGGCACCCGACTTCACCATCCTGAACGCCCTGACCCAGCCGATCACCGCGCCGGTGCCCAGCGAGGAGGTCGCGCGGCTCGGCAAGCAGTTCGGCCAGACGCCGGTCGGCTACGGGCCATTCAAGATCGTCTCCTATGACTCCGCGGCACAGACCGCGCGGTTCGAGAAGAACCCGGATTACTTCTACGCCGGGCTGCCCTACCTCGACGCGGTCGAGTACCACTGGGGGATCGACCCGCAGATCCAGCTGCTCCAGCTGGAGCACGGCGAGACCGACGTGATCGGCAACGGCCTGCCGCCGAGCGAGGCGGGCCAGGTCCTGGCGACGCCCACGCTCAAGCCGCTCGCCCAGTCCCGGCCTTCGCCGGGCAACGTCTGGCTGACCATGTACCCGGACACAGTCCCTGCTTGCGCAAGCCGCGAGGTCAGGCAGGCGATGAACTGGGCGATCGACAAGGTCGCGCTCGGCAGGATCACCTACGGCACCAGCGAGCCGTGGGGATCGCCGTTCCCGAAGGACCTGAGCGACTTCACCAGCACCTTCCAGCCCTACGGCTACGACCCGGCCCGAGCCAGGCAGCTGCTCGCGCAGGCCGGATACAAGCAGGGGTTCTCCGTCACCCTGTCGGTGGCCTCCGACGCACCGTTCCCGGCCATTGCCCAGGTCGTGCAGCAGCAGTACGCCGCCGTCGGCATTCACGTGACGCTGAACCAGATGGACTCCAACGCGCTGTACAGCCTGGAGTACGCCCAGCAGTCGGGCCGCAAGAAGCTGCAGATGTCGACCGACACCTGGTACATGGTGCAGCCCACCCCGGCCGACGAGGTCAACGCCCTCTACATCACGGGCGCGTCGAGCAACTACTGCGGCTACTCCAACAAGCAGGTTGACGCGCTGGCCAAGCAGGCGGCGACCGAATTCGACGCCGTGGCCAGGAACAAGCTGTACGCCCAGATCCAGCAGCTGGTCGGCGAGGACGCGCCGTTCGTGTTCCTCGCCTCGACGCAGTGGCTGGCCGGCGTCTCCCAGCGGATCCGCAACTTCCAGTACCGCGGCGAGACCTATAACTACTACGACCGGATGTGGGTGTAGCCGGATGCCGGCCGTCACAGCGCCCGGGCGGCGGGCGCCATGGACGCGCGACCCGGCGGCCGCCGCGGGCCAGCGCCCGGCCCGGCGGCGCTGGCCGTGGCAGCTCGTTGCCGGCGTGGCGGTGCTCGTGGCCTTCGCCGGGCTGGCCATCGCGGCGCCGCTCTTCGGGACCCCGGTCCACCAGGACCTCGTTCACGGGCTCAGCCCGACCGGAGTGCCGGTGGGCCCGAGCTCGAAGTACCCGCTCGGCACCGACCTGCTCGGCCGCAGCGAGCTGGTCAGGCTGGTCTACGGGATCCGGGTGTCGCTGCTCGTGGCGGTCGTCTCCAACGCGACCTCGATCGTGATCGGCTCGGCGGTCGGCCTCCTCGCCGGGTACTTCAGGGGGCCGGTCGAGCAGCTGCTCATGCGGTTCACCGACGTCGGCCTGGCGCTGCCGTATACGCTCGCCGGTCTCGTCATCGCGGCCGTGATGTCGGCCGGACTGACCAGGGTCATCGTGATCATCACGGTGCTGTTCTGGTCGTACCCGGCCCGGCTGGTCTACGGCGAGGTGCTCAGGCTGCGCAAGCGCGGGTTCGTCGAGGCCGGCGAGGCGATGGGCGCGAGCGGCCTGACGATCGTGCGCAGGCATCTCGCGCCGCACGTGACCTCGATGATGATCGCCTACTCACCGCTGAACGCCGCGTCGGCGGTCGCTTTCGAGGCGACGCTGTCCTACCTGTCGGCCGGCATCAACCCGCCGACCGCCTCTCTCGGCAACATGATCTCCGACGGCCAGGTGGCGATCAGCTACGCGCCGCTGCTCGTGATCGCGCCCGGGCTGGCGATCATGGGGCTGACGCTGGCCTTTCTGCTGGTCGGCGAGGGCGTCAAGGCCTTCAATCCCGACCTGAGGAGACTCTCGTGGCTCGGGCGCTGATCCGCAGGGTCGTGTTCGGCCTGATCGCGGTGGCCGGCGTCGTCGTCCTGGCCTTCCTGCTCGAGTTCGTGGTGCCCGGCGATCCCGCGAAGGCGATCGCGCCAAGGGCGCAGAGCCCGGCCGTCCTCGCCAGCATCCGGGCGCAGCTGCACCTGAACCAGCCGCTGATCGTGCAGTTCGCCGGCTACTTCGGCAACCTGCTTCGGGGTAATCTCGGAACCTCCTACATCCAGCGCCAGTCGGTCGCCTCCCTGATCGGCCCGCGGCTGCTGACCACGGGGGTCCTCGCGCTGGCCGGCGTCGTCGCCGAGGTGATCATCGGCGGCGCGCTCGGGATTCTCGCGACGCTGTACGGCAGGGTCAGGGCCCTGATCAGCGCGGTCAACCTGACCCTGCTCGCCATCCCGATCTTCGTGCTCGGCCTGCTCCTGCTGCTCGTCTTCGGCTTCCAGCTCAGCATCGCGCCGGTGACCGGCGGAGCTGGCCCCGCGCAGCTCGTCCTCCCCGCGCTGACCCTCGGCCTGATCGGCGCGCCCTGGTACGCCCAGATCGTGGCCGACCAGATGCAGGACTCGCTCGCCTCGTCCTACGTCAGGACCGCGGTGTCGAAGGGCCTGTCCGACTCCTACATCCTGCGCAGGCACGTGCTGCGGAACGTGCTGTCCCCGGCCATCACGATGGTCGGCCTTGATCTCGGGTCCTACCTGTCCGGCGTGGTCACGGTCGAGGTGGTTTTTATCTGGCCAGGCATCGGCCTGCTGGCCGTCAACTCGCTGCACAACCTGGACCGCCCGATCGTGATGGGCACCGTGATCATCGGCGCGGTCGCGGTGGTCTTCTTCAACCTGGTCGCCGATGTGCTGCGGATGTTCGTCGATCCGCGGACCAGGGAGGAGATGTGACGCCCGGCCAGTCGGAGCAGGCCCCGGCGCTGGAGATCGCCGATCTCAACGTCCGGTACGGGCCTGTCCACGCGGTCAGGGACACCTGCCTGACCGTCGGCGCGGGACAGGTCGTGGCGCTGATCGGGGAGACGGGCAGCGGCAAGAGCTCGCTCGCGCTCGCCGCCGCGCGGCTGCTGCCGCGGTCGGCGGCGGTCACCGGCCAGGTCGCGATCGCGGGCAAGGAGGTGTCCGGCCTGGGCGGCAGTGAGTTCCGCCGGGTGCGGGCCAGCCTGCTCGGCTGCATCGCCCAGGACGCGATGGCCGCGCTGAACCCGGTCGTCCCGGTCGGCAGGCAGATCGGCGAGCTGTTCGCCGTGCACGCCGGGATGAGCAGGCCGCAGGCGGCCGAGGCGGCGGTCGCGGCGCTGGCCCAGGTGGAAATCAGGCATCCGGCCGCGGTCGCCAGGCTCTACCCGCATCAGCTCTCCGGCGGGATGCGCCAGCGGGTGATGATCGCGATGGCGATGGCGCTGGCCCCGCCGCTGATCGTGGCCGACGAGCCGACGACAGCGCTCGACGTGTCGACGCAGGCCGAGATCCTCGCCCTGATCGGGGAGCTGCGGGCACGCATGCGCTCCGGATTCCTGTGGATCACCCATGACATGGGCGTCGTAGCCGAGCTTGCCGACTGGGCCGCCGTCATGTACGCCGGGCGGATCGTCGAGCAGGGGCCGGTCGACGTGATCTTCGACGCCCCCGCCCACCCGTACACCGAGGGGCTGCTGGCGACCAGGCGGGACCTGCGGTCAGGCGCGCCTGGCGCGCCGCTGTTCCAGATACCTGGATCGCCGCCAGGTCCGGGGGAGGAGCCGCCGGGCTGCCCGTTCGCGCCGCGGTGCCCGCGGGCCACCGCGATCTGCAACGAGGTCGATCCGTCCCTCGAGCCGGCCGTCGGCGAGGGCGGCGCTGGCTTGGCGGGCGGGGCGGGTTCAATGAACGGCCACCGGGTGGCGTGCCATCATCCGGCCGCAGACGCGGTCGGCGCGTGGGCCGCCCCGGCCGGTCCGGCTGAGAAGCCAGCCGCTAAGACCGGGGACAACCTGGGCACGGCGGGGACGGTAGCGCTATGACATCGGAGTCCGCGGGGCGGGCCGGGTCGTCCGTCGCGGCGCCTGGCGGTGCCGGGCGCGCCTCCGGATCGCCGGATCCGGAGGCGCTGGCGGCCGCCGTGATCGGCTTCGACCGGGTCAGCAAGCAGTACCGGGGCGGCCGCCTGGCGCTGGACGACGTCACGCTCAGCCTGCCCGCCGGGGGCAGCCTCGGGCTGGTCGGCGAGTCGGGCTCGGGCAAGACCACCTGCGTCAGGCTCGCGCTCGGCCTTGAGCGGCCCACGTCGGGGGAGCTGATATTCAACGGCACGGCGTATCCGGCCGGCCGCGCCCGGCTGCGCTCGCTGCGCCGCCAGATCGGGTTCGTGCTCCAGGACCCCTACGACTCGCTCGACCCCCGGATGACCATCCGCGACATCGTCACCGAGCCGCTGAGAATCCACCGGCTGCCCGGCGGCCGCGGAGCGCGCGGCGACGTCCTGGTCGCCGGGCAGCTGGCGGCCGTGGGCCTGCCCGGGGCTGATCTGCGCAGCTACCCGGCGCGCTACTCGGGCGGCGGCCGGCAGCGGATCGCGATCGCCCGGGCGCTGATCAGCTCGCCCTCGGTGCTGGTCTGCGACGAGCCGACCTCCAGCCTCGACGTCTCGGTCCAGTCGCAGATCGTCAACCTGCTCCTGGACGCCGGGCGCGAGCGCGATCTGTCGATGCTGTTCGTCACCCATGACCTGGACCTGATCGGCCGGGTGGTGGATACGGTGGCCGTGATGTACGGGGGACGGGTAGTGGAGACCGGCCCGGCGGAGCTGATCCGCCAGTCGCCGCGGCACCCCTACACCAAGGCACTGCACGACGCCGTTCCGGCGAACCATCCCAGGGACCGCCGGCTGGCGAGGCGGGGAGCCGGGCCGCTCGGCCCCGGTGAGCTCGGCCCCGGTGAGCCCGGCCCCGGTGAGCCCGGCCCCGGTGACGCTGCCGAGCCCGGCGCGGACGTCACCGACGACCCGGGGGAGCCCGGAGCTGGCCCCGCCGCCGGGGGAGCCAGCCTCTTCCGGCCGGACAGCTGCGTATTCGCCAGCCGCTGCCCGCGGGCGCAGGCCCGCTGCCATCGGGAGCGGCCGCCCACGATCCAGGAAGACGCCCTCAGGTCGTACGCTTGCTTTTATCCGATTTAGTTCGTCTAGTCCCTTCTGGATGGAGCGCCTGCCTGATGACGGCTGAGTATGACGCGGTAATCGTCGGCGGCGGCCACAACGGCCTCGTGGCCGCCGCCTACCTGGCGCGCAGCGGGCTGCGCACGCTCGTCTGCGAGCGCCGGGAGGTTCTGGGCGGCGCGGCGGTCAGCGAGCGCCCGTTCGGACCCGAGTACACGATCACCTCGCTGTCGTATGTCGTCTCGCTGCTGCCCGCCGATCTGGTCCGGGACCTGCGGCTCGGCCGGCACGGCTACCATGTGTACCCGCAGGGTCCCTACTTCGCGCCCCGGACTGACGGGCGGTACCTGCGGCTGCCGGACGATCCGGCGGAACGGCGCGCGGAGATCGCCAAGTTCTCCAGGCACGACGCCGGCAACTACCCGGGCTATGAGGCCAGGCTGGCCAGGATCGGCGCGATCCTCGGCCCGCTGCTGACCGAGATCCCGCCGAAGCTCGGCTCGCGGCGGCCGGGCGACCTGCTCGGTCAGGGCCTGCTGCTGCGTCACCTGCGCAAGGTCGACACCAGGCTGGCCGTCGACATCACGCGGCTGATGACCGGCAGCATCGCTGATCTGCTCGACCAGTACTTCACCAGCGATGCGCTGCGCGGCCTGCTGTCGGTGTCCGGCGTGATCGGCATGTGGGCAGGCCCGAGGTCGGCCGGCACCGGCTATGTCACCCTGCACCACCACATCGGAGACACCGACGGTCAGGCCGGAGCCTGGGGCTTCCCGCGCGGCGGGATGGGCGGGGTCACGGCAGCGCTGGCCGGCGCGGCCCGGGGCTTCGGCGCCGAGCTGCGGAGCGGAACAGAGGTCGCCGCGATCACCACCCGGGCCGGCCGGGTAACCGGCGTGGACCTGGCCTCGGGCGGCCATGTGGCGGCGGGCACCGTGATCACGACAGTCCATCCGAAGCTCTCGTTTCTCAAACTGATCGATCCTGCCGTGCTGCCCGAGGATTTCGTAGCCGACATCCGCGGCTGGCAGTCCAGGAGCGGGACGGTGAAGGTCAACCTGGCGCTGGACCGCCTGCCGGTCTTCGCCAGTCACCCCGCCTTCGACCCGCAGGTGCACGGCGGGACGATCGTGCTGGCCGAGAGCCTCGACGAGATCGAGACGTCGTTCCAGGAGGCGGTCGCGGGAAGCCCGTCATCGGCACCGTTCGCCGACATCTGCATCCCGAGCGTCTTCGACGACTCGCTCGCGCCGGCCGGCCAGCACGTCATGTCCCTGTTCACGCAGTGGGTCCCGCACACCTACGCCGACCAGCCGGACGAGGCGGAGCTCGAGATCTACGCCGACCGGGTGATCACCAGGATGGACGAGGTCGCGCCGGGATTCGCCGAATCGGTCCTGCACCGGCAGGTCATCGGCCCGCACCAGATGCAGGAGGAGTACGGCCTGGTCGGCGGGAACATCTTCCACGGCGAGCTGACCATGGGCCAGATGTTCCACGCCAGGCCAGCGGCCGGCTACGCCGACCTGCGCACGCCGCTGCACGGTCTGTACCAGGTCGGCTCGTCGACCCACGGCGGCGGCGGCGTCACCGGGATCCCCGGCCGCAACGTGGTTCGCCAGGTGCTCGCGGACCGCAAGTCCGCTCGCTGGCGCCGCCGCTGCGGCTAACGTCGCGGCCGCGCCGGTCCGGTCACGAACTCCTGGTCATGCGGTGATCACATCGCCACGCCCACGGCGGCAGCGACGCCGTTGGCGCAGGTCGCTCAGACCGGAGCGGGTGCCTCCCTGGCACGCCCGCCGCCTAGCTCGCCGTCGCCCTGCCCGGCCAGCGTCGCATGGCGCAGCGCGGGGCTGGCCGCCCCGAGGATCAGCGCGCCGGCGACGCACGCCAGGCCGCCGCTGACGACAGAAATAGTCACCGAGAGCAGCTGGGCGACGAGGCCGGCCTCTACGTTGCCGATCGACGGCGCCGTGGTGACCTGCGCCAGGTACAGGCTCGAGACCCGGCCGCGCAGCGCATCGGGCGTGTAGTGCTGCAGCAGGGCGTTCCGGAGCACCTCGGAGATCAGGTCCGCCATCCCGGCCAGCGCGAGGAACGCGAGCGCGACCGCCAGGCTGCCGCTGAGGCCGAAGCCGACGAGCGCGGCTCCCCAGACCAGGCCGGCGCCGATCACCACGACACCGGGCCGCCTCAGCCGGCTGGTCCAGCCGCTGGTCGCGGCGCCCAGCAGGGCGCCGAGGCCGGGCGCGGCGGTGAGCAGCCCGAAGGTGGCCGATCCGCCGTGGAAATGCTCGCTCGCCATCGCGGGGAAGAGCGCCGACGGCATGCCGAAGATCATCGCGCTCGTGTCGACGGCCAGCATTCCGCCGACGACCGGGTTGCGCCTGACGTGGCGGAGTCCCTCCGCCATCGACCGCAGCCCCGGTCGTCCCGCGCGGACCGTCGGCGGCAGCGGCCTGATGAACCATAGCGTCACCCCGAAGATCGCGAAGCAGGCGGCGTCCAGCCCGTAGCAGGACGCCAGGCCGGGCCCGGCGATCAGTGCCCCGGCCAGCGCCGGGCCGCCCAGGTTGCCGAGCTGGCTGCCCATCGCGTTCAGTGCCGCCGCCGCCGCCAGCCGGCCGGGCCCGACCAGCGCGGGAACGGCGGCGGTCGACGCCGGAGAGCCGATCCCGGACAGCGCTCCCACCGCCAGCACCAGCACGTAGACCGCCCAGAGCCGGGGGTGCGCGAGCAGGCTGTTGACCATCAGCAGCGCGGCGAGCGCCGCGAGCGGCGCCCGGCTGGCGAGCATCAGCATCCGCCGGTCGTGCCGGTCGGCCAGCATTCCGCCGGCCAGCAGGCCGGCGAACATGCCCGCGCTGCTGGTCAGGGTCAGCATGCCCACGGCCAGCGAGGACCTGGTCAGGCCGTAGACCTGCCAGCTGGCGGCCGTCGTCGCGACGGCGTTGCCCGCCATCGAGACGAACCGGCCGGCGAACAGCAGCCGGAAGTCCCTGCCCTCGCGAAGGGGCGCCACATCGATGGCGATCTGCCCGATGCGCATGCCCCTCCGTCCGGTGTGCCGCCTGCTGGCGCAGTCGAGTCCGGCCGTCAGGTCCAATCCGTAGCGTAACCGGGCCCACAGTTCGGCCGAAATCAGTCATCGGGGACAAGCCCGCTGCCCGCAGGCGCTCACTCGCCTCCATGATCGTGGACGTTAATCAGAACGCGGACGATTCTTGGCTGACGCGACGGAGAGACGACCACGTTCTGAAGAACGTCCAGATTGTCGGAGCCCCGCGGCCCGGGCCGCGGCGGCAGGCGGGTGAGCCGCCACGGCTGCCCGGCTCGGCGCGGCGCGGGTGGTCGGCTGGCCTGCGCGCCGGGGTGTACGGGTGCTGGTCCGTTCCGGCATCATGAAGGCACCAACCTGCGGCGGCACCTGCCCGCGTGCTTCTCCGCGCCTTGCCCGCAGCCAGGTAGGGTCGTGTCCAGGGAGGATAACCATGCATCAGCCGCCGGTTCCGCACGTCGCGAGCACCGACCCAGAGATCGCTGAACTGATCGAGGCCGAGGCCAGGCGCCAGTTTGAGAAACTGCGCATGATCGCGTCGGAGAACTACGTCTCCGAGGCAGTCCTCGAGGCCAGCGGGTCGGTGCTGACCAACAAGTACTCAGAGGGATACGCGGGGCGGCGCTACTACGAGGGCCAGCAGTTCATCGACCCGATCGAGATGATCGCGGTGCAGCGCGCCATGGACCTGTTCGGCGTGGACCACGCCAACGTCCAGCCGTACTCGGGCTCGCCCGCGAACCTGGCCGTCTACCTGGCGTTCCTCAATCCTGGCGACACGGTGATGGGGATGTCGCTGCCGATGGGCGGGCACCTGACCCACGGCTGGCCGGTCTCCGTCACGGGCAAGTGGTTCCGCGCCGTGCAGTACGGCGTGCGCGCCGACACCGGCCGGATCGACTTCGACGAGGTGCGCGACCTGGCCCGCAAGGAGCACCCCAAGATCATGTTCTGCGGGGGCACGGCGATACCCCGGACGATCGAGTTCGCCGCCTTCGCGGATATCGCGGCCGAGACCGGCACCGTCCTCGTGGCCGACATCGCGCACATCGCCGGCCTGATCGCCGGCGGCGCGCACCCGAGCCCGGTCGGTCACGCCGACGTGATCACCACGACGACACACAAGACCCTGCGCGGGCCGCGCGGCGCGATGATCATGTGCAAGGCCGAGCACGCGTCGGCGATCGACAGGGCCGTCTTCCCCGGCCTGCAGGGCGGGCCGCACGACGACACCACGGCGGCGATCGCCGTCGCGCTGAAAGAGGCCGCCGCGCCGGAGTTCAGCGCGTACGCGCACCAGATCGTGGCCAACGCCAAGGCCCTCGCCGCTGCCCTGACCGAGCGCGGGTACAGCCTGGTCTCCGGCGGCACCGACAACCACCTGATCCTGATCGACCTGACCCCGCAGGAGATCGGCGGCAAGCCCGCCGCGCGGGCGCTCGACCGGGCCGGCATCGAGGTGAACTACAACACCGTTCCGTTCGATACCCGCAAGCCGTTCGATCCGTCCGGGCTGCGGATCGGCACGTCGTCGATCACCACCCGCGGGCTGACCGAGCAGCACATGCCGCAGGTTGCCGCCTGGATGGACGAGGCGATCACCGCCACGACCAAGCAGGACGACGCGGTCATCGACAGGGTCGCCGGTCAGGTGCGTGACCTGCTGGCCGGGTTCCCGATGCCGGGGTTCGCGCCGCTGCGCTGACCGGGTCAGCCGCGCCAGGTCGCGGCCCCCGGCCGCGGCGCTTCCAGCGGCGCGCCCAGCCACGCCCGACCCCCGGCGCTGCCGGCCGCAACCTGGTCACCCTGAGGGTATTGTACCGAACGCCCTTTCCCGCAATGGCTCTTGCGTTTAGCTGTGATCGAATATACGTTCGAACTAAGCGCAGCTGCCTGTCTTCCCCTGGGTAGCCGACGGAGCGAGGAGTTCTCGAGGGCGCCCCACGTGTCCGAGACCGGTCAGCGGCCGGCGGGTTCCGGGGACTGGCTCCTCGCCCGGGACCGCAGGTTGGGCACGCAGGGAGCATGGGTGAGCGGGGTGCGATCGGAGCCGGTGGAGGTGTGGCTCATCAACGGCAGGCCAGCCAGGTTCGTCTGGCGGGAGCGGCTGTACACGGTGCTGTCGATCATCGAAAGACCGGCCGCCGGGCCCGGGGCCGCGCCCGATCCCGGGGCCGCGCCCGATCCCGGGGCCGAGTCGGCGCGTGCACGGCATCCGGCGGGAGGGCATCGTGGTGAGGGGCGGAACGGGAGCCGGTCCGCCTGGCAATGCTGGCTGGTGACGGCGTCGCCGGGCAGGAACGTGCCGCGCACTACCTACCGGCTGTGCCACGATCCTGCCGCCGATCGCTGGCTGCTGACCAGGAACGGCCGCTAGGGTCCGTCCGGGTCTCCCGCGCTGGCGAAATACCGGCCGGTGCGAGGTGGTTAGGTGTTGCCGGGGTGGTTAGGTGTCGCTGGGCGCCACCTGAGCCGCGCGCGTCATCGGCAATCACGGCAAGCGGAAGGAACCTCATGGCTGAGGACTGGAATTCCAAGATCATCACAGAGTTCCGGGCGAATGGCGGCAAGGTCGGCGGCCAGTTCGACGGCGCGCCGCTGCTGCTCCTGCATACGACGGGAGCCCGGACCGGTCAGAAGCGCATCAACCCCGTGATGTACCGGCCCGACGGCGACCGGCTGGTCATCTTCGCGTCCAAGGCGGGGGCGGACACGAATCCTGACTGGTTCCATAACCTCCGCGCCAACCCGGAGGCCTCGGTGGAGGTCGGAGCCGAGACCAGGGCCGTGCGCGCGCACGTTGCCGAGGGCGACGAGCGGCACGGCCTCTGGGAAGCGCACAAGCGCGACTGGCCTGGTTTTGCCGATTACGAGACCAAGACGCAGCGCCAGATCCCGGTCGTCATTCTCGAGCCGGCGTCCTGACCGGCCCCGAAATCTCGTTCTCACGCGCCCGGCCGCCGCCTGGTCTTCCGCGCCCGGTCGGGCCTGTTCTCGCGCGCCCGGTCGGCGCTTATTGTCCTGCGCTTATTTTCCTGCACGGCCTGTGCCTGTAGTCTTACTTCGGAGCTTGCGTAAGATTCTGCCAGCGGTGGGACCAGATCTCCTTTGATCCCGCATACTCGACGGAGCCGCTCGATACCTTCCTGCCGACGGTGCGGGAGGTCTTCGGCCGCAAACCTCGCGACCTTCTCATCGCGCGCGAATGCTGAGAGAGTCTTTGCAGCCTGTTGTAGGCGGCGCCGGAGCGGACTAGGTTTCAACAAAAGCATGTCTATCGCGCTTTACTGAGCGAATTCCTTCGCGGAGGAGAGCGATCGCAGCTCTGACGCTCACGGGATACCAGCCCCGGTTTATGTCCGCAGCGGCAGGAACGTATCCGGTACCGGCTGTTGCCTTCCAGCCGCTGGGCAGTCGCACCTGGAGCGCAGGCATGCCCGTCGTAGCCTTCCTCGTGCTGAGTACCGCGCCCGACTTGACGTGCTGTCGGCGACCCCAGAGTCCCCAGGTAAGTTCCACGAGCGCCAGCGCTTCTGGGGTCGGTCCGCGAACCTGGAGCCACACCGGTCCATGCCAGTACTCGGGAAACCGGACATCGTACCTGCCCGCCTTGCCGGGAAGGGCCGACCACGAGCTGAAGGTTCGGTCTGTGCCCATGCGACCGTCAGCACGGTAGACCAGATCAAGCCTGCTGATGAGGTGCACTCCCTCTGGCGTTCGGCCGTGCGCCTCGATTCCCTCGACCATCTTGCTGCTGACCGTCCTGTCCGAATCGAGCTCGGTAGCCTCAGCGGCTGCCTTATCCCGGGAGAGTCCGCAAGCGTCCCGGAGTCGCCGGACTTGCTCAGGCGTGATCAGAAGCTGACTCACGATCATGCCGGCGCCATCGACTGCCACTGCCGGTTCAGATGTTGCGACATCGAGGGGCCTTGTCTTCCGTTCCCGCCGTGCCGCGTAGCCAAGATGAGGAGCGATAAGAGCCCACGTCAGCCCGTGCTCGTCGGCCAGGGCGCGCGCACGGGCGAACCACGGCTGGATCAGGCGCTCATCGTGATCGGAGAGCGGGGGGTCGGTCGGCGCCCGGTGCCCCATCAGCTTGCTGCTGATGATGAGGCCGATGCCGAGGCGGTCGGCGACATCGGGCGGGACCATCCCGCGCCCGAAGTCGACCCAGCCAGGCTGCTCGAGGATGATCTGCAGCGGGGGGTTAGAGACACTAGTCGGCAGTTGGACGACGACGCCATGGGGTGACACCACGGCGTCCAGTCGGCCCTGCAGCGGCTCACCCCACCAGAAGGAGGCGGCAAGGGTCGTGCAACCAGCCGACGGCCGCAGCCAGGCCCACGCAGGACCGCTGGGCGGCTGGAAGTTATGGGCCCAGTCGGTCCGAGGGGGCAGTGCCTCAACCGACCCGGCCGCCCGCCACAGGTCAGTCATGGCAGTGAGAAGATGCTCCGTCAGCCGCAGCCGCCTGCCGATCGTCTGCACGGTGTCGATGCTTGCAGCAGCGCGCCGCGCTCGGTCGCCACCTTCCCACATTGAGATTGTCGCCTTCTGGACTGGTATCGTCCTGGCGAGGTCGATGGCGGACATGCCGACGTGGTCCCGCCACGCACGCAGCATGTTCCCTCGCAACCGGGCCGGCTCAGTCACGAGAAAAGGCCAGGAGGTGGCCGGCGCCGAATGGCGGGACCTGCCTGGTTCACAGTTTCTCCGTCCAGGCGGGGAGGGGGACGCCTACCGTCGCATACTCGACTGTGGAGCATGCCCGTCATGACGGGCGAGCTGGTGAGAACTCGCGAGAACAAGGATATGACTCGTAGTCTCGTCAGCAAATGCTCGGACGCGTCAATGGCGACGGGAGGTCCGACATGAAGGTCCTGCAAAGGCTCTCAGCCGCGGCTGCGGCCGCGATCGTCTTCACCGGGGTTGGGGCACTCGCACCTGCGGTCGCATCGGCATCCGGCGGGCCGATCTTCACCGTCATGAACACAAGCGAGACTCTGCCTGACGGAGTCTGGTTCCGGTACGCTCCCCACACTGCCGACACCTCTGCGGTTACCGGACTCGGCGTGTACATGAACGAGCAGGTGCAGCTGGAATGCTACGCATGGGGTGATGCCGTCGGGCCGTACGGCAACCAGCTCTGGTACTACGTTCTCAACCTGACGCGGCCGGTCAATGACGGCAGCACCAACCAGGGCTACCTGAACGCGCACTACATCAATGACGGCCAGCTGGCCAACCAGGTAGACGCCGGAGTACCTGCATGCGGAGCAGCGCCGCAGCCGGTCAATCCGAGCTATAACCGGACGGCGGCGGTCGACTGGGCGCTGGCGAACGCCCAGGATCCCCAGGGAAGCGGATCGCTTTGTACGTGGTTCGTTTCCGAGGCGCTCTGGGCGGGTGGCATGCCCAGGACGTCGACCTGGACGACCGGGACATACGCGGCGACCTGGGTCCAGGGCTTGGTCAGCTACCTTCGGGCCAACTACTCAGTATCGTGGACGGACATCACGAGGGACCTCGCCACCAACGCGGTTCCCGCTGCCGAACCCGGCGACATCATCGTCTACAACTGGAACGACGGCGGTACGCCCTACGACCATATGGCGTTCGTTGTCGACATTGCCCCCGGCCAGTATCCCGAGGTAGCCGAATGGGGGCAGTTCAACTTCCTGACCCACCCCTGGTACAAGCTCGTCAACCCCAGTTCCCCGTACGTGAAGCGCGGCTGGACATATTCAGCTTTGAATCATGAATGGCTGCAAGTGGAGCACCATGGAATGCAGGCATACCTGCTGCATATCAATGGCGGCTACTTCGCCGGCAGCTACTGATCCCAAGGCGACGACCGCGGTGCCATTCGGCTCGAGCCCGACCGCCGAGGCCGGGAGCATATCCAATGGCGAGCCCAGGGCACGGGTCACCCTGCGCGCTCGCGAGTTCGCCGCGTCGATAACGTTGGACACCCTCCGCATCAACGCCGCCCCGCGGCAGCCGCGCCAACGGCGAGATCTCCGACCTGCCAGCCCACGAGCAGGCCGTGCTCGAGGTCCTGCCGGGCGTCACCACCCCCTTCTGATCCAGTCCGTGGGCGGGCGGGCCTTCGGGCCCGCCCGCAGTCTCTTCCCGCGAAGGAGTCGTCATCGTCGCTCCTGGCCAGTCCAGGTAGGCTAATTCAATTAATGCCCCGGAGGCCGAAAGCCAGCGGGCTCAGGCACCGGCGGCCAGGGCGTGACAGCTTGCAGCGAGTACAACATGGAAGTACCGCAACCGGGGTGGACGAGGACGCACACCGGCGTACGGGTCAGGACGGTGACCTGCGCGGATGCACTCTCGTGGACGGGCTGCCTGCTGATGGCATGCAAGAGGTCCGGGGTTCGAATCCCCGTAGCTCCACCTGGTAGGGAATGTTTTTCGAACGCTTGAGCGGGCCGCTCGGGGCGAGTACAGCAGCAAAGTACAGCAGCAGGGTCGCGCTTGACGTGCTTGTATGTCGCCCGGGTACCCGAACTTCACATTGCTCGTGTGTCGCGA